>NZ_JBQSVH010000010.1:0-89870 GCF_052376135.1 Psychrobacter sp. AOP7-C1-14 | reverse complement strand
ACCACTCAGGGGTAAATAACGACCACTGAGTATGAAAAGCAACACGAATCGATAATGATTATACTTTAGAGCATGAAATTTATATTTTTGACTTTGAATTTTATAAAGACATAAGAATATTTAATTTAGAAGTATAGAAGCTAAAATTTAGGTTTTATGCATAGAAAGTACTACATCCTCTTCGATAAATATTTTGATATAACATGCAAAAATATAGTTGATTAAAAATTCAATTTATAAAAACATAAAGACTATAAGTTATACCATCAATCAAAGTACTGATTAGAACGATAAAAACACCACTCAACTGCTCATTGGAAGATAATTCTTCAAAATTTACGCAAGCATACTGTGCGATTACAGCAATATATCTAAGATATCCTAGCAAACACGCGTCATATTGAAAGCAAATACATCAATAAATATGTTCATAAAAAAAGGCGGAGCTAATATTAGCTCCACCTTTTTTATCGCTTGCTGCTTATCACAACTCAGCAGTCTTCATGCTATCCACTTCTCCATCACTCTTACTAATCGTCAGTCCCGTAAAGCCAAATAGTAGCGTCAGTAGCAGTGACAAATAACAGAAGAACGCATAAGGCAGATAATCTAATACCGGCACCCCTAGCGCCTGACTGATAAACACCCCGCACACACTCCACGGTACTAATGGATTAATCACCGTTCCTGCATCCTCAATCGTCCGCGACAAATTCTTAGGATGTAAATGCAAGCGCTCAAACGTTGAACGAAAGGCCGTACCTGATAATAGAATACTCAAATACTGCTCACCAATCAGCACATTGATACTCAGTGCCGACATCGCTGCCGCAAAGATAGCCCGTCCTGATGTCGTGAGTGTATCCTTAATACCAGACAGCAGTGCTGGCAGAATCCCTAGTGCCGTTAACAACCCGCCCAAGCTTAATGCTAATATCACAATCGCTTGAGTAAAGAACATGCTCTGTACACCGCCGCGTGACAGCATACCACCTACTTCACCCAACTCTAATGACTCAGCAGGGGCATAGCCTGCAAACAGATAGCCGCCCAATTGTCCAAAGCTTGGTGAGCTGTGTACATAAGTAATGATGAGTGCCGCGGCAATCGTACAGATAATCGTATAGATCGCATTAACCCGAAACAGTGCTAATCCTACCAATACGACAAAGGGTAATACCGAATACCCATGTACCAACCCACTGTCTATCAGCTGACCTTGTAGTATGGTTACTTGGCCGAGATCAGAGCCTGACGTCTGTCCTGAAAACATCCAAAATAAGATAACTGTCAGTATCCATGCAGGTACTGTCGTATACATCATATTGCGTATGTGCTCAAACAGATCAATACCAACTACAGAAGACGCAATAGTACAAGTATCAGACAAGGGAGACATCTTATCACCGAAGAACGCGCCTGATACCACTGCCCCTGCTGCTATTGCCACATTAGCATCAAAGGCGTTACTCATACCAATAAAAGCTACACCCAGAGTGGCAGCCGTCGTTAAACTACTACCCAATGCAATACCAATAAACGAGGTCAGTACAAAGGCAGAAATATAGTAGTACTCAGGTGAGATCAGCTGAAAGCCTACATACATGAGCGTAGGGATAGCGCCAGACATCATGAGAGCTGCCACCATAAGACCAATAAAGAAGAACAGGTAGATAGCACCGATACCACGCATGACACCTGAGGCCATCTGTGCTTGCATGTCATCAAAGCTAAGTCCTTTAACCATACCAATAGCCAGTAGCACACAAATAGCTAAGATAAGAGACAGATGCGGTACCCAGCCAAAGCCGATCATGGTGATGCCCATGATACCGATGACGATGGTAGATATGATAAAGGCAAGCTTGGCGCTGATTATGGTGAGGGGGGTTGGTGGCATTGGACGCTCTTATGTTGCTGATAGGTTTAATTCGTTCAGGTATTAAGGTGTGCGCACCTGCTTTTCAATATTAATCATTTCTGTCTTGCTTATAGTTAGCTTTAATTATTACTTTCTATATCTCCACTATCATCTGACTTAGGACAGATTTTACACATAAAAAAAAGCCTCACTGTGAAGTGAGGCTTTTTGAGCTTTTTCAAGCCATATTTGGAGCGGGAAAAGAGATTCGAACTCTCGACCCCAACCTTGGCAAGGTTATGCTCTACCACTGAGCTATTCCCGCTTATTATCAATTCGTAGCGTTGTTAACAACTACTCCGTCTCGATAGGCTGGCTATTTTAGCAAATATTCTGTGGGTGTCAACACCTTTTTTAAAATTTGTTCCTAATATTTTTAGCTAAACACCTTTTTTATAAGGCGATTCAACATAAGCAATTGATTTAAAAACAGGAATTAATTTTAACTAAATTAAAAATATTTCACATTAATTGCAGAGCTTTAAGTCTAAGCTTTCACTTCTCTTAGCTTCATTATGGACATAAAACACTCATTTAAGAAAAAATCACTATTTTGCCTCAACACAATATACTGCACTTACAATCATGCGCTTTATTGTTACTTTTTCTATCTTGGCTTTAAGTGCTTAACATTATTATACTTATGCCCAATGACAGTTAAGGTAAACTTTTACTATTTAAGTAGATGAATGAACGCTACTGAAAAATTAATAAACATGCCCCCAACATCTGCTGTACCATTTTTAAACTTGTTTGATTTTGCGTTTTTCCATTTTATAGAGAGGATATTTTTATGAAAAAGTTATTAACCACAACAGTAATGGCTGCCTCATTGTCAGCATTGACCTTGACTGGCTGTAGTAGCACGACCAGTACAGGTGCACTTGGTGTCGATCGTCAGCAGCTCTTATTAGTCTCTAGCGAGCAAGTATTACAGCTATCTGCCCAAAGCTATGCTCAAACATTACAAGATGCCAAATCAAAGGGCTTATTAGATACTAATACGGCTCAACTAAACCGCTTAAAGAACATCGCCAATCGTTTGGTTGGTCAAGTCGGGGTTTATCGTGCAGACGCTGCCCAATGGCAGTGGGAAGTACATACTATTAAGTCTGATGAGCTAAATGCATTTGTTATGCCTGGTGGTAAAATAATGTTTTATTCAGGCATCATTGATCGTCTGAGCCTCACTGATGATGAAATTGCTGCCATCATGGGGCATGAAATCTCTCATGCTTTACGTGAGCATTCACGCGAACGCCTCTCACGTGAATATGCTACTCAGACAGGCATTGGTGTTGCCGCTAGTATATTTGGCTTATCGCAAGGGCAGGCTGAGTTAGCAGGTACTGCTGGTAATTTAGGCTTGAGCTTACCCCACAGTCGTACTCAAGAAAGCGAGGCTGATCAAATTGGTCTTGAGCTGATGGCACGTGCAGGATACAACCCTCAGGCAGCTATTACCCTATGGCAAAAAATGCAAAAGGCAAGCCAAGGTGAGCCACCACAATTCCTCAGCACTCATCCATCAAGCAGCAGCCGTATCGCAGAGTTACAGTCATTGATGCCAAAAGTTACGCCTTTATACCAACAGTCGAGCCGCTAATAAGCAGTTACTCTTATGCTTTAGCAGTACGTATTTAGATATCATATAAGCAAAGTACAGCCAAAGCGTTGTGCTTTGCTTTTTTAATTATAGCCAGACATTGTAGTTTCTATAATTGGTAAGCCTAATAATTAGTGGAGTTTGTAATTAGTCGACTGAGTAATCGCACTCTATACCGTTTACTGTGTCTGCTATAATGCCAATAAATATTATTTGCAAATTGCCCAATATAATTGCACAAAATACATTGAAGGATTGTTATGAGTACCACACCTACTGCCGACGCACTTCATACCGAATTACAGGCGCTAAAGCCACAGCATATCGAACTGATCAATGAGTCGATGTCTCATGCAGGTTACTTTGAAGGTAAAGAAAGCCACTTTAAACTTACCATCGTTAGCGATGCTTTTGAAGGCAAGCGATTGGTCGGGCGTCACCAGCTTATCTATGGCTTAGTCACACCTTTACTCACCTCACAAGGCGGTCAAGTACATGCCCTAGCTATCCATGCCTATACTCCGACAGAATGGCAAGGTCAAAGCCCTGAGAGTCCATTATGTGCTGGTCAAAACAAATAGTAGACCATGCCTGGATCGCAACTAATTATTTTAAATTAGCCTATATACTGTAGTTTTAGAGGGAGCAATATTCAATGAAACATCTACATATGCTGATGGCAGCGCTGACTGTTGTACTATTTTTATATCAAAGCTATTTAGTGCTTAGCGCAGATAGACGCGCCCCACGTGTGGTCAAAATAGCCACTCATATCATCTATGCCCTGCTTATCCTGTCAGGTGCGACGATGCTAATGCAGTTGATGGGTGCCAATGCTCCTGTACAGTGGGTATTTGCCAAAATCATTTTACTTATCGCTGCTATTAGCTCAAGTATTAAAGCGTTTAAGGTTGATGCCACACCTGGGCAAAGAAAAACAGGTATCCTTATCGCTGCCGTTGCTTATATCGGTATTGTGATACTTGCCTTTGCCAAGCCAGCAAACTTATTTTAATAAGCGTTCTTTTGTTTTAATAAGCAACTGTCTTAGAAAGCTGTCGATATTTTGTTGCCATGATACGAAAATTTTTAATCATCGATGGATTTTAAATATCTTAATCGCGCTACTTTTGCTATCTTAAATAGATATAAATACAATCAATTAGCCTATTGGAGCCATTATGAAAACGTTTACGACAGCGACACTACTAGCTGGCATTTTTGCGCTCTCAGGCTGTGCCTCTACTGGTAACATCACCCCGCAATACGTACCACCAAGTACTTATCAAAATTATAATTGCCAAGCACTTAGCCAAGAGTACACTCGCGTCAACCGCTATGTGGAAGCAGCACGCAATGAGCAATCTACGCTATCGGCATCAGGCGTCGGTGTTGGCATCTCTGCCGGACGCTGGGGTATCTCGCCTAATATCAGCTTTGGTCTGGGCAAAAGCAACAATACTAAAGCGCGTGATGCAAAATTATCGCGCCTCTACGGTGAGCGTGATGCCATTGTCCAATCGGCACGCATTCAGCGTTGTAGCTTTGCTAATGGCATCAAGATCTATGGTGAATAAGTTGGATCAAGTGCAAAACGATTTAAGTAACTAAGATAGTGCATAACACAATAAAAAAGCCAATATGCAGATCGCATATTGGCTTTTTTATTGCTACGGTTTTTTATAAGAAAACATGAGGACTTGGATGATAAGCAGTCTTATCCGGCTCATATTACGACTGCAAGCTTTGCACCCACTGGATGATTTGATGACTTGGTAATGCGCCTGATTGTCGCGCGACTTCTTTACCATTTCTAAAAGCAACCATTGTTGGCAAACTGCGAATATTGTAAGGCGCGGCCGCCTGCTCGTATTTATCCGTTTGGACTTTAGCGAAGACCACGTGTGGCAATTGGCTAGCAGCAGTTTTAAACTCTGGCGCCATCATAATACACGGCTGACACCAGCTCGCCCAAAAATCTACGACAGTCAATACATCATTTTTTTGGATAACCTTGTTAGCTGTTTGTGCATTTAGTTCATGCGGACTGTCAGTCAATAATGGCTGACCACATTTACCGCATTGTGGCGCAGCACTCAATCGTGCAGCAGGTACACGGTTGGTTGCTTGGCAATGTGGGCATACTAAATGAAAACTTTGCTCGCTCATTCTTTAATTCCTATTCTAATTATTTTGTTATCTTAAACACTCTTGATGAACGTTTTTGTCTGAAGACAATTTACGTTGATTGCTGTAGTTATAGTTGTCGTCGCATTGATTGATCACGTTGATTAATTATATAAATAATTCTAGCACAGTTAATTAGTCTTATCTTTTATGCCAGTTGCTGTGCCACGCCGCTATATACATAACTCATCGGTCGTGGACCGGGCAAATATGCTTCGCTCAGCTCATCAATGATAAAACCACCTTTTCTGATAAGTGCTGGAATATCACGATCCAAATGACATTCTCCCGCTATCGGCCTCCAAAAAGGCGTCAATCGATGCTGCCAACGCTCAACAGTAGAATCTGGTGCCAGTCCATGCTCACAAAATAGTAAACGACCGCTAGGTTTTAGCACACGTGCCATTTCTTGAAGCGCGGCTACTGGATCATCAATACTACACAAAGTAAAGGTCATCACAATCGTATCAAATTGGTCAGTATCGGCATGAATACCTTCAACATCGACAGCTATCACTTCAACTGGAATGCCAGTGTCAGCTGCCCGCTTACGTACGAGCGACTGCATCTGAGACGCTGGATCAACACCGATAATAGAAGAGACTTTTTTGGCATCATAAAACTGTAAATTCAGACCGCTACCAATACCAATCTCTAACACATTGCCCAATGCTTGCGGGACGATTGTAGACCGCGCTTTCATCACGCTACCGTTACCGCAAGCGATATCGATCATTTTTGGCAGCACATACTGCTGATAAAGGTTCATATACCTCTCATCACTATATTCAACGTTGCCTTTAGTCTACTATTGATTGTACAAAAACACAGTAGATGAATACGCTTACGACTGACGCTTACACGTATTGATACCGAGTAACGAATAAAGTGCGCATGAGCGGAATAAACCAGTAAACAAAGGAATCAAGCCAACGACACCCCATAAGCTTTGATAATAAAGACCTAAAGCAATGATTATGAGACCAGCCACAACACGTAGTGTCCTATCGGTACGACCTACATTAACTTTCATAATAAATTCCTTGAAGTAATAAAAGCAATAATATTTGAGGTCAAATCCTATCAAGTTAACGACTATTGACTCATAGTTGATTAATCATAGTTTTGCCGTTTTTGTAGCAGCTTGACTACAAAGCGTTAATAGGTACTTTCAAATAACGCGTACCGTTGTCTTCTGCCTCTGGAAGATTTCCCGCATCGATATTGATTTGTACAGCAGGAATGATAAGGCGAGGCATGTCTAAAGTCGCATCACGGCGCTCACGCATCTGCACAAACTCTGCTTCGTTTATACTGTCTTTGACATGGATGTTTTCTAGTTTTTGCGCAGCTACTGTTGTCGTTGGGCAATGCTGACGACCTTTGCTCGGATAATCATGACACAGATACATGACGGTATCTTCAGGGAGTGCTAACAGCTTTTGGATAGACTGATAAAGCGTTTTGGCATCACCACCAGGGAAATCACAGCGAGCAGTTCCCACGTCAGGCGCAAATAACGTATCTCCAACGAATACGACGGTTTTTTCATCGTCAGCAGCCAGATAGGCCATATCGGCACGTGTATGACCGGGTACATACATCGCGGTGATCGTAATGTTGCCAAGCTCTAAGATCTCGCCCTCGTCTGTCAAAATATCAAACTGACTGGCATCAGTGTGGAAACTGGTATCAAAGTTAAAAATTTGCTTAAAGATTTTTTGTACTTCGGTGATATGCTGACCGATGACTAACTGTCCACCAAGGCTTTCTTTCACATGAATGGCTGCCGATAAATGATCTGCATGGGCATGGGTCTCGATGATGTACTTGAGCGTCCAATCCTGCTCACGCACAAACTCGATTACTTCATCCACACTACTTGTATTGGTCCTGCCTGACTTAGCATTAAAGTTCAATACAGGATCGACAATGGCACAAAGCTTCTGCTCGGTATCAGCAAGTACGTGAGTATAGGTTTCTGTATCGCTATCTAAAAAAGAATGAACTTGCATGGTGGCCTCTTTAATTATTTATATATATTTCGATCACAGGGATTTTTTATCTTTAATTGACCCTTAAGTATGGTAGTCAGTCGTATATAATGTGTTCCTACGACTTATCTGATGTCTATAATATAACAACCAGTTTACAATTTATCAATTTATATAATGTAATTAATGATAACTTGATATACAGCGTGATATCATTGATAATCAACTATATATTATTTGAAACCTCACGACATTTACTGCCATCTAATGTAAGGAATTCGTTCTGACTACTTCTATTTCAGCCGAAGGTACACCTGCTCGCAGTGCCACTGACGATGTGTCATCTGATACTGCAGATTTAGTACCTGCCGATCTTGCAAAGCAAATGCAGCAAGCATCGCTACAAGCCAGCCAATTATTAAAGTCGCTATCGCACCCTGATCGCCTACTGCTTCTCTGTCAATTGACCCAAGGTGAATATTGCGTTGGTGAGCTTGAAGAGTTGGTCGGGGTTGGGCAGCCAAGCTTATCGCAGCAATTGGGTATATTGCGTAAAGACGAGCTGGTCGCCACACGCCGTGAAGGCAAGCAAATTTACTATAGTATCGCAAGCGAGGATGCATTAGCGGTACTTGATCTGCTGTATCAACGTTTTTGTGCCAAAGCAGAATAGTACCGCCCTTGTCTAACTACTTATGCTATTTACTACGGTGATTGATTGATATGTCCTCTATCGTCGCTCGTCTGATTCCATCTTGGCTGCGTCAATACCAGCTCACAGCGTTACCGGCTGATCTAGTCGCTGGCATAGTAGTGGGCGTGTTAGTAATACCGCAGAGCCTAGGCTACGCAGTGCTGGCGGGACTTCCACCTGTCTATGGTTTATATGCAGCAATTGTACCTGTACTCGTCTACGCTTGGCTCGGCTCTAGCAACGTACAAGCCGTAGGCCCAGTTGCCATCACCGCCATTATGACAGCCAGTGGTCTACTGCCCTATGCTGAACAAGGATCAGAGCAATATGCACTGATGGCAAGTCTATTGGCATTGATGGTAGGTGCCTTACTGTGGATTGCAGGAAGGTTAAGACTCGGCTGGATCATGCAGTTTATCAGTCGCGGTGTGTCCGCAGGGTTTGTAAGCGGTGCAGCTGTTCTTATATTTGTAAGTCAGCTCAAATATCTAACAGACATTCCGATCGCAGGTAATAGCTTGATTGGGTATTTGTCTACCATACAGCGCTATGCTAGCCAGCTGCACCCACTGACCTTAGCGATTGGTGTGACCGCGTTTGTACTGTTGGCTGCCAATCGCTATGCAAGTGAATGGATATGGCAGTCGTGGCTATCATCGTCGTATGCCAGATGGGCAGAGCGATTGTTTCCGCTTATCTTACTTGGCGTCGCTATCGTACTTAGTATGGCACTGCATTGGAGCGCACATGGTGTCGCGACCATTGGACGTATTCCACAAGGACTGCCTAGCTTTACGTTGCCGCATATTTCAGACCTACAAGAAGCGCTGAAGCTTTTGCCGACTGCAGGATTGATGGCACTGATCGTATTTGTATCGAGCAGTTCCGTTGCCAGTACCTATGCTCGCTTACGCGGTGAGAGCTTTGACGCCAATCGTGAATTGACTGGACTTGGACTGGCCAATCTGTCTGGTGGACTGTTCCAGAGTTTCGCAGTCGCAGGAGGTTTTTCACGTACTGCTATCAATGCCGACTCAGGTGCTAAGACACCACTTGCCAGTTTCGTCACCGTACTGGTGATGATTGCCGCACTAATAGCCTTTAGCAGTGCGCTTGCTCCACTACCCTATGCATTGTTAGGTGCAACTATCATGGCCTCTATTATCGGGTTGATAGATATTGCGACCTTAAAGTCTGCATGGCAGCGTGATCGCTTAGATGGCGCTAGCTTTTTGGCAGCGTTTGTCGGTGTGCTTATATTTGGGCTAAATACTGGTCTGGTCATTGGTCTGATGGTGTCATTCGCCAGTCTTATTTGGCAGTCGAGTAAGCCACACGTGGCTATCGTTGGGCAGTTGGATGGCACAGGGCATTTTCGAAATATCAATCGCCATGATGTAGTGACTTTTGATAATTTATTAATGTTGCGTATCGATGAGAGTTTGTTTTTTGGTAATAGTGAATCTGTACATCGACGCATCCTCAATGCCATGCAGCAGTACCCTAATGCCAATGAAATCATACTAATTATGGCCGCCGTCAATCACATAGATCTGACCGCTCAAGAAATGCTTTGCACTTTAAATCACGAGTTAGCGCTACAGAACAAGCGCTTACATTTTAGCTTTATCAAAGGTCCTGTGATGGACATCATTGGTCACACTTCATTAATTAGCGAGCTATCAGGGCAAGTCTATCTAAGTACTTTAGATGCTGTCGATGCGTTAAAGTAATCCATAGTTTGACCACAACAGAATCGCCATAATACTAGTTTTTTCTCGCCCTCAATTACTATTGTCATCTACAACGCAATATCGCTATGATAGCGCCTGTGTTATGCTAGACCTATTGAATAGGGAATCAATTGGCCTAGAAATCGGCCTCAAAAATACTGATTTATAGTCCTTTGATGCCCTTTGCCAAACCTTCAAGAATAAATATATATTAACAGATATAACTGAACCTATTTTATGACCGATAATTTAACGATTTACAAGCAAATATACCCAAGCCAATGCGTTAAGATTGCCGAGCTTGGCTATCGCTCAGTGCTTAATGTTCGCCCCGATGCTGAAATAGAAACACAGCCTAATAGCTGCGATTTGGCGACTGCCACCGAAAAGGCAAACCTAGCGTATCAATATCTGCCATTTGATGATGAACGTCTAAGTATGCTGACAGTCGAGCAGTTTGCCGATTTCTATCATTCAATGCCCAAGCCTATATTAATGTTTTGCGGTACTGGTGCACGCGCCAAACTGCTATACCAAAGTGCATTGATGCAAGGCCTGTTATAACAACTATAGCTCGAACTAACACATTTTATAAAACCAACAACACCAATAAAAAAGGAGCTCTTATGAGCCATGAAGTTAGCTTTACCGGACAAATCACGCCTGACCAAGTGCCTATGATTGCCGAAAATGGTTTCAAAACCATTATCAATAACCGTCCTGATGGTGAAGAGCCAAATCAGCCAACCAGTGCTGAAATCGAAGCAGCCGCTAAAGAAGCTGGGCTTGCTTATAAAGAGATCTCTTTTGCAGGTAACGAGCTAAATCAAACTCACGTCGAAACGTTTGCAGATTTCTTTAATCAAGCTGAACAGCCAATGTTAATTTTTTGCCGTACAGGCAACCGCTCAAACGGCATCTATGAAGCAGCCAAGCAGATGGATTTGTTAGATGACTAGTTCAGCATAAACTGACTAAACATTTAAAGTATTTAAAATATTTAGCCCACAAAATCTTGTGGGCTTTTTACTGCGCTTATTATCAAGCTCAAAGTTTGATTAGATGTAAATAGCTCAATCACTGTCCAATAGTCTCTCAAAAATCTCAATAGTCACGACAAATGGGTTACTAAGCGAGCGTAATACCGCTATTATCATTTGATATGCTTACCCTAATTCAATGGTTGAAACACTTAGTTAACTAGACGATTAAATACCTAAACACATGGAATGTAAGCAGCTACTTCAAAAGTGCCCCGCTGCTATTTACTTTCAAAACGCCATTTTTTTATGGCATTTTAGTTTTACAAGGAATGTTTGATGAATAATACCGCGCTAGCATTACTGCCACTAGCACTTGCCTACATCATGTTCACCCTAGGCGCAGGACTAAAACCTAGTGATTTTAAAATTATTGCCAAATATCCCAAAGCGTTCTTTGTCGGCTTAATCAATCAAGTTGTGCTAGTACCATTGGTTGCGCTTGCAGTCGTGCTAGTGGCGGCTCCGCCACCACCGATTGCTTTTGGAATTATGCTAATCAGTTTTTGTCCAGGCGGCGTCACGAGCAATATGTTGACCTATTACGCCAAAGGAAATGTCGCGCTTTCTATCGCATTGACAGGTGTGGTCAGCATATTATCAGTAGTTACATTGCCTATCTTAATTACATTGGCTTTCGATCATTTTATGAAAGATCAGGCAAACTCTATTAGTGCCATAAATATTGGCCTAGTCATGTTCTTATTGACCACATTGCCCGTGTCTCTTGGTATGCTTGCTCGCCATAAATTTACTAACTTTATGGTGCGTCGTAGCAGTCTTTTGAACGGATTGGCTAGCATATTTTTCGTCTTGATTGTCTTTGCTGCTATTGCCTCTAACTGGCAATTATTACAATCACAGTTCACTCAAATTGGTCTAGAGCTTATCTTTATCATTGCTATTCTGTTCGCTATTAGCATCTTGACTTCTAGAGTTCTAAAACTCAGCTGGTTTGACACCAAAACCATCTCAATAGAAACCAGTATTCAAAATAGCACGACGGCTATTACCTTAGCTCCTATCATTATGGGCGTGAGCACACTACCCGTTATTGCGCTACCTGCGGCTGTATATGGTGTGCTGATGTATGTTGTTGCGCTACCCGTTATCTTTTTGATCAAAAACAAAAACTGATTATAGTAAGTATGAGAAATAAAAAGCGCCCATCCAGTATCTGGACAGGCGCTTTTTTGAAGTACGATTTCTTTGATAAGAAATGAAGTGTATGCGTTCTACTGTTTTTGGTCTAATGCTTCTTTTACCGCTTTTTTACCCCATGCACTCAGATCAAGATCCAGCCTTTCATACTCTTGTGCATCAAATAACGGCTCCTTAACCCCTGACTTTAATTGGCTTGCAAAATCGTCCAATAGACGTTTGGCCCGCGGAAATAACATCATCAAGGCCAATAAGTTTGCTAATGCTAGCACGCCCATTAACGGATCGGCGAAGAAGAATACCGTAGTAGCTGCAGGAGCTACTGCGCCTAAAAATAATACCGCAATCACCACAATACGTAATATCAAGGTCGCCATTTTAATATTCTTTTTGACCAAAAAGTTGATTGCATTTTCACCCATATAATAGTTATACATGATAGAGCTCAAGGCAAATAGCAATATCGATATGGTCAAGATATACTGCGCCCAATCCCCAAGCTGGGTCGTTAGCGCTTGCTGGGCCAGTACAATACCATCGACTTCGGCACCTGGTTGGTACACACCACTAAGTAAAATCATAAATGCTGTGGCACTACATACGATCATCGTATCGATAAACACAGATAATGACTGCGAGATACCCTGACTAACAGGATGAGTGGCGTAAGCGGTGGCGGCAACATTCGGTGCAGAGCCCAGACCTGCTTCATTAGAAAACAAACCACGTTTCATACCTTGCTCAATCGCCACACCAATACCACCGCCCACGACAGATTCAATACCAAAAGCATTTTTAACAATCATCACTACTAACGCAGGCAATTCTGTGAAGTTAAACGCGATAACCATAAGCGCCATGCCGATATAGATTAACGCCATAACAGGAATGAAAACGTCGGCTACTTTGGCAATACGCTGAATACCACCAAAGACAATAAACCCACCGGCAATCACCAGTACCAGACCCGATATCCAGCGATCAATCCCAAAACTTTCGAGAGCAGAGCCTGCTACCGTATTGCCTTGGAACGCCACAAAGCCGATGGAAAAAGACAATAGTAGAGAAATAGCATAAATAACAGCAAGCCAGCGATAGTCTTTACCTAAGCCATGTAAAATATAGGTCGCAGGCCCGCCACGAAAATTACCTTCGGCATCTCTACGCTTGTAAAGCTGGGCCAAGCTACACTCAACAATGCTCGTCATCATCCCAATTAAGGCCACAACCCACATCCAAAATACGGCACCTGGACCCCCTAGAGAGATTGCAACAGCAACACCAGCAATGTTACCACCGCCAACACGTCCACCGATAGAAACGAGCAAAGCCTGACGCGCAGAAATTCCGTCGTCTCCTACCTCATCTGTCTTAAATACACGAAACATACGTTTGAAGTATCTAAACTGCGCAAACTTGCCCACAATGGTAAATAACAGACCGAAAATAATCAGCATAGGGATGAGTGCCCAGCCCCAAGTCAGATCTCCAACTTGAGCGAAAAAAGCTTCAATATATTCCACGCCGATTTTCCTTATAGTTCATGATGCTAAGATAGATTTTATTGAACTCATTATTGCACCAACAACATGAATTTGTAATTCAAATTACGACTATGTAAAGTAGATACTGGTATTTCCTAAGAAAAATCTCTTTATTGGTTCAGGTAAATATCTACTTTCTAAATATTAGAACTTATTCTGTCGAGAAGTATTTATACGGTGGCATAAAAAAACCACCTCAGCCGAGGTGGTTCTTGATATTTAAACTAATAACTTACTGCATGACTAGATATTCAAACGCTGACAACGCCGCTTTACTGCCCTCACCCATCGCAATGTTAATCTGCTTAAATGGAACAGTGGTTACATCACCACAAGCAAAGATACCTTTACGATCTGTACGGCAGCGCTCATCGATTTCAATCTCACCGAAGCGATTTAGATCAACGAAGCCTTTGATAAATCCAGTGTTTGGCACTAAACCAATCTGTACAAACACCCCTGACAAGTCACGCTCATGAGTCTCACCTGTGCTGCGATCTTGATAGACAATAGAAGATACTTTACCATCAGTCGCTTTGATTTCTTGCGTCGCTGCACCGGTAACGAACTCGATGTTGGCTTTTTCTTTGGCTTTATTAATAAGCACTTGGTCAGCTTTTAGCTCATCAGCGAACTCTAATACAGTAACATGATTGACGATACCTGCTAAATCTAATGCAGCCTCAACGCCTGAGTTACCACCGCCGATAACTGAGATGTCTTTACCTTTAAAGAACGGGCCATCACAATGTGCACAGAACGCCACGCCTTTACCGATATTCTCTTCTTCGCCTGGTACACCAAGCTTTCTCCACTGAGCACCTGTCGCCAAGATAATACTACGAGTTTCGAACTTCTCACCAGTATTTAGGTGGATACTATAGTTCTCTTCTTCAGTCTCTTCGATATCTTTAACGCTCACATGCTCTTTCAGTGTGATGCTATATTCAGACACATGCTTAACAAAGTTAGCCGACAGATCTGTACCATTGGTTAGTGGCACTGAGATCAAGTTTTCGATATCTTGCGTGTCTTTTACCTGCCCACCAATACGATCAGCGACCATTGTGACCTTTAGGCCTTTACGCGCTGTATAAATGGCAGCAGCCACACCTGCAGGGCCAGCACCAATAATAGTGACGTCTTGTTGCTCTAATTGCTCATCATCGTCCTCTACTTCTGATAAGAGGTCTGGAAACTGCTCTTGTAATTTTCCAATCAGTTTAGCAGTGTCAATTAGGCCGTTTGCAAATGGCTTACCGTTCAAAAATACTGCTGGTACCCCTTGGATTTTGTTCGCTTCTACTTGCTCTTGAAACAAAGCACCGTCGATCATCTCATTGCTAATACCATCGTTTAATAGCGCGAATTGGTTCAACGCTTGAACGACTTCTGGACAGCTGTGGCACGACAATGACACATAGGTCTGGAACTGTAGTGGCTTGTTGAAACGCTTAACCAGCTTTTGAATGCCTTCATCTAATTTTAACGTATGACCACCTGCCTGCAAAATCGCCAAAATCAATGAAGTAAACTCATGACCACCTGGGATACCGCTAAATACGATGCCTGTATCTTTTGATGCGCCATCGATGTGACTGACTACTTTAAAGCTGATTGCGCTAGGCAAGCTGTCATCAGTTGCTTCTGCATCGAAATTGATTTTGTCTGTTGTTCCAGCAATCTTGGTCAAAAAATCGACCAACTCTGCACGCTTTGTGTGCGTTCCATTACCCAATACGAAAGTAATAGGACGTGTCATGTTTTCGCTGTAGCTCTTAACGGCATCTAATAAATTTTGGTCTATCATGTTTGTTCCTCATTATGACTAAATATGTAACGGTAGCTGTCATGCTACGCGTATAAATATGGAATAGTTGGTGTTAATAATTTTGTATAAAAGATTATATATAGTGGGCTCTTGCCCTTTGATGTGTCTATTATCAAGCGTTTAGCTAACTTCAGCAAGCTGAGAAACTCAAACCTTATGTTTTATAAAACCAATCATAAATAAATATATTAAATTAAATTCAAATCAATGAGGATATAATAGCCATAGAACTGGAGCGAATTATTCGCTACAATCAAATCAAGTCGATATAAATATCAACCATTCATCGCGTATTTCGTGAACATATGGACTTAGCAATTTAGTATTGATTGATGTCTCAAAATCTTAAAAAACCTTAACCATAACGTACGACTGTTTACAAACAGTTCTGTACTTGATATCAAGGATGACCAGATGAGAAAGACTGACACATTGCAAGATAATAAAGAAGTTATCGCTGAACTTAAGCAAAAAGACAGCCACTTTGCCAGTATTTTTGATGAGCATACACAACTAGATCAGCAAATTAATCGTCTTGAAAAAGACCCAATAAAGCATGCCAGTCGTGAAGAAGAAATCGAACAAATGAAACGACGAAAGCTGCAGCTTAAAGACGAGATTTATAAAATCATTGATAAAAACAAAGCCCAGTCTCATGCTTAATATTGCGTCTACGCTTAGAGATATGCTCAAAAAATAATACTAACGATACCTATGCTTAAGACGTAAAAAGACCCCATTAACATAAGTTAATGGGGTCTTTTTTTGTAGCATTGATTTGAACCAAATGTTTAAGATACAACGCTACTTTTATCTAAGTACAAAGTACCTACTTAGATTTTACCAACTAGGTCAAGACTTGGCTTCAATGTGTCGCCGCCTTGTTCCCAAGCTGCTGGGCAAACTTCGCCATCGTTTTCACGAACGTACTGTGCTGCTTTTACTTTGCGTAACATATCTTTTGCACTACGGCCGATACCGCCAGCATGGATTTCAGCTACTTGGATCAAACCATCAGGATCTACTAGGAAAGTACCACGCTCAGCCAAACCTGCTTCTTCAATCATGACGTTAAAGCCACGAGTGATTTTACCAGTAGGATCGCCGATCATTGGGTATTGTACTTTACCGATAGCTTCTGAAGAGTCGTGCCATGCTTTGTGCGTGAAATGCGTGTCAGTAGATACTGAATATACTTCAACACCAAGGCCTTTTAGCTCGTCATAATGAGCAGCCATGTCTTCTAGCTCAGTTGGGCAAACAAACGTGAAATCAGCTGGGTAAAATAGGAAGATTGCCCAGTTGCCTTTTACGTCTTCTGAAGTAATGGTTTTGAACTCACCGTTTACGTATGCATCTGCTGAAAATTCTGGGATTTCTTGATTGATGATAGACGCCATGATTGGCTCCTCTATAGTTAATTAAATTAAAAATTATTTATATGGTTTTTCAATTAGCCCGCTAGCTCTCTGGGCTACCTGATAAACTATACGCGAATTCTATGGTTAATCTAGTTAAAAGTTTTTAATGTGATGTTTTGTTTTATTAAACTTGTTAAACTATTATCTCTACATTTTATCATTGGTGCTTAATTGGTAATTTGCTACCTTATAAAGGTTGAGCAAACATAATAAATTGCATTAAAAACCCACCAAAAGAGAGGTTTTATGATTACTTTACGACAACTTGAGTTTGCCCTAGCCGTAGCCAAACATCGTCATTTTAAACGCGCTGCTGAAGATTGTAATATCTCGCAGTCTGCATTGAGTTTAGGTATCGCAGAGTTAGAAAAACAGCTAGATACTCAGATTTTTGAGCGCAACAATAAACAGGTACTCATCACCCCTATCGGTCAAGACATTCTCACACGGGCGCAGCGAGTGTTTTCTGAGGTGAGCGATTTGACCACACGTGCCCATAGCCATCAGACACCGCTCGCCTATCCTATGACTGTCGGTATCATTCCGACAATTGCGCCTTACTTGCTGCCAAAAGTACTGCCTGCACTGCGTGCTCAATATCCAGAGTTCCGCATGACCATTGTCGAACAACAAACAGAGCGTTTGCTTGAGCAAGTCCGCTATGGTCATATCGATACGGCTATCATTGCGCTGCCGTATGCGGTAGATGGGCTTCATAGTTTTGAGTTTTGGAGTGAAGATTTCTTTGCTGTATTTCCAAAAGATGATGTACATGCCAAACTTGATACCATCAATGCTGACGAATTGGCGACGGCCAACCTGATGTTGCTTGGTGAAGGGCACTGTCTAACCGACCAAACGCTGTCTGTCTGTCATTTTGACCGTACACAGATGAAATCAAGCTTTTCAGATGCCAGCTTAAATACTCTAATTCAAATGGCACTGGCCAACATGGGGACAACCCTAGTTCCTGAAATGGCGCTTGATCAGCTACATCTGCAAAACCAAAATGCTGTCGCTGTTCCTTTGGCTGAAGAAGGTCCGCATCGCCATATTGCCTTTGTCACCCGTTTGAACTATGCACGTGTTGATGATGTTAGCTTGCTTGGTGAGGTGTTTAATAAAGCGTTTAAAGACGCAGTGGCCAACAAAGAATAATTAAACCGTTTTTACCACGATCATAGTGAAAAAATGACGTATGAAAGACAGCTCAAATAGACATGATAGTCTCAACGCACACTTCGCGCAGCAACTGTCAGCTATGACCAGCGATATCTCACCAAAGCAAATAGATAGGCTTTGGCAGGATATCGCTATACGCTATGACGAACCACAACGTGCTTATCATACGCTCGATCATATCGAACAGCTATTGCTACAGTTTGAAGGCATTAAACACCATCTGACTGAGCCACATATTATTGCGTTGGCACTGTACTATCATGATGTGATATACGACCCAACACGCTCCGACAATGAGCTACAAAGCGCAGATTTTGCAACAGATGCTTTGAACCCTTATCTAAGCTCAAAACAGTGCCAACAGATCTATGCTCTCATCATGATGACTGCCAATCATCAGATAGATGCATTGATAGACAGTGACAAATATAATGATGCAGCATATTTGTTAGATATGGACTTAAGTATTTTGGGTGCGCCTTGGTCTACCTATCAGCAGTATGCACACGAAGTACGCCAAGAATACGCACACGTTCCAGATGATAGCTACCGTGATGGGCGCACTGCAGTGTTGAAAGGATTACTAGCACATCCCAAACTCTATCTGACCGACCATTACTATGATAAGATAGAAACGCAAGCTCGTGACAACCTCAAACGCGAGCTTACTTTGCTTGCAGCTTTATAAATAGCTCACTACCCTGCCGTGCTGGATGTGAATTATAGCTAGGCTCCATGATATCAATATCAAAATGACTTTGAAAACGCTGTTGGTACTCTTCTTTGGTACCACCAAATGGTGGCTCTTCCCGTCCAAAATCCGTATCGAATAACAACCCAATCAATTTACCTTGTGGCTTCAACAACCTTGCCATCTGCTGTACGTATTCATCGCGGCGCGATGGATTAATTGCACAGAAAAATGTCTGCTCAAGTATCCAGTCAAATTGATACTGCTCAGCTGATAAACTGAAAAAGTCCGCACAAATTAAATGCTCAGAGGGAAAACTAGGATAGCGCTCTGCAAACGCCTCAATCGGTGCAGGGGCAAAATCAACCAGCGTGACATTGGTAAAGCCTTGCTCATATAGATAGCCCACTTCATAGGCGTTACCTGCACCTGGCACTAGTATCGCCTGACTTTTCGCGCTATCAGGTAATTGGTCAATATAATCTTTGAGCGGTGGTGATACCTGACCCATATCCCAGCCGATGCTGTTTTTCTCATAACGCTGCTGCCAAAACTCAGCTTGATTAACGTTTTCCATATGACATCCCTGTATATAAACCCGTTATTTAAACGACATGATTTGTACCATTATTCCTTATCATATCAGGCTTATTCAAGCGTGTCCTTATTTTAAAAATGATGATAAAAATAGGACTAGGTGCTCTGCATAATGAAACTTGCGCAGACGATATCAAGGTGTTTACTAAGACTACTTAGATAGTTGGATACTCAGATAGTTAGGTGATAGGTTTAATCCAGCTGGCCTGTCTTGCCCGCTAAGACGTTATGCCATTGCAGATAATCTGGCATTGCTGTGGCAACCGTTTGCCAAAACGCACGGCTATGATTGGCATGATGCAAGTGGCACAGCTCATGAACGATTACGTATTCAGTGCACTCGATAGGATAGGCAGGAAGATAGACTGATAACCAAATTCGCTTTGCACGCGTGTTGCAGCTGCCCCAGCGCGTATGCATTTTTTTCAACCGTATCTCATTGGCATAAGCGCCAACGATTGGCTGCCATTTTTCAAATAGTACAGGTGCGACTTCGGAAAGTTGTTGCCGATAATATGTGATTTTTTTATCGAGACTGAGCGTAAATGATTGCTCCACACCCCATAATAAAACTGAGTTAGTAGTAGTTGAAGGGTCGGATGACGCGCTCTGTCTACGTCTATATTGCTCTAATATTTGTGGATGATGTTCAATAGCCCACGGCACTCGCTTAGCCACAGCATGCAATATTTGAGACTTATTGACATGCATCGGTATAGATACCATCAACGTATGAGGCTTTAGGCGAAAATTGATATTTTTAACACGCTTTTTACTAATATGTAAATCGATGCCTGCCTGTGTAAGCTGCTGCCTGACAGTATCTAGATTGGTGTCTAAGCTAATGCTCTACCTCCTTGGCTGACTATTACTATTGTTCTAGTAATAGTCATTGTTGACAGCCACGCCTATTCATCTATCACTCTTATTGAATAAAACGTATCACAACGCTTGTAAATGGTTGTCAAATGACATCATATGCAGTTGAGTGTCTTTGACAATCCGCCTATGACGTCCAACATCGTCTGTATCCAGCTTTACCTCTGGCAAAGCATGTACTCTTAGCGCTGTTAACTGCCCTTGACCATCACTGACTATGAAGCCTGTCGGCTCGGCATGTTTATCAACTTTACTCATTGAAGCAGTAGAATTAGCTAAAACTGAAGCCCCTGCACAATCTGGCAAACTTACATCATCAATCAGCTTGCGAGTATGTAAGTCGTAAATCGCGGCACAGCCACCAATTGGTGTGGTCACACAAAGTAAGTTGCGCTCACTATCAACCGCTACACTAGCGATATACTGGTGGAAGCGTTGCCATTGCTTGTTTGGCATGGTTAAAGACGTGAAGCTGGCATCACCACGTTTGTGAGTCAACACCAGTGGTACATTGATATGTTTTTCACCTTGGAACTGAATACCGATCATCACTGTACCGTCATCGTGCATGGCTAAGTGGCGCACACTCATCTGATTATGTTCGGGAGTTACTTGCTCAAGCAGTGTACCGTCATGACGATTCAAATAGACTAATGATGGTCGCATGGTATCTAGATTGAGCTCTTCACGTGAGGCCTGTTCAGTCTTGATACCACCATTTGCAATGACTAGCGTTTCGCTATCAGGATGCATTATCAGCTCATGCGGGCCAATACCATATGAATCAAATTCTGCTACTTTTTGATAAGCATCATTGGCATCATAGATACCAATTTTTCCTGCCAAACTCACGGTGTCATTCTCAGTGACGTAGAGCAAGCTACCATCTAAACTATAGCAAGCATGACCATAAAAGTGACGGTTTGAGTCAGCTGTGATCGCATGCATTACCTGTCCATTTGATGTATTAAGTACCCAAAACCTTTCACTTGGACGACGACCCATTACGACAACGTCGCGTCTTTGATCCACATTGCTATGCTGAGCTTGATTTTCAAGTACATCTACAGGCTGAACAACGATGTCGTGGACACGCTCAGGCATAGTCGTCTGCCAAACGATTTGTCTGTCGACATCAATACCTACCACACCAAAATCATGCTCATTTTGGCTCGATGAGGTTTGATCTTTTGGCATAGATGCGACGCCACTGACCCAGCTGACTGGTCGCGCTAGCATCGTTGTCGTATGCACAGCACCAAAGTCAGGCGCATCACGTTTGTCATCATCTATCGCATGATAAACCTGCTTCCATGTTACCGCTGCTTGCTCACAAGCATAACGTAAGCGCGAAAGCTTCGGTATTGAATCAGAAGTGCCGCGTAATGCCTGAAACTGTGTACGAATACCGTCAACATAATCTTGCAAACTGGCATCTGGGTGCTGCTGCTTACGATAACGATGATGAATACCGATCAGCGCCGCCGTACCAACTGCTGTCAGCACTGAAGTCGTCAAAAGCTCATGACCTGTTGAACTTATGCCAGCATCATTCAATCTATTCATCTGGTCAGAAGTCTGGACGTCTGGCACGGCTGTACTCGCTTCGATAGTAGACATTGTCTAATCGCCATCAGTGCTGTTAAAGCCTACACGGATGCCAAGTGCTGGGATTAACTGGCGTTTAATCAAACGAGTAACATCAGTCAGATAATCATATAACGCTTGCTGGTCGTCCTTACTAGCCTCTGATAAATCTTCTGGCATTTGTGCTAATAACGTGGTCGTATCAGCAAGTGCAGTCGATAGATTATCCGAAATTTTGTTTTCATCATTGCTGCCAAGAATAGCCGTCAATACAGGGTCAGTCATGGCTTTGTTGATCGTATCTAACTTAGCATTGATGATAGCGCGGCTTTGGCCAGCAGTAGCAGCAGGCAAATGGCCTTTCGCTTTACCCGTCAAACCGAGTGGCTGATCGATAGCATTAGATTTCATGGTCTCAATCAATGACAGTAGAGAATTAAACCACTGGTTCAGCCCTTGATCACTTTCTGCTGTTTGATCGATTGCCAATAAATCGGTCGCATTTTGCTGCCAGTTTGTCTCGATGTCTTTTAGACGCGTGCTCAACGCACTACTGGCACTAATGACGTAAGCACACTGACCAGCGTCTAAACTGTCATTGGCAAACAAAGCTTCTTCCAACCCTGGAACACCCTGTACGATAGCACTCTCGTTAGCAAGCTGCTCTGGTGTTAGTTTTGGGTTAGCAGCGATTAAATCAGCCACGCCACTATGTACGAGTCCGCGCTCGTCAGGGTAGTAGTTAATGTATAAATTGCTCATGCTAGCCGTCGCAGGACCAAAGTTAATCATCTCAGCACTCGACCAAGCTTGTGCCAATACCAGCCACTGCGCACGTAATTCTTGTAGTTCATCACCACTAACTGGAGCTTGTGTACAGTGCTGCTGCGCCAATTCATTCAAGAGATCGCTTTGCTTTGCTGCATCGGCATACGCAGGAATCACAATATCGTCTGCCACATGTGTCAAGTAGGTTTCCGCAGTCTCAGGACTGATATCTACCGCAACAATTTGCTCCGTGCTTTCTTCGTTACCTTTTGCTGAACTGTCAGTAACTGCACTATCTTGCACAACTTCTTGGCTATCTACATCTGTAGCTTGGTTGTCATCGGCAGGTTTGACACAACTGATCAGCAGTCCAGCACTCAATGCAGATAGCGCCATTGCCAAAGCGTGGTTTATTTTCATAGGTTTCTCGGTAATGTTATAAATAATAATGTATAGCGTTTTACATTGACTATATTATAGCGACTTTAAGAACGCATTGAGCTCCGCGCGACCTTGCTTGTCTAACTCCAATACTTGTTGCTTTTGATTTTCTGCTTCCCCGCCATGCCATAAAACCGCTTCCATCAACGTACGGGCACGACCATCATGCAAAAACGTTGCTTGAGAATCCACAGTTTGAGCAAGTCCTACGCCCCAAAGTGCTGGCGTACGCCACTCATAAGAGTTGGCTAAAAATTCAACTTGGGCGTCTTTTGGCGGTAGCTTGCCAGCAATCGTACGATCAGCGAGATCATCGCCCATATCGTGTAATAACAAATCTGTGTAAGGATAAATTACTTGGCCATGCTGCTCAAGATGATCATCGTCGGTTTTTGGCAACTGATATCTTGGTGTATGGCAACTTTGACAGCCCATGTCATAAAAACGCTTTTTGCCAGCCAGCACGAGCGTATCATCTGCATTACGGCGATGAGGCACCGCTAGATTGCGGGTGTAAAACTCTACAAATTTAGCAACCTCGTCGTTAACTTCAACAGGTGATTTACCATTACCTTGTTCATCCGCACCAGTTGCTGCATTTAGACAAGCGGTCTGCGTTGGCATACAGGATTCGTTAGGACGGATGTTGGATGTTAGACCCATATCTTCATTAAATGCACTTTGGTTTTGGGTAATCAGCTTGGTTTGACCAGCTTTCCAACCAAATCGGCCGAGCGTACGTTCGCCCGTTTGCGGATCCATCACCCAGTTAAATTTACCACTGATATCGCTATCATTACCATCGCTGGCTTGTTTTTTAATGTCATCGTCAGGTATTTGCTCTAATAGCCCAAGCCCAATCATCGGTAGCGCCACACGCGGCGATACCATCATGTTATCGTCAAAAGCGCCATAGCCAGGTTTGGTCAGATTAAATGTTGGCGCACGTAACGTCTCAACATACCCGTCAGCAAAGGTAACTGGTTTGTCTGTCCACTGCACCGCAATTCTCGCTTCAGCAGGCACACCTTGAATACCGCGGTCTTGTAACTGTCCACCATACATAGGATGAGCCACCTTTTCAATCAGTGAGTCCTTTAGCTGCTGACGCTGCTCATCGGTGGTCGCTGGCATAGACAGACGAATCAATAAGCTATCGGCATCGTCATCGGCAGTCATCGGCGCATGACCTCGCCCATCTTTGACATGACAAGACTGGCAAGCTGCCACATTAAATAATGCGCCAAGCCCGTCACGGCTATCAGTACTGGCAGGAGCAACAACCCATGGCTGCTTAAAGAACGCATTACCAATAAAGAACGATCCTTTGCGGGAAGCTGCTAAGTTCGATGAAGGCTTTGAATAGCTTTCAGCACTGCTAATACTAATACCAGAGTCACCGCCCTGTTTGATCTCTTGAGGGTCAAAGCTCACCAACTGCTGCATCGGCACACCCGCCAGTGATTCTATATTTTTGGCGTGTTCAGACGACAACGATTGGCTGTTTTCACTGATACTCTCAGTATTTGAGATCTGATCGGCAGTATCATCAGAAACATTGTCAGTAGCGTCGTCAGAGGCGCTATCGGATGGTTGACACGCACTGATAGCTACTACACTCGCGAGAATTAGAGCAAGCTTAGAGGGTGTATGTCGTAGGGTTTGAGTGGCAGAAGGAGAGTTAGAGGGGTTAACATGATTAACGTTCATAGAAATTAAGTGCCTTAGCGCTAGAGTAGAACCATTAAAGTTTTGTCATACCACCTTATTATATGTCGATGAACAATGATTGCGGAGACATATAATGAAGTGGTACAGAGGCCAATTGGCTTATTTAATGCTCGTAAAAATGCGCTGCCAACGGTGGCTGACAACGCACGTATTATATCTAATCTAAGTATCTAATAAACAGCGATTACTGACCTATCACGACTAATAAAACGTCATAAAGCCAATTAGAGGCTTATAAATAAGCGCCGCTAGCTTAATTTTTTCTTAAAACTGTGATCCTGCATCTGCGTCTAGGTTATCGATTCCAACTGCTTTTGCAGCGTTTTCGATACTGGCAGTCAGCTCTTGTAAGCTAGTGATACCTGCTTCAACCCAACCACGACGAACGTTTTGTTCTTCAGCAGAGATACCTTCTTGGCTTGCTTGACCGACAGTTGCAATCATCTGATCGATCTTGATGCCGTCTTTTTCGCCTTTTTCAACGATAACATCGAACGCGCTTTCTACTTTATCGAATTCAGCAGCCAACTTATCAGCAGCTTCTGTGTGTCCGTTATCCGTCAAATAGTCTTTGATGCCATAACCGCCTACTGTCTTACCAGCGACTGTTGTATAGCTACCATTAAAGACGTTTTGAATACCGCGAGCATTATTGGCATAACTTAGATGCGTCAAATCACTAAAGCATTCGTGCTCATCTTCGGTAGAACCAGTAACGAAAGCAACTTGCATACGCTCAGAAGCAAGCTCACCTAGTGCTAGGCTACCCATTTGATACATAATTTGGCGCAGACCATTGTCATATTTGCGCGCTATCAAATCATTACGTAAAGTATTCTCGGTTTCAGGCTGCCACTGGGCTTCCATCGCGGTTAAGTCATCAACCAATAGTTGAGTTGCAGCGGTTAAGAATTCACCGCGGCGTTCACAGATTCTGGCATCTTCGTTGGCGGTATCACCACTAGTACACTGTCCAGCTTCAGTTGCATAGTCAGTAACTGGGCGATTACCTGCGCCTTCTCTTACGCCATTGTTGTCTTGACCCCACAGCATAAACTCAATGGCATGATAGCCAGTCGTTACGTTGGCTTCGCTACCACCGATTTCATTCATTTCTGCAAGTAGCTCAGGTGTAATCGTACTGGTATCTTGCTCAATACTACCGACAGTAATGCTATCACTATTGATGATATTTTCCTGACTATTATATTCACCTTCATAGTCGTCACCAACATAATCAATCAACGCCTCATCAAGCGGCCAAGCGTTGATCTGACCTTCCCAACTATCGACGCTGTTGATGGAGCGTTCATCATTAGCCGTCACAAAACCTTCATCAAAACGGAAAATCTCAGTTTGAGAATATGGCTGACGCGCCTCTTTATAGGCAGCTTTTGCTGCATCAAGATTTTCTTGTGTTGGAGTAGCTACGTAGGTCTCTACCGCAGTTTGCAGTAATTTGGCTGTGTCCAACGAGTCTTTATAAGCAGCATGTGCCATGTTTGCATAACTGATAACCAGTCTATCAATATGTGCTTTTTCGGCAGCTGTCATATCTGTATTATCAGCCGTCTCTGTGTTTGCTACTTCTGTTTGCGTCTCTGTCGCTGCAACGGTGTCTTCATCGGCTTGCTTTGTACAACCCGACACCATTAACACTCCTGCAAGTGCAACAGCTAAGGTAGTTGGTATAAGCTTACGGCTTGTTACGGTAGAAATCGTCATACATATCCTCAAAAATATAGCAAAAAATTCGTTTTGGTTAAGTAGCCTCAATTATCTTGATAATTAAGCCATGTTACAGCAGGCTATCTCAGCGATGCACGTTGAGTCACAGTGCACATGATAAGGCTTTCAGTATTGTATCAATAGCAAACATTGATAAATTATAGTGTTATTGATAATCATTATCAATATTTAATTTAATATTAACCATATCTATGCATAGCAATTGTTTTAGCCGTATTAAAAACACAAAAAAAGAGCCAGCATAATGCTGACTCTTTTTTGAAAATATGTACTCAAATATTTAGTACGTACTTAATAGATATATATAACTATTGATTAGTTTACGCTCTGTGGTGCATTAACTGTTAGCTCAACGCGGCGGTTCTGCTGGCGACCATAATCAGTGCTGTTATCTGCAACAGGACGTGACTCACCATAAGCCACAACGTTGATGCGGTTTGAAGCAACACCGCGAGCCGTTAGATAGTTTGCGACTGAATAAGCACGATCACGTGATAGACCCATGTTGTAAGATGCTGAACCTTGACTATCAGTATGACCTGCAATAGTGATCGTGTTTTGGTTGTACTGGTTCATAGTAGTAGCAAGCTTATCAAGTGTAGGCTTGAAAGATGAGTTTAGCGTTGCGTTATCAAAAGAGAACGTGATGCTACCTGGCATTACTAGATCAATGTTACCTGTCGACGGATTTTGTTCAACAGTTACACCAGTACCAGCCATTTGCTGCTCAAGCTGCTTAGCTTGACGATCCATATAGTAACCAACACCAGCACCTAATGCTGCGCCAATTGCAGCATCACGACCAGTCTCGTCACCACCAGTAGCCTTAGAGATAGCTGCGCCACCAAGTGCACCAGCTAGACCGCCGAGCGTTGTTTTATTTAAACTCTGTTGCCCTGTATTTGGATCAGTAACACAACCACTAAGGGCTAAACCTGATGCAACTGCTGCGACCATTAAAGTATTACGCATAATATTTCCTCTTAAGTTTAAAAATTGTGCTTTTTACAAAGATTGTCCATTAATCTTCTAATTGCTTATCGCTATCATTATGCCAACTACGCTCTAAATATGTGTAATATTTTGTCACACCTATGTATGAGAAGTGCAGGTTATATTGCTAACATCCTAATATCCGAATTTTAACCTCTGACGACCATCTCCCTTTTGCTACTACGAGTCAGCTTTATAACCTTACACAGCAACTGGTTTCTGCTAAAATTATGTAGCTAAACTTGCCATTGTTGAACATAAACAACCTTCGCATTTACATTATATTGTTACTAGCCTATTCATTTTAAGCTGCAACATCACATTTACTGGAAGCTAAACAAACAGTTGTTTGACGATTTTGATAAACAACCGTTCTAACAAAGTTAAGATAAACAAATGATCGCGATACTTCAAGTAAGGTTAGCTTTATTACTATTTCATAGTGGGTTGGCATATTAGCTTCAGCGATATATGACTTATTATTAATCAGACACACTGAGAAGGACTGAGCATGCGCTTGACATCTACCATTCGAAAACTACATAAACGTTCGCCTAAGTTGGGCAGAGCTGTTTCGTTTGCAACAGCCACTGGTGTCATCGCCGCCAATAGCTTCGGCGGTAGTATTCCTTTATGGCTGATGGGTGTCGGCAAAGTGATTACTGGCGCCTCGATTGCGGACAAAGCTGTCATCAAAATTGCTACTCATTGGATCAGTAGCAACAGTGCTTTAATAGATAATATACTGCCTCGCAAAGATTGGCGTATCAACCTACCAGATGACATTCATACCGATGGTAAGTACCTACTGGTGAGCAACCACCAATCATGGGTCGATACCAGCATCGTGCAATATATTGGCGAAAAACGCTTGCCACTCACGCGATTTTTTACCAAGTTTGAGCTGATTTACATCCCTATCGTTGGTCAAGCTTTTTACTTTTTAGACTTTCCAATGATGCGCCGACATTCAAAAGAAGCCATCGCTAAAAACCCTGCGCTGAAAGGTAAAGACATCGAAGAAGCCAAACGTGCCTGTGCGCTGCTAAAAGACAAACCTTTCACTTTATTAAACTATTTAGAAGGTACTCGTTTCACCAAAGCCAAGCAAGCTCAGCAAAATTCACCTTATACGCATTTATTGAAACCTCGGGCAGGCGGTTTATCATTGGCTATCAGCGCATTAGGTGAAGATATCGATGGCATACTAGACATGACAATCGTATACCCTGACGGTGTGCCAAGCTATGGAGATCTTTGGAAAGGCAATATCAAACGCTTGGGCGTTGACTTGCGCTATATCGACATACCAGATGCCTTGTTCGAAAGCATCAAACAAGGTGGCTACGAAAATGACGAGGACACAAAAGCACAAATGTTCGACTGGGTTGAGCAAGTATGGCGCCAAAAAGATGAACGCATTAGCACTATGTTGGCAGGTTTTGAAACAAACCCTAAAACACAAGCTGCTTAACGACGATTATCAATACTAAGCTAGTCAGCAATGCCAAACTGGCTTATCGTTAAGTCTGGTCAAATACCAAGTACAGTCTATACAAGCATACTAAGTAAAAATATAGATACAACAAACATTGATGTAATAAACACCAATAACGAAATAAAAAGTTGTTGGGGAACAAAGCTACGGGTACGAGTATCACCATACACATATCTTACTTATGATATTTACTCTTAAAATAGTAAGTCACCATAAGTAATTTTTAGTCGAATACGGGTTGTTTTTTAGCCTTATTCATTGATAATGTGACTAGTCATAAACTCATAGATTTTCGATGTCTACGCTAAGTATAAATGGCAGTAAATATCGATTTCTTACCCATTCTTTGTGTCATTTATTACTTATAAGGTATGACTGTGTCCACCTCTACTACTAGCTCGCCGTTAGCTACCGAACCTGTTTCGAGTCAGCCTCTTTATTCACCAAGTGATGAGCCACCAAAACACAACCATCCAAAGCCAAGTCGCCTTAAGCTCACTTATGATATCGTCATGATTATTGCCATCAGTATTGATCTACTGTTGATCAGTATCGATGCTATTTTGATGAGCAATTTCAGTAGTAATGCTGCAGAATGGCTAACTGTCAGTGAAGCGCTTAATTGGTATCAGACAACGCTACATGATCCTCTACGCACTGCTGGAGGATTTTTTACCATCTTTCTGGTCGTCGAGTTGTTGCTGCGTTGGGCGATTACCATCAAACAAAAAGTCTATTATCGCTGGTTCTTTTTCCCCTTCGTTCATTGGTACGAAGTATTGGGCTGTTTCCCGCAGCTACGTGCTTTGCGACTGCTTCGAGCAGTCGTTATTGGCAGACGTCTATATCAGATGGGTTACCAAGTTCTGCCGCAAGCATGGATCAATCGAATCAAATTCTACATTGACCTACTGCTAGAAGAGCTATCCGATCGCGTTATTCTGACGGCGATACAAAACTTTCGACAAGAACTAACCAGTTCAGATACTCATAAATCATTCATCGAGTCGACGATTGCAAAAAACCGCAATGAGATTGAAACAGCGGTATTGTCTGTACTACGCACAGATCTTGCACCAAAGTTGCAAGAACTCACAGCCTCATCAGGTGGTGGCAGTATGTTGGCTAGTGAGATGGGCAATGCGATTGAAGAAGGCTTGGCAAACACACCTGAGTTGCGCCGCTATCTACGCATGATCCCTATCGCGGGCAGCCTGATTGAATCACAGCTACACCATGTCGGGCATAATATCGGTGAGAACGTCGTCAATGCGTTGAACAAACGACTCTTAGACCCTAAGCGCTTAGATATAATGATGATAGAAATTGCTAGCGGTATTGCGCAAATAGATACCAATAATACAGCGCTAGATGCTTTGATTTCTAGTATCATTGAGGACAGTTTGTCTGCGTTTGAAGCGCAAGTAAAAGTGCAGCAATGGAAACACCAAGATATGCTAAATCTATAGTTTAGATATCCGATAGCACGATGCAATAAGAGACATAATACCGTGACAGAATTATTTTTAAGGGTTTGTATATGACAGTTTCAGCTAACGATAACCAGACTGCACCAGCACTAGCTTTCTATGGCAAAATGCTGACGTTTTCACGCGTACAGTTTAGTACAAACGATTTAGCAGTTATAGAGGCTCAGCTAACTGAAACGCTCAGCAATAAATCGAGTAATATCCCTATCCTTATTGATAGTGACGTTGAGCAGGATTTATCAGCATTGGTAGAGCTATTATGGGCATGGGGATTGCAGCCTATTGGCGTGGTGACAGGTATGCTTGATGCGCAAGCACGTGAGCAGCGCTTGGCGATATTTCCAGCCGATGGTAAACGTATCGAACGCATATTACCAAGCAAAAAGCCCCCTACCCAACAAGCAGAAGAAAACAATAATGCCGAAGCAGTTGATGCTAACAGCGACGATAGCACCTCTACCACAAGCGAACCTGCTACTGAAACGACACTGTCTAGTATGCCCACTGAGACATTGGTGAGTACTCAGCATATTACCAGCTTAATCTATGATCAAATGCTACGTTCAGGACAAAGCCTCAATCATGTTGGCGGCGACTTAATTTTGACCAACAGTATTAATAGCGGTGCTGAAGCTATTACTGACAATAGCTTACATGTATATGGCCGTGCACAAGGGCGCTTGGTTGCAGGCGCAACAGGTGATAAAGATGCCCGTATATTCTGCCAAGTTTTCAATCCTTCACTGGTATCAGTAGCAGGAACATACTGCTTACGAGACAACTTACCTGAACATGTCATCGACAAATCTGTACAAGTAAAATTTGTAGAAGGCGAAGGCTTAGTATTCACGGTAATGGACGAAACTTAAGACGCTATTAAAAATAATACACGTTGAAGTGACTTTACAGAAAACTAAGGTAGTTAAGCTGACCTATTCATTTAGCCAAAAAGTATGATTATGACTCTACAAATGCCACGTAGAGAGGCTAATTGAGCGATAAATAGGTTGTTTTTCCGCTTTAGTATCGAGCTGCTATAAATTTTTATTTATTTATGCTAGGCTAGCTTCGAAGATAGTATATATATACTAGATAAATAACATGTAGTTTTGCTATTTATTATATAAAAGATATCCCATTGATTCATAGGAGTGTGCCATTGTGGCGAAGATAGTTGTAATCACTTCAGGTAAAGGCGGTGTGGGTAAAACCACGACAAGCGCTTCTTTTGCCGCTGGTTTGGCGTTACGTGGCTATAAAACGGTTGTTATCGACTTTGATGTAGGTCTACGTAATCTAGACTTGATCATGGGTTGCGAAAATAGAATCGTTTATGATTTCGTTGACGTTATCACTGGAAACGCGCGTTTGTCGCAAGCACTTGTCAAAGATAAGCAACTTGAAAACCTATATATACTACCAGCCAGTCAGACGCGTGATAAAGACGCTCTGACAGACGAAGGGGTATCAGAGGTCATGGCTGAACTCTCTAAGCAGTTTGACTACATCATTTGCGACTCACCTGCCGGTATCGAGCGCGGTGCACAGCTAGCGATGTATCATGCTGATGAAGCAATTATTGTTACCAATCCTGAGATTTCTTCAGTACGTGACTCAGATAGAATCATCGGTATCTTACAAAGTCAGACAAAAAAAGTAGAAGAAAGCCAAGGCACTGTTCGTGAGCATTTGATTATTACTCGTTATAATCCTGAGCGTGCGGCTGCGAATGAGATGATGGATATTGACACTATCTCTAACGACATTTTAAAAGTTCCACTACTTGGCGTTGTTCCTGAGAGCCATTCAGTGCTTGAAGCGTCTAACCATGGCGAACCAGTTATTCATTATAACGACTCTGTTGCTGGTCAATGTTATGACGACATTGTCGCCCGTTTCTTGGGTGAAGAGCGTCCACTACGTCATATTAATGTGAAGAAAAAAAGTCTACTACAGCGCTGGTTTGGGGGTTAATGATGACTAAGAAAAAAGGATTTTGGAGCAGCCTATTTGGTACTGACGATAACAGTAACGCAGGTAGTGCAAATTTAGCAACTGAACGTTTAAAAGTTATTGTTGCTAGCGAAAACAGATTGAACAATCGCTTAACGGTAGACCGTATCGAAAAAATGAAGCGTGAAATTTTGGAAGTGGTGAACAAATACGTTAACGGTGTACAAATTGATGACGTCAATATCAACCATCGTTCTGAAGACAGCTTAGATGTATTAGAGATGAATATCAATTTGCCTGAGCATCAAAAGTAATCTTCTAATAAAAACCAACCTTCTAACTGTACGTATTTTCATAATGAACAAAAAAAGCCCCAATTTTAATACTTGGGGCTTTTTCATGTTTATCGATTATAAATTATTTCATACGGGCAATGAGATTGTCTTTTTTGACAAACTGATGATACAACGCTGCCGCTATATGCAAGACGGTAAAGCCAATAATCATTGGCCAAATAATCTCAGTATGCAAGTTATTATAAAAACGTGCCAAACTTCTATCTGTGTCAACAAATACTGGAATCTGAAAAATACCAAAGATATCGACCGGTCGTCCGCCATACACTGTCATCAACAAACCGACCAAAGGCATAGCAATCAATATGGCATAAAGCGCAAAATGGGAAAGCTGAGATATTAGCATCTGCCACTTTGGCATAGGCAATGCTGGTGGCGCTTTAGTAAAGACACGATTGATGACACGGGCAATCATCCAAAACAATAAACTTACGCCAAATGCTTTATGAAACCCAATGTACGAATTGCTATCTAGATTTTGATGTAACAATATCATTATCCATGTTACCAATAGCAAGACTGCACTGATCCAATGAAAGATACGGCTGCTAGCTGACCACTTTGATACATTCGAGTTGGCATTATTCATGAGCGACTCTACTACCTCTGTCAGGAATTATCTCTAAACAATTTTATAAGCCCGCTAATAACTATTTAATGGGTAAAATCATTAATATTATTGGCTAACTATTCATAGAATGGAGAATACCTTAAATACAGATAAGAATCTAGCCATCCAAATCAATCAGATGGTGGGCAATTTTATCTAAATCTGGCACTAAATAGACTTCGTCGTCAATCATTACTGTTTGATATAGGTAGGATGAAACATCGTTTTTATCAAAATATGCTTCTCCCTCTCCAACATCAGTACTACTAAACTGTTCAGGTGTCTCTATATCTTTTACTTCAGCAATACGTGCTTGCATCTGGCGTAAATTACCCGCAGTCTGTAGCGCAAAACGGTGCTCAGTCGTATTACCTTCCAAGATAATTATTTTATTTGGTATTTGGTCTTGTAATAACAAATGAAAAACCGCCAAATCTTGCTGTTGCCAGTTGTAACTAGAGACCTGCTGTTGACAATCATCCACACTCAAAATTAGAGTACTTGGAATGATCCAGTCCGGTTGATTAACTGCTGGAACAATGGTGACATCAAGCATGCCGTTGTTGGTAGTCAACAGACTGACAGCTTCAAACGAATGTTTCGAAATTTGTTTCATACGTCGCTCGCAACGAGTTAATGTAAATGGATAGTTGCCCTTTCACTAATGTAATCGATTAGTTTTTTTGCTAATTCGGTAGGGCTACCAACAAAGCCACAGTACCCTGAATCAATAATAGCCTTAGGTTGACTTGGACATGCACTCAAGCTTGGATCTTGTGCCCACAACTGACTATTATTGTCTTGGATTAAATCTAAATACTGAGAGCCGTCGTTACCCATACCTGAGAATATAATATTGATAAGCTCGCTACCATGAACATCACTGGTATTTTTGAGTAATTGTCCAATTGCAGGCTTATATTCACCACACCATTCTTGATCCAATAGTATCACGCGGCCTGTCGAATCACAGACAACCTGTTTATCAATAGGGACTATCAGACACTGTCCTGCTCGCAATCGCTGTGAAGAGGCAATCACTTTACAGCGCCAGTCATTATGGCGGTTAAGTATACGGGGTAACGTACCAATCATAGCCTGATTGAAGTGATGTGCCAATAAAATACATACTGGTAATGTGGCTGGTACATTATCTAAAAACTCTTTTACCGCACTAGGACCACCCATAGAGGCGCCCAAGAATACGACATAACACCAATCATTATCATTGCTCTTATAAACTGGAGCATCTGCCAATATTGGCAAGTCAAGCAATTGGGCAAACTTACGCTTCAATTTACGTTGCCATTTTGCGTATTCATGGGATTCATTTAGATATGGAGCCGGACTGAAGCCTACCAATACTGCTGCTGGTCTGGATGCTACAGTCGCGACTGCCACATTGTCATCATAATCACTGTCTATTAGCCAAATATCAATAGCTTCATGAGACAATGCATGTGTCTCCTGCCACTGTGCTCGTGAAACGCAGCCGACCAGCGTAAAACCAAAACCACGTACCGTATCTGAAAAAGCCATGCGCTGGCGGTGATCTTCTGCCACCACCATCACCTTAATATCGTTTTTATTTTTTTTTCGCAGCGCTAAAACACGTGCATTATCATTCATTAGTCAGGCTAACCCCTTCACCTAGTAATTTTTGCATTTTATTAAGCAACTCTTTTTCTTGGAATGGTTTGCCCATATAATCATTTACGCCAATCTCTAGGGCACGCTCACGATGCTTTTCACCAGTACGTGACGTTATCATAATAATTGGAATTTGTTTCAGACGACTACTATGTCTGACTTGAGTCGCCACTTCGAAGCCATCCATACGAGGCATCTCGATATCAAGTAATATCATATCTGGAGTGACGTCTTGCAGTATCTCGATCGCATCAATACCGTCTTTAGCGACTGCCACATTGAACCCTTGACGCTCTAAGAAACGTGAGGTTACTTTACGCACCGTCACGGAGTCATCGACGACTAGAATATTAGGTTTGGACTCTATGCGCCCTTTTTTGGTGTCAACAGCTTTCGTAATGTTTTTGACCAACTGCGCATTACGCATGAGAGCAATCAAATCTAAAATGAGCATCACTGAGCCATCGCCCATAATAGTAGCAGCTGAAACCCCTGGAATATTTGATAATTGCTGACCTAAAGGTTTGACGACGACTTCTATGCGCGAGCCTGCAATCTGATCCACTTGCAAAGCAATATTCTGTCCAGTACGGTTTTTAATAATGATAAGCGGTAAGCTAGTATTGGTATTTACAACCAACTCATTTAATTTATTACCTGATAGAATCTCATTTAGATAGCGTACTCGATACTCAGTATCTTCAATATTTAGCGTGGCGTCATTTGATTGATAATAGTCATAAAGTTTCTCTGGATTAACCCGAACCACACGCTCAATCTGTACCAATGGAATCGCATAGTAGCGATCTGCAGCACGAACAACCAATGCATCAGACACAGCTACCGTTAATGGTAGACGCATTGTGAAACTTGAGCCTTTGCCAGATTCTGAAACAACAGATACCGCCCCACCTAGCTGACGAATTTCACTAATAACAACGTCCATACCAACGCCGCGTCCAGAAATCTGAGTCACTTGCTGACTAGTACTTAATCCAGCATTGAAGACATATTGCATAATATCAAGGTCTGACAAACTATCATCGTCTTTATCAATCAGACCTTGAGAGACGGCCTTACTACGTACTGCTTCAACATCAATACCACGACCATCATCTGTTAGCTTTATGATGATTTCACTACCTTCACGATTTACCTCAAGAGTAATACGTCCACTACGCTCTTTGCCTGACTTCAGACGGGTTGACGTGGTTTCAATACCATGATCAACAGCATTACGTAACATATGCTCAAGCGGTGAAGTAATTCGCTCTAGAATGGTTCTATCCATCTCGTCATCAGCATTGATGATAGTCAAATCAACAGACTTATTAAGCTCATTGGCTGTTTGACGTACGATACGTTCAAGACGTGGTGTCAAGCGCGTAAATGGCACCATACGTGAGTTCATCAGGCCATCTTGCAGTTCAGTCTGGGTACGAGACAACTGTAGTAGCAAACTCTCACTGTCGCGTGTCTTTTCTAACAATGTATGGTTAATATCAACCAAATCTGAAGCCGATTCTGTCAATGACTTGGATAACTGATTCAAAGAGGAATATTGATCCATTTCTAGAGGGTCAAAGTCTTCGTTATGTATGAGTTCATCATCTATTTGAGACAAAATCTGTGCTTCCAGCTCAGTTTCCATACGACGTAACTGATCTGCCAAACGCTGTACCGTTGTACCCATTTCTTCAATACTGTTTGTTAAACTACTGATACCCATATCAATACGAGCACGGTTAATTGCTGACTCACCAGATAGATTAATCATATGCTCGATCAAACCACCCGAGATACGAATCATTTCATTACTACTAGTGCTCTGTTCTTCTTCGTGAGTATCTCTAAGCATAGATGGCATTTCACTGATATCTTTTGCAAGATACTGTGAGTCTTGGTTTGCTTTGGCAATTAAGACTGCTTCACGCTGCGTTTGTAAAGACTCTTTAGGTATTGTTTTTAGACTGTCAGGGTTTTTGCTAAACTGCTCTAACGCTTCAATCAATAACGTCGGTGTCGGTGGGTTAACCTGCTGTTGAAGAATAAATACTGCGTCAGCTAGCCAGTCATGACTTGCAACCAGCAACTCTAATACTTTTTTAGTAGCTGGACGTCGATTACTGACAAAATCGGTATAGACTGACTCCATCTCATGCGCCAAGTCAGCAATACCGGAGGCGGTAACCATTCGCGCCCCACCTTTTATGGTGTGCAAATCACGCTGGAGTGCTTGTAATGCTGTGGTATTACCTATGTCTTTCAAGAACAATTGCAGATACTTATTACGATTGGTAAGCTCTTCTGCTTCTTCTAAAAATACCGCTAATATATCAGGGTCAGGCAATCCATTAGCCCACGATTGCTTAATCATGCTATCTAGACTTAGGGTACTCAATAACTCATTGTTCTTGTCAGCAATATCGTTAGCAAGGCTACTCTCTGTAGGTTCGAAATGACTTTTCGGTGCTGGTATGACTAAATTAATTGTTTCTGGTAAAGCTTTCGCTTTTTCAATTTTTTGCAACTGCTCAATAAGCTCTGGAGTAAAGAAAGACTGTTTATGATTCACAATGTGCATTACTTGCTGCGACATTGTATCTTGCACCATTTGCATGATTTCAAGCCACTGCGCTGTTGGTGCTCTCCGGTTTTCTACAAACGACTCATAGACACTTTCTGCTTCATGGGTCAAATCACCAATACTACGGATACCCGCCATCCGTGCACCACCTTTAATTGTGTGCAGGTGACGCTGTAAAACCTTCAATGCATTTATATTTGTGATATCGACACGCCATTTATTGAAGCTTTCATCTAGTGCAGTATCAAGCTCTTGCGCCTCTTCTAAAAATATTTCTAATAGCTCAGCATCAGTGTCAATGGTCTCAAACTGTAGGTCAGGTGCTGGAACCGCTCTAACAACGAAACCAACGTCTTCGTTATCGTCACTTTCTTGATAGATACTCTGTAGCTCATCGATGACTTGTTTATCTACTTTTAAAGACGTACTTCCAGCTAAAGCATCAAACAAGCCTATTAGTTGAGCATGACCTGCATGCAATATTGCTTGAATGTTTTTATCTTGGGCTTTATCAAGATTATTGCTCAAATAACGATACACATTACCAAGTTCATCAAGAATTTTGACAAACTTTGGAAATGCTTGCGCCTTCTCCAGGAGAGAAGTTATTTGTGATACTTGCTGATCTACATAACCTTGGACATGCTCTACATCAGTATGATTCAATGCATCATCTAATTCCCACTCAGCATCAAGCAACGTATCAATATTACTATCTAATAACTCTTCTATCGTCGGTTTCTTATTCGTGATAATGGTAGTGTCATTAACCACGTGTTGCTCACCAAGCATGGCTTGCAACGACGCTATATCATTTTGACTCTGCGAACCATCATTCTCTAGCAAGTCATCATGCTGTTCTATATTTTGCTTATAATTATTTAGATAGCCATCTATTAATGTAGCTGACTGAGCTAACGCTTCCAAGTGTTGAGCATTCATCCCTCTATCTTGTTGTTGTAAGAGCTCTAAGCTATACTCGATAGTTGCACTGACCTCGCTGATTGCAGCCAAAGCACTAGATCCAGAAGCGCCGCGCAAAGTATGGAATGCGCGTACAATTTCATCTGTGATTTCTATATGATTTTGGTTTCTATTATCTTTGACAAACTGTTCGATACAATCAAGCAGCTCCTCTGCTTCATCGATAAATATCTTACAAAATGCTTTCTCTTCCTCGGTTTGAGGACTAAGGACAATCCTTGCCTCTGCCATTCTTTCATTGACTGAGTGAAAGGTTTGCAAGGTCGAGTCTATTGCTTCACTATCATCATAAGCATCGCCAGTATCAGCCATATCAGGCCACGATGTCGTCTCTTCATTTATCTCATCTGTAGGACTATCTACTGATTGTGCAAACAAATCAACATAGCTGAATTCACTACCCTTCTGTTTACTATACGCATTAGCACACGCAATCCACATTGGAACGACAGCTGGATAGTCTTGAGTATTATATTCAAATGCTGTTAGCATTTTAGGATAAGCCGCTAGTACATCTGTAATCAACTGACGCATATCAGCTGACATAGCAATACTACTATCTAAAACGCGGTTAAGCATGTTTTCTATAGACCATGCCAGTTCAGCTGTATAGTTAGCGCCTACCATACGGCCTGAACCTTTTAAGGTATGAAATCCACGGCGAATATCTTTTAGGCCTTCTAGGTCGGTCGGTGTTTTCTGCCAGCTTTCATATAAAGGTACGATTTCTGCCAATACTTCATTGACTTCTTCTATAAATATCTCTTTGATATCAGGATCTGCATCGTTGGCATCAGCTGGTAGTTGGTCGGTGTCTTTAATAAAAGGTGCCAGGCTCTCTGAAATAGCCAATGTAGATAGATATTCGTTGATATTGGCTTCTTTGTTACTCGAGTTAGTAATTAACGAGGTGCGGTCGTTATTAGAATCGTTATCGGTATCATCAATCTGTATTGGTGATTTTTCTATTTCTACATCATCTAACACAGCCGTTTTAGGTTCAAGTTCAGCTAGCGTCAGTCCAGCATTGACAGGCTGCTGGCTCATCAAATTACTGCTTCGTAAAATAGCAATCGCAGGATCAAAACTTGGTGGTCGCTGCGCTGAAAAATCTGCTACCAATACTGGTAGAGTTTTTGTTGTCTCAATTACTAGATTTACAACCTCATCTGTTACTGGTAATGTTTTATCCAATAAACGATTGAGTAAGTTTTCGATTGACCATGCTATCTCACTGATACTAAAAGCACCAACCATACGACCTGAGCCTTTTAGGGTGTGAAAACCTCTGCGCACTTCGGTCAATGGTGTTAAATCTTGTGAGTCTTGCGCCCAAATAGGAAGAAAATCTTCAAGATCAGTAATAACTTCTGTCACTTCTTCGATAAAGACATTGTGTACATCTTCATCCGTCTCAAAGTTGTCAAAATTATCGGGCTTCACGTTTTCACGCGCCTGTTTTAGTGCATCACTTTCAGTATTATTGGACGGGCTCGAGTTGTTTTGTTCAGCTACATGTTCATCATCTATATTAATGATTGGGTCGATCTCACCACTATCATCGTAACGTACAACATTTGTCGCCGCTAATTTCTGGGTGACTGCAGTCTCGTTAGTCATTTCTGGTGATGCGATATAAGTATTAAGAAGTTGTGTTGCTCTGGCCGTATGTTCGTTTGCTAAAGTGAGCAACTGCTGATCAAAAACCTGCTGTGCAAGGTAATCAAGTAATAGCTCAACAGAGGTTAAGCTCTCAGCCAACGCTTGCACCAAACTCCAACTTGGGGTGGTGATATTACGAGTAGTTAACTGTGCAAATAGGCTACCTATATCCTCTACTGTATGACGAATTTCTGGTAGTTCCATATCATCAAAGGCCTGACCAACACTGGTGAAATCAGTAGTCGTTGGCAACAATCCAATATCTTGATGTTGTATATACTCGTTGAAACTTTGCTTTATCCCTTCTACGGCTATTCGCAGCTCACGTAAGCCGTCATTGGTAGGAATGGTCTCATGCTTACCTGTCAACTCTGTCTCATGACTACTAGTCACTTCAGGCACAGTAGCGAAAGAAGTCGCATCACCAATTTTAAGTGAAATGGTTTGCTCAGTACTATAAATAGCGTTATATAGCTCTTGCAGCTTGCGCTCAATTTGCCATTGTTCCTGCGTAAAGCTTGTTTCTGATACGAGAGACTGCTTTAGATCTGTAAGGATTGATTCCACTTGAGACACATAATAAGTCCAGCCTCGGTTTCTGAGTTGTTCTTTGATATGTTGTAAAGGTGCTACCAAAGTATCAGGCTCATCTAGCTTAAAGATAAGCGCCTCAAGCTGAGTTAATAATTGCGGTAAAAAACGTGGCGCTGTCGTGGTGCTCTGCAATACCTCATCTAAAATAGACTGGGTACGTTTGCTACTGTGTGTTAGATAACTCAATTCGACATAGATTGCTATGGTCAATTTTACAACGATATTTGAAGGCACTTCATTTGACTGGGCACAAGATTCTATAACTTTATCAAGCTGACCTAATAATGGTGCATAACACTCAGGAAGCGGCGTCTCGTTGTAGGCTAGGTCGCTGAGCAGTGATTTGGTCAAGTACCATAGTTTTTGTAAGTCGCTATCTTGTGTTGTTTGCCATAGATACTGGCTAGCTTTTTCCAAAGTACTGAGTACTGATGGCTGATTTTTATTGGTGCTCAGTAATACTTGCACTTGCTGACGCCATACGAGTAACAACTGCTGGCACTGTTCGCTCGTTAGGTTAGTATTTGCTTGATTTGACGGAACAGCCGCTCCAATACTATTGATGATATTTTCGTAATTAGCATGATCATCTACGTACTCACGCTGAATATCACTAACGTTGATAAGGGCTTCAGTTTCTATTCCTCGTTGAGACAAGACTTGGGCCAGCTCATCAACTGCCCTACTTATTAGCGCTATATGATAGATGCCTGTACGCGCATACTGATTAATCTCACGTTTTAACAATAGATGAGAGAATTGACCTATACGGCGCTCTTCAGTAGAAAACTCATCATAACTTTCTACTTCTGCAAGTTGACTCAATTTACTAGCAATACTTGCTAGCAACGGCAGGTTGAGCATGGTGAGCGCACCACTAATCTGATGATAACTTGATGTTAGCTGCTCATAATCGATGCTAGATTCACCTAATTGCCAACCGTCAGTTACCTGTGATAACTGCTGATTGAATAATGGTAGCAACCACTCAAACGTCACTATGTCATTGGGCTGGTTTTTCATAGGTTTATCCTAACTCTTCTATGCACTAATTTAGGCACTAATTTTTTGCCACACATTAACTTGTGGGTGCGCAATACGGCGCATATTTGAAGGACGCCAGAACAACGCCTCACCTGGAGCCAATATAATATATCCCTCTAACGCACACTGCTCTGATAACCGTGCCAAAATATCACGCTGATCAAATTTTCTAAAATATAGCAGCATGTTTTGGCAAATAATAACGTGCTGAAGGTGCGTAGTGGGTGGTTCTTTTTCCAAAATGTTATGTACAGAGAAATTGACATGTGGCTGCAATATAGGCGCTATTTGCCAATTATCTTGCATCTTATTAGCCATTTCTGACGTGGCAGCGTTTAACCTGCTTTTAGCTGGCAGCAGCTGAACAAATGGTTGACACGATTGCGGAATCAAGGACTGCTGCCTGTTATCGTACTGTCCTAACCGTGCGCTTTTAATAGCCTCTTCGCTGACATCTGTCCCTAATATTGTATATTCTCGACAGTGCTGTGCTGCTAAGCTCATAGCCAATGACCAAGCTTCTTGTCCACTTGCGCAACCAACACTCCAAATACGAAACAAACTATCAACCTTGTCCGCTTTATGATGCTGCAAGGCATAATCTGCGATAAAGTCGATAGAGGGTTTATGTCGAAAAAAACGACTCTCATGAATGAGCACTTTATCTAATACTTGCTGACGCAACTCATCATTTTCTGATAATCGATACCATAATTGTTGAACGCTCAATCCGTTTGATAGTGCTGTACAGTCGACTGCATTAGCCAACCACTGCAGTTGTATATCTGGCAGTACAAACCCAGTCTCTTGCTCTATGTACCTTTGCCATCGATGTACATCTAAACTATCAACTTTCATCAAAATATTACCTAACATCAGCCTAGCTATATTAAGTAGATAATTTAACTCACTAATATTATTTGAGCTAAATATACCACCTACTATAAATACAGCTTCTTCGATCACTCTCACGACAGCGACTTTATTCCATATGAAAAATCATACATGCTGCCAGTCTGGTTCGAAAATAATAGCTACTTATTAAACACTTTCTCTTAACGCACTGTCAGCATCCAATGCGTCATAATCTAATAGTTCATCATCGTTCGTCACTTTAAAACCAGTTACCGATTCTTGAAGGGCTGCTGCCATTTCACTTAGCTCACCAATAGAACGGGCTGTTGCCATCGTTCCAGAAGAAGTTTGTGAGGTAATATCTTGAATGATGTTCATGGTATGAGAGATGTGACCAGCAGACTCAGCCTGCTGTAATGCAGCATTTGAGATGTTTTGGATCAAGTCAGCTAAGGTGTTAGAAACACTCTGTACTTCTTCTAGTGCTTCACCTGCATCTTTTGCTAAGCGTGCACCGCGTACAACTTCAGAAGTTGTTGATTCCATTGACATAACCGCTTCGTTGGTATCGGTCTGAATCGTTTTTACCAATGTTTCAATCTGCTTAGTAGCATTCGCTGAGCGCTCAGCCAGACGCTGAACCTCATCAGCAACAACCGCGAAACCTCGACCCGCTTCCCCTGCCATCGATGCCTGAATAGCGGCGTTCAATGCCAAAACGTTAGTTTGGTCAGCAATATCGTTAATCAGTCCAACGATATCACCAATCTCTTGCGAAGACTCACCAAGGCGTTTGATACGTTTTGATGTTTCTTGAATCTGATCACGAATAACGTTCATACCTTCAATAGAACGTTGTACAACTTCTGCTCCATTGTGAGAGATAGCAACTGAACGCTGGGCAACCGTTGCAGATTCTGCAGCGTTGTTCGAGACTTGGTCAATTGAAACTGTCATCTCATTAATAGCCGCTGATACACCAGCAATTTCTTGTGCTTGGTGTTCGGAAGCTTCGGCTAATTCAACAGCATTCATCTGCGTTTGATCTGAAGACTGCGATACTCGGTCAGCAGTACTGTTAATAACAAGTACCAACTGTCTTAATTGGTCAATTGCAAAGTTGACTGAGTCAGCAATAGCCCCTGTAAAATCTTCTGATACAGTCGCATTGACAGTCAAGTCACCCTCTGCCAAATCACCCAACTCATCAAGTAAACGTAAAATAGCGATCTGGTTACGTTCATTTTCTTCTTGAATTTGACGAGCTCGCTCGGATTCAGCCTCTGCTTCTTGACGGCGACGTAAGGTTTCTTTTTCAATAAGCAATCGCTCTGATCCACCACGTTGTTTCAGTAGCTGATACAAGGCAAACAGGATTCCTAATGCTCCGATTGCAAATACAGCTGCCGGTAAAACAACCGATTGGTTAAAACTATCAAAATATTGACTTACCAATGATAGCGAGTTAACTAGCCAAATCAGACAAGCCAAACTTAATAGAACAAAAAACCCCAATAAAAGCTTCCAAGTATTATCAGCATTTTTGCCATCTACAGGTTTTTTTATAACATCACTCATCTTGCGTCTTCCTTTCAAACAGTCATCAAAGTCTAATTGTGGCTGACTTTGACAATCTTATTGTTATCTAAACAATGATTAGCAAAGCCTGTATAATTGCTGAGTTTCTGGCATCAAACTTTATTATGCCAGTCGCTATTATTCTGTTATTACTCGACAGGCAGGTGTCATATAGTCAATAGCTATATCGCAGCATCTGAATACTGAGGGTCCTGTGCGAGCAAGCTTGGCATAAACACATACCAGTCTTGCTCGTTTTTAAAAAACTTACCGTGGTTGTAAGGCGCAAATGGTGACTCTGGGTCAATGGCCTCTGGACGATATTGTTCTTGCGTGAACTGTTCGATGCCAAGCACTTGATCGACTAATAGTCCTGAAAAATTATTATCATAATCAATGACAATAACTTTTCGTTGGCTCATTTGTGTTACACGACTTGGTACTTGTAAAAAGTGTGATAAATCTGTCAAAGGTAACAATCGCCCTCGAACATTAGCAATACCTAGCATCCATGGCTTTACTAGAGGTAGGCTAGTGTACTCTGGCATAGACAACACCTCTGATACCTGACCCATAGGGGCAACTAATCGCTGCCCACCGATTTCAAATACCACACCTTGCCAATCAAACTCTTGACCACCGCGGCGACCACTTTTGCGCGCACGTGCCAAATCTGCTAAACGCAGAAGCTCGATAAATCCTCTAGAAGCCACAAGTTACTCCATCACTTTACGAATCATATTGACCAATCCACTTTCATCAACTGGTTTGTTCATATATTCTTTGGCACCTTGACGCTTGCCCCACACTCTATCTGTCTCTTGGTTTTTGGTGCTAATCATAATGATAGGAATGTGCGCAGTGGTTTTACCGCGTGTAATCTTACGTGTGGCCTGAAAACCATTCATCTCAGGCATTACCACATCCATTAAAATCACATCTGGTAGATGTTCAGCTGCCATTTGGCAGCCTTGCTCACCATTGGACGCTTCCAACACTTGAAAGTTGTTTTTGGCAAGCATATCGCGAAATTTCGCCATTTCTGATGGCGAGTCGTCAATGACTAAAACAGTAGTCATAGCAAATTCCTTTATGTTCTAAAATATCTATGAAAATATATTGATATATGGTTCAGATAGAATGATTAAAAATATTACTGATAAATCTACTGGTAACAATTTTTCAATCGTGATCACTCTGTATTGAATAATCTGGTGCGATAATATCAACCACTAACTTTAAGTCTATATTTATTCGATTAACGGTACTGATTGATAGCATCAAAAAGCTCATCTTTGCTAAATGGCTTAGTCAGATATTCATCAGAGCCCACAATACGACCACGTGCCTTGTCAAATAGGCCATCTTTAGATGACAACATGATCACAGGCGTGTTCGCATAATCAGGATTGTTTTTTATCAACGCACAGGTCTGATAACCATCTAAACGTGGCATCATAATGTCGACAAAAATAATATCTGGATTGTTATCTACAATCTTTGCTAATGCATCAAAGCCATCTATAGCGGTCACTACTTCACAGCCCACTTTTTGTAATAAAGTCTCTGCCGTACGGCGGATGGTTTTTGAGTCATCAATTACCATTACTTTTAAACCATTAAAATCATTTTCCATTCTCATTATCCTATAAAACGACTATTTGTTCGTAACGCTATCTAGCAATACAAAATTTTCTTGGCTATTTTAGCTTTTATATCATTCATTGTCAGATCGATATAATTGCCTACGCTTGCATTGTTTACGTTGAAATTTGTGTTGATAGCGACTCTTTGCAGATTGATATGTATCAACCAATTGCGGTATCAACATAGCGTACTATACGCATTTTGTAGTTATTAGTCTCATGGAATCTAACGTTATTTGAATACTCTTAATTGGCTGACTTACCCTTCAAATATATAATGAAATAATACATATATGATATTTATTCAAATCTTGCTAAGACTACTGCAATATATTAGTTTTCATCTGAAGGGGAGCTTAGTTCGAAAAAAGAAGCTCTTCTTATGCTTGCCTATTGTATATATTCAATGGAAACCTTACTGGATAATTTTCATTTGTAATAAAAGTGTATCAATATATTTTATAGTGTTTGTTTTAGCATAGCTATTATTTCTTTTCCAGTGAATGACAAAACTATATCCAAACTCATCGGTATTACAAACAGCTGTACTTATTGTCTAAAAGCATAATTTTAAATTTTTTATGTCTTAATAGGCAGTTATCTCGAGGTTAGCAAATGTCTTACTGTCATTTCACCGCGTTGCAATTCACTATATAATGATATGACGACTACAATGGTGACATCTATGACAGCTTCTCGATATTTAAGAAAAAGCCTCTACTTATTCAGCGTGCTATTTGTTGCTGCCTGTCAGCCGTCACCTGTAAATGAATCAGTAGTTACGGATGCTAAAGAAGAGAGTGCTGACACGCCGCTTACTATCACAAATGACAGCGTCACAATGACGCCAGAACATATACTAAGTATTAAAACTTCAAGATATCAACCAAGCCTTGGATTACAAGGTAATATCGAACCTATCCAGCAGACCACATTTGTTGCGGTACATCCAATTACGATAGAAGAGACATTGGTTAGTGAAGGTCAGTGGGTAGAAAAAGGGAGCCCATTAGTTACTTTTAGGCGTGTGGGTACTGCCAGTAAAGTTGAAGACTTGAAAAAATCTACGCAAGAGACTCTAGAATCAGAGGGTGCTAATCAAATCAAATCAGAAAATCCGCAAAATCCTGATACTAAGTCCCCTGCTCTATCTGCACCAAATGCAGATATTGCGGTTGTTAGAAAGACTGACAACGTTAATGACAAAACATCGGAATCAAACTCTGCGATAGATACGGATAGCAAGAACCCTATTAATCAGAATGCAGACGTTAATACCGTTAAACAGGATGCACAGTATAATTTGATTACCATTCATGCTAGCTTCTCAGGTCGAGTAGAGAGCTTATCCGCTATTGCAGGACAAAAATTAGCTGCTCGCGACTCCCTACTGCAAATCAGTGATGAGACCAAACTACATTTTATGTCCACTCTTCCTATACAGGCAAAACCGCAGCTTTCAGTAGGTCAAACCGTTAACTTTACTGTAGAAGGTCTCTCGGATAAATTTACAGGACAAGTCAGCAAGCTGGTGTCGACCAGTCAGCCTAAAAAGCTCTTGGTCTATGTTAATGTTATCGACAACGAGGCTAGTCGCGATAAATTAAAGCCAAATATGAAAGTCACAGGGCGCGTCAATTATGGTCAAATAGATGTAGGTACTATCGTACCTGAGCGCGCGCTACATGATGTTGATCTGACAGAACTACAAACACCTCCTTATATGCCACTTCAACCATTGACTGCAAATGTTTGGATAATTGGGCAAGATCAACGTTTGACACGCCAACCTATCGAGGTAGTCGAGTACAATCCTACCACGCAGCAGTATTTGATAGCAGGTGTGAGCAATGATAGCTTAATTTGCTTGGCTGACTTACCTATTGATTCTAAAGGTAAAAAGGTAATTGTGTCATAATAGCTTATGTTGACAGTTACATTGCGTAGAAACATTAACAAAGCTTCTCTTGTTTTGTAACAGCAAAATTAGGCAATATAGACCTATTATATATAGCACTAACCGAGTATTAAGATACTATTTATATCTAATTATGCACTATTCTGTATATTTGAAAATGTAGAGGCTCAAAAGTTTAATTATTCGTCATTACCGAAAACGTTATACTTTTTATAAACCATAACAACAATTAAAGGAAATTCCATGAGTAAGCAAATTTTATTGATTGAAGATGATCCAGATTTAGCTGAGCTGATCAGCGACTACTTGACCATGAATTATTACGATGTGCATCACGCTGGCCTTGGTCAAGAAGGACTCGATCTCTTAGATACAAAAGACCGTGATATCGACTTAGTTGTGTTGGATCTTATGCTACCTGATATGGACGGTATGCAAGTGTGTCAAAAGATTCGTGGTAACAAAAACAACATGACCAACAAAGTACCTATCATCATGCTGACCGCAAAAGGTGATACAACTGATCGCGTGTTGGGTCTAGAAATGGGTGCTGATGACTATATCGCCAAGCCTTTTGAGCCACGTGAACTTTTAGCACGTATTCGTGCTGTTATCCGTCGTCACGAGCAACCAAATCAAGCTGACAGTCAATCAGATAGCTTAACTTTCGGTCGTTTAAGTGTATTCCCTGATAGTCATGAAGTCACTATCGATGATCAACCAGTACGTCTAACCACACACCAGTTTCAGTTACTACATTACTTTGCCACTCATTCTGGTAAAGTATTGAATCGCGAGCAACTGTGGCAAGCAATGCCAAACGATGACAGTTCAGACAACATTGACCGTGCGATTGATGTACATATTTCACGTCTACGTGCCTTGATTGAGGATAATCCACGTCAACCAAAACGTATCATTACTGTACGCGGCGTCGGTTATCAGTTTGCTACAGATCAGGTCTAATCGTAAAGAATACCTAGTTAGCTGGCTCATAGTGTAAACTTTATACTATGGGTCGATACAAGCGCTTAATAATAGAGATCGTTTAATGCAGCAATTGGGTTTTCGTTCCGTATTTGCTAAGCTATTTGCCAGCGTTATGCTGGCACTTACTTTATTCGCTGTGGCAATGGTGCTGTTGACCCAACTTGTCCATGATAAAGACGCAGGTATTCGATCAGAGATATTAGCGACGCAAATCTTAGGGCAAATCGATCCATTTTTGCATGAATTAAATATCTCTATCAGCAAGGATAATCGTTTACAGTCGCGCTTTATGCTAGCTGTCGTTAAAAAAAGCTTCGATATTTTTGATGAATCATTACAAGCAAAAATGGGGTTGTATGACAGTGAAGGTCGACTGCTCATGCAAACTGACAACAGCGATCTACCCTTAGAACTGCCCCCTACCCCGTCTTTGTTCTCGCGTGTTTTCCCGTCACTTGCCGATACGTCACCTACCAAACAAGCTCAAGTATATAGCAGTACAGGTTATACATTGCTGTACGAGTCACGTTTGACGCCCAAAAAGCCTGTCTTATCTGCGGCACTGAACTTGTTCACTGGTACCTTGCTACTCTTGTTCATTATGGCAGGTGTGCTGTGGCTGATTGCACGGACGATGACATGGCGTATTGACCATTTAAGTCAGCAAATGACTCAATTGGGTGACGGGGATTTTACTGTCCGAGTGAATGCGCGGGGTAATGATGAAATCGCCGCACTAGCACGTGGATTCAATCAAGCAGCACAAAAAATTGAGCACTTAATTGATGCCAATAATTTGCTACTAGCACATGCCTCTCATGAGCTACGTACACCTATTACGCGCATTCGTCTGCAGATTGAGATGATGGATATGCTAGCTGGTTCGCTGCCAACTGATACTAAAGCAAAATTTGACAAACGTGCAAAAGCTATTAATCGAGACTTATCAGGTCTTAACGACTTAGTAGAAAGCATATTGTTGGTTAGCAGGTTGGATGCAGGTCATGCCTTACAACAAGTTGAAACCTTAGATCTATATGATTTAGTAAACCAAGAACGTCAGCATTATCCTGAGGCCACGTTGATTGGTGAACATATTGTGATAGATGGTCAGTCATCAATGCTGACTCATTTAATCCGTAATTTGCTCAATAATGCGATGCTACATGGCGTGCCACCTGTGACTGTACTACTATATGGTGTTCAGAGCTTAGAAGAAGCTGGAACTGTGCCTGACTATTTGCTACAAACAGTGTTATGCAGTAGTTTTATCGATTATAACTGTTTAGACTTCGACGATTACGAAGAAAACACTGATGCCAAGGTAGTTGAGCACCAAGCTGCTAGAAGCGACGTTACGAGTTCGGCTGATAAAAGCAAAACAGCAACGACCGACTCTACAGTAAAGCTACCGACACCGACTATCTATAGAAACGGTGAAGACATAGCTGCCAAAAATGAAAATAACGAGAGCAATGATGATGCCAGCCTTGATAACCGTCTTGCAGATGGAAGCACAATAGACAGTGCTAGCAACCCTTCACCTACTACTATTGAGTCATCACTACTTGCTGATTATTATCGCTTTACCGGTGAGTTGACCGACAAAATAAAGAAGGTTGTTTGGAGGGCTGTTCAAGATTCTACTGAACCTACTGACGACACTGATAATACTAGCTTAACTGAAGTAGCGTCAAAAAATTCTACAAACAACATAGTTAGCGATCGTGCTGACACTATTAAGAATGGTAATGCTCAAAATTCCGATCAACCTATTACTGATACAGACATAAAAAATAATAGTTCAAGCAATACAAAAATTGACGGTAAATCTAACAGCTCAAACGATGAGAACTCAGGCGCAGTAGTGCGTAAAGAGGGCTTGTTTGCTAAGCATATGAAAAAAGCCAAAACTGAACCTGAACGTCCTTTGCCAAAATATGTTGTACTAGCCGTAATCGATGAAGGAACTGGTATCCCTGAAGGCAAACGAGAAGAAGTCTTTAGCCCCTTTGTACGTTTGCAGCAGAAAAATAAAGGCTCCGGATTAGGGTTATCCTTAGTCTCACAAATCGTTACCGCACATCAAGGACGCATTATTACAGATACGCTAAATGGCCATACTAGATTCTTAGTGACCATCCCAGTTCATCACGACCCTCATTACAACTATCACGAGTAACTAACTCCCATCTTTATACAGATAGCTATTGCGCTATCGCTCTCATATTTACCGTTTTAACTGCTTATGATTAATAGCTATTAATCATAAGCAGTACACGTATGTGCATATCCAAAGTATCTGATAATATGCTATATTACCGCCCCTTATTATACGGTTATTGACTGTTGTCACTTTGACGGGCTTCTTAAGTATTGAAAGAGGCCTGATGACGTAATTCTAACCATTAAAAAATTTATTAAATTTTGAGCCCTCCATGAATGACATGATTGTCTTAAACGATGTGACCAAAAGTTTTTTAAGCGACCGATCAATCAAAGACAAAGACGGCAAACCACATTGGTTTACCGCTGTTGAGCCGACCTCTCTGACTATCAAACAAGGCGAAATCTTTGGTTTAATGGGTTACTCAGGCGCAGGTAAATCTACCTTATTACGCCTAATTAACATGCTTGAGCGTCCAGACTCGGGTCAAGTCATGATAGATGGTACTGACCTAACCACGCTGTCTGCCAGTGAACTGCGTATTGCCCGTCATAATATCGGTATGATTTTTCAGCAATTTAATTTGATGTCTAATCAAACTGTTTTTGATAACGTGGCATTTAACTTGAAAATTTCTGGTTATCCAAGTCGTGACATTCATAAACGCGTCATGGATTGTCTTGCGATTGTTGATTTGACCGATCGTGCTGGTCATTATCCTGCACAGTTATCAGGTGGGCAAAAACAGCGTGTAGGTATTGCTCGCGCGATTGCTCCTAGTCCAAAAGTATTGTTGGCCGATGAGCCAACCAGTGCACTTGATCCTGCAACGACCCGCAGCTTGCTAACTTGTTTGCGCGATATCAATGAGCAACTTGGCGTAACTATCGTCATCGTGACCCATGAGATGAGTGTTATTCGTAGACTTTGTGATCGCGCAGCATTATTGCATCAAGGACAACTGTTAGAAGTTGCGGATGTGCGAGATGGTCTGATTCAAGCAACCACCCCGATTGGTAAAGGCCTAGTCGTCGAGGACTAATGAGGCAGGAGAAATAGATATGTTAACTGGTACTGAATTATCCGCCTCTATAGACAAGCTACTTGTGTTACGCAAAGAGATCGTGAGCGCGTTTATTGATACGTTTGTGATGCTCGGTATTTCAACCACGGTAGCAATTGTCATCGGTGGGCTATTTGGCGTATTTTTGTTTTTGTCTAGCGATCGGCAGTTTCTGCAAAACAAGACACTGTACGCTGTGCTTGGCGGTATTACCAACTTTATGCGTGCTTTCCCTTTTGTAATTTTGATGATTGCGATGAGCCCATTTACCAAAGCCATCGTTGGTACAGGTATTGGACCGATCGCGGCATCACTCGTACTTGCTATCGCTGGTTCGTTTTATTTTGCACGTTTGGTCGAGCAGAATCTGCGTGAAGTACCGCGCGGTATTATCGAGGCAACTGAGTCAATGGGTGCACGACCTTTTACCATTATTAAAGTATTACTCAACGAAGCTCGCTCAGGTTTGGTATTGTCAGTCACTATTCTTTGTATCAGCTTGCTATCTTATTCAGCAGCGGCTGGTATGATTGGTGGCGGCGGTTTGGGCGATTTAGCTATTCGTTATGGCTACTACCGCTATCAAACTGAGGTAATGATTTTTATCGTGATTGTCCTATCCCTCATGGTCATCTCGATTCAAGCTTCTGGTAACTGGCTCGCCAATCGTTTAGACAAACGTTAAACCGCTTTAGAGAATACTTGACTTTACGAGCGACTAGGTTTATTTTTGGCAATACCTAACCCTTATCTCAGCTCTTATACAAAAGCAGCATTACTATTTATAATGTTGCTTTTTTAATGTTCAGACGATAAACGTTTTACTCAATCCCATTCATTATTAAGGACATATTATGAAATTAACAGATATCAGCCGTCAGTTAGCCAGCGCATTTGCGGCTGTTGGTGTATCAGGTCTAGTCTTGGTTGGTTGCAGCAACTCATCAGCGCCAGAAGCGTCTCAAGAGCCAGTAACCGAAGGTGCAACTGCAGAAACTGCTGCTAGCGATATCGATCCTGATCATACCAAAATCGTTATCGGTACGACTGAAGGTGATTTTGCTGATATGGTTCGTAACCAAGTAAAAGGTACGCTTGAAGAACAGGGTTATGAAGTTGAGTTGATTGCTTTTACTGACTATGTCCGCCCTAACCTTGCATTGGCTGAAGGCGATTTGGATATCAATATTTTCCAGCATAAGCCTTATCTTGATACCTTCAAAAAAGAAAACAACCTTGATTTGGTTGAAGTATTCCAAGTACCAACTGCACCACTTGGCATCTACTCAGGTAAAAAGACTAGCCTTGACGCTGCATTCAAAGGTATGAGAGTTTCTGCACCAAACGATCCAAGTAACTTTGCTCGTGCTTTGGTTATGATGGATGATCTTGGCTGGATTAAGCTAAAAGACGACATCGATCCACTGGCTGCCTCAAAAGCTGATATTGCTGACAACAGCAAGTATGATATCGAAATCGTTGAACTAGAAGCAGCTCAATTACCACGCGCGCGTGATGAAGTTGACTTCGCAGTAATTAACGGTAACTATGCTACCGACTCTGGTATCGAGTTGACCGAAGCGCTGTTCCAAGAGCCAAGCTTTGCTTACGTAAACTGGTCGGCAATCAAATCTGCTGATACTGGTAAGAAATGGGTTGAAGATGTAACTAACGCCTATAATTCAGAATCTTTCAAGAAATACGCTCATGAAACATTCCCTGGCTACAAGTACCCAAAAATCTGGGGTAATGACCACAGCGCACATATGGAGACTGCTGCTGAAACTGAAAGCGCTGACGCTTCAGAAACTGCAGAAGCAGCTGCTCAGTAAGACTTTAGGTCGAAAATACCTAGTTTTAAGGTGTCATGATTAATATAAATGCCCATTACTGAGAGTGATGGGCGTTTTTTTGTTTTCGATTTTGAGAACATTGTCTCCCTAGACAGTTGATAAAATGCTTAATACCTATCAAGTAACTATCAAAAATCACGTTACAGCCTGTGTACCCTTTGTAGGAAACCGTCACTCACTCTTCCACTTATCTTTAGTTTTTCTTATAGTAATCGAGCTCGATAACTTTTTAGTTCAGTTTGCGCTAGTTAAATTTAGCCCAATTCAATTTCGTGGTCATTTAATTTGACTATAATCGAATGATGCTAATGCTGAACGCTTAAATTTATCGAAAACTACAAAATATAAATAATAAGGATAACAACATGAGTGCTAAAAACTATAATATTCGTACCGCTGGACAAGCAAATATTCCAATTCTAGGGTTAGGTACCTGGCAATCAACTGGGCAAGACTGCGTGGACGTGGTCAAAAAAGCGTTAGAAATGGGTTATGAGCATATCGATACTGCTCAAGCTTATAGTAATGAAAAAGAAGTTGGTGAAGGTATCAAACAATCAGGCGTCGCTCGTGATAAGTTCTTTTTGACTACCAAGATTTTTCCAGATGATATGAAGTTTGAGCCAGAGAAATTGGTTGCAGCAGCGAAACGTTCTTTAGAAGATTTAGATACAGACTATGTCGATCTATTGCTATTGCACTGGCCCGATGACCGCGTGCCACTATCTGAGACTATTCCTGCGCTGTGTGAGCTGCAAAAACAAGGGTTAACACGCCATATCGGTGTGTCAAACTTCAGCATTGATAATATCATTGAAGCTAAGAAATATGCTGATGTGCCTATTGTTGTGAATCAAGTAGAGTTTCATCCGTTTATCAAGCAAAACACGCTACAGACTTTTTTGAATAACCATCATATTCTGCTAGAAGCTTACTCGCCGCTAGCGCGTGGCGACGTATTTGATAACGAAGTGATTAAAGAGATTGCTAATAAGCATAATGTAACGCCAGCGCAAATTTCGCTAGCATGGATCTTATCAGACAAGCATCGTGTGGCCATTCCAAAAACGTCTAATCCTGATCATCTGCAAGGTAATCTAGATGCTACTAAGGTTGAGCTAACTGCAGATGAGTTAGAGAAAATCGGTAATTTAGCAAGCTCTGATGGTCGTAAAATTGAGCATCCTGACTATAGCCCAGTATGGGATGACTAATAGAATTAACAAATAGTTAATTAGCTAATCACATTTCAATAAAAAGCCACCGATAATCGGTGGCTTTTTTATATGGTAGGAAAACTCATAATATTTATTGTAGCGTTTCAGTCTCATGAACTTTTTCGGCAGGACTGTACTGTTCAGAAGAAGGTACCGCTCCGCTGCGATTGTTTTCTTTCATCGATTTGGCGACTTCAGGGGGCATATAGTTTTCATCATGCTTAGCCAACACTTCACCTGCGACAAAAGTATCGCCCTGCATTTTACCCGTAGCAACGACGCCTGAATTTTCAGCAAATAAGTCTGGCAGAATACCTTGATATGTCACTGGCACTGTTGATTGAAAATCAGTAATCGCAAATTCAACATTTAATGGATTATCTGCTGCACGCTGTACACTACCTGAGACCACCATACCGCCAGCACGAATACGTTTGTCTTGAGGCGCTTCACCTTGGGCAATAGCGGTTGCATCAAAGTAGTAGTCAGTTTGCTGCCCGATGGCATAGATCACCAACATTACTGCTACTGCCGCACCTGCCAGCGTAAACATAACCCACGTCAGTTTTTTCCGACGAACTGCATTCATACCACTACCCCATTAATGAGTCACTGTCTTATAAACCATAATCCATTTATAAAACAGAAAATTTTAAAGAAACTACCATTAGAAAAACGTTCTAAAAATGTCTTTCTAATCGTACTCTTCTAATCGTTATATGGTAGCATTTTTCAGATAAACCAATAAGTACCATCGCCACCTGCAAAGTCATATTTTTGTCGGTGTAAGGATACAGCTTCTTACGCTAAAACTATGATATTGGGATGATTTTTTATTTAGCTTTTTTGGTCACAGGTACTGAGGTTTTAGTCGTTCGCTGTGCTTGACGCGCTTGCTGGATAGTCAGCTGTTTGATGAGTGACTGTCGTTGTTTGCGGCTATAGATAATAAACGCCAACATCACGCCGATCGTTATCGCCCAGCACGACCACACAAAAACCCCATGCTTACCCATGGCGAAAAACTCAGATACGCTATAAAAGTAAGGCTGCATAGTATTTTCCTAGCCGTTATTTGTGTTGACCACGAATGTATTCTTTAACCCACGCTTTGCCTTGATCACGGTATAGAATGAGCGTGTTAGTACGATAAATCGCTAATGTCGCAACCAGTAAATAGCTACCGATAATCATCAGTAGCAAAGGCATCCACATACCTGCCGACATCTTCGGTGCTGCGGTCAAACTAAAGGTCGCGCCTTGATGCAAGGTATTCCACCACTCTACTGAGTACTTGATAATAGGCAGATTCACTGCCCCCACGATAGACAAAATAGCAGCCGCTTTACCACGATTGGCTGTATGCTCAAAAGCGGCAAACAGTGCCATCACGCCCGCGTATAGAAACGCCAATATCAGCATTGAAGTAAGGCGTGCGTCCCATACCCAGTAAGTACCCCACGTTGGCTTTGCCCAAATAGAACCTGTAAGCAAACTGATGACACATAGCAAAAATCCCATCGGGGCAAGTGCCTGCGCAACCAAACTGGCCGTCTTAACCTTCCATACCAAATAAATCACCCCTAAGACGGCAAGGGCGAAATAGATAGAAATGGCAATACTAGCCGCTGGAACATGGATAAAGATAATGCGATAACTATTGCCCTGAAGATAATCAGGCGGCGCAAAAGCAAGGCCCCATACGCTACCAATGAGCAGACAGAGACTGGCCAATATCGCTAACCACTTAACCCAAGGGCTAAAGATACGAAAAAACTGCTTGGTACCCACAGTGGTCAAGAAACCCTGCCAAATGCGCTGCCATAAGCTAGGGGATGAGACGTTATTCAGGTTGGGCATGGTAAGAAACCTATTACACAGCTTACTGGCGATAAATAATGCGGTCTACACAAGCACCACTATCAACTCACCTGCTGGCGTTAAACACTGGATAGAATCTACAAAGAGCTGTTTACGTATTCAATTGACTATTATAGCAAAATTGCCAGTTTTCACCACGGTGTTAATACACAAGGTTCAAATGGCTAAGTTTAGATAATCGAATCTAGATAACTGAACTTTAAGATTACAGCAAGCAAATCACTTAATTCAGCCATGACATCCTTAAGGTGGTAGCAATCACCCAAGGCATGACCAAAACAGAAACAATACTTCCTGCTAGTAATAAGGCTAAAATAGGTAAACCATTAAGCCCAGAGGCAAATAAATCAACCGCACCCGTAGCAAAAATTAATACTGGCAACTGCATCGGTAAAGCAATCAAAGGAACCAATACCGCCCCATTCTTTAACGATAGCGTCAAGCTACTTGCGACTGCGGATAGCATTAGAAGCATTGGACTACCTGTCACGATAGAAGCCATCAATATCCATGCTTCAAACCAACTGAGCTGAAACAACGGCACGGCAAGCAAGCTAAGGACAGCCACAATACCACTGCTAAAAACCCAATGAATGACCAGTCTAATCAGCACCCATAACGGTAGTGACGCTTTAGCCACGACTAATTGCGCAAGCGTACCATTATCAAGCGCAGGCTTGAATAACCCATCAACGCCCATTACCAGTGACAGCAATGCAGCAATCCACACCGCTGATACGCCCAGACGCTGCAATAGCACAGGCTCACTACCGACTGCTAATGGAAACAAAGTAATAATCACTAAGAACAGTACCAATGGATACAACCATTGCACCGCTCCTTGCTGCTTAACTTGCCATTCGCGGCGCCAGAGCTGCATAAACCCAATACTGCGAGGCACTGTGGCAATAGCATTTGGTTTTTCATTCATAGCGGCTACTGATCCTACTTGTATTGGTCTGTCTGTCATCATTTGTCCTTGCACATATACTGATGGTACTGATAGCAAGCAAACTCATACCATGTAATCTGACAAATCGAGCACTTGATTGGCAACACCAACTGCCTGATGACTGGTCATTAGTATCGACCCGCCAGTCTGTGTAAACTCACATAGCCGCTCTTCCATACGTGCCACCATATCGACATCTAACGCCGTAAAAGGCTCATCAAGTAACCAGATTGGTGTCACATCAGGAGTTAATAGGTACAATCGCGCCAGTGTAATACGCCGCGTTTGACCAGCAGACAGATGACTTGAGCTAATCGTTTCAAACCCTTGTAGCCCTACCCATGTGAGTGCGTCATCAATATCGGTAGCGCTTGGCGTGATACCATATAAATTCAGTAGAAACGTCAGGTTTTGCGCCACTGTCAGATTCGGATGAATACCCAACTGGTGCGAGACATATAAAGGCTGAATTGGCAAACCCGACTGTCCTTGATAAATAACCTTACCTGACAAAACAGGCAACAGCCCTGCCAGCTGCATCAGTAATGTGGTTTTTCCTGTCCCATTTGCCCCGATTAGATGGCAAATACTACCCGCAGATAGCCGCAACGTAACTCCTTCACACAGCGGTATCTCACCGCGCTGAACCGTCAGCTCATCAAGCGCAAGTAAAGGTGTATCCAAAACCGTCATCAAAACCTCTGGTTATTTATCAAGCAGCAATCAATATTCATCACAAACAAAGGCAATGTTCGTGGCATAATACCCTATGCTCGCTACAAACACACAGTATAACAAATTGTCGATTACTCTGACTTCAAAAAGTACGACCTCAAAAAAATACAACTTTAAAATATGACTTCAAAACCTATGCCGACTTCACTAGATAGCCAAAAACCTAATACTGCTGCAGAAACTAAAAATGACAACGCAGACCCCAGCTTGTCGAAAGAGCCATTAAACAGTCGTTTGACCATTGATAGCTTGATCGATGCTCAAGTCAACTTTATGCAGCAGTGGCTACACAATCAAGCTGAGCCACTAGCGATGGAGGCTTGGCAATGGTTTGGTGCACAGCCTTTAAGCAAATACATCACCTGTGACCATTTACAGCAGCTGATGAAAGGCTGGCTGTTAAATCAGCCAATGACTGAAGTAATGCGTACTGATATCCGTGATATTTTGCACACTATTATTTATCATCCAGTCAATGACAACGTGCCTTTATCTGAGCTGGTCGACGATACTCAAATTGAAACTTTGGCTAACTATATCGGCAGCCATGAGCAGCAACGTAACATATTGATTCATACATTGGTCGGTAACGAAACTTTTGCGGATCTATTGACCCAAACACTCTATCACGCTATCAATGATTTTATGGAAAGTACGCTTGATAAAGCAGGTGGCGTTGGTAAATTGATGAAGCTTGGTCGTAGCTCTTTTGAAAAGGCAACCAACAGAAACCTTGATGAAAAACTACAAACGTACCTGCATCGCAATATTAAAGATTTGACGCGCAAAGCTGAAGCCAATGCCCAAGAGCACCTATCCAACGAAGAAGTTGCACGCTTGATGGTCATGGGCTGGGATCGTATCAAAGACCAACCGATCAGTGAACTGCAAACCTACTTAAGCGATGAGCCTGGCAACAGTAGCATTGACCATATCGAAGCCAGTATCCAGCAAAGCTACAACCGTCTGCGACTGTCACCGTATCTGCATAGCTTAGTATCGTCAAGCATCGACACTTGGTATGCCAATCATCAGTCTGACACGATGGCGACCATCGCTGCGAGTTTGCACATTGATGACGCAGCCATGAAACAGTGTAGTACTGCTCTACTGCCTATAATGTACGAAGCTCTTGAGACGCCTTGGTTGACAGCTCATATTCGTGAAATGCTAGAAGCGTTTTATGCACAGTCTGCTATCAAAGAAGATTTGGCACTCAATCATGGTTAATTTATAACCCCTATTTGTCAGCATACTATTATGAGTCAACACAATAAACTCAGCTTGTGGCAAAAGATCAAACGGTTACTGACTGCTTCCGCACCTCAGTCAGTTGTCAATGAGGCAAGCGAGCCCGCACACTCACCACTTGCTGAGAGCATGACTGATAATACAGCGAATATATCGGCTGATATTCCTAATATCAGCACTCAAGCTACTGATATCAATGCCTCTGATATCTCTCATGAATTAGAGGCAAAGCAAGGCAGCGAACAGCATAACGCTCAAGCAAATGCATCTCAACTCAAAACCGATAGCTTAGAAACCGATAGCGCAGATGCAGAACCCCAAAACCAAAGTCACACCCCTATCGTCGACTGCTTAAAACAATACTTCAATGACAAACAGTGGCACTATACGCATTATCGACCAAAAACTAACGACAGCCAACAATCTCATCATTTATCCCTGAAAATGCGTCATAAGCAAATAAACTGTAGTTATCTGTTTCGAGTGCAAGAAAAAAATAAGCTACTGGCCGTCTACGGTATCTTGCCATTTTTGATACCAGAAAGTCATCAAAGTGCCGCGATGCTGCTCATTACCCAAATCAACTATGACATGCTAATCGGCAATCTAGAGATGGATGTCAACGATGGTGAGATACGCTACAAAAATGCTATCGATGTCGAAGCAGTTGGCATTGATAATGAGATTATCGAGCATTTACTACAAAGCGTGGTTGCGATGACCACTGTCGCCAACGAGCTGTTTGTGGATTTGATTAATAATCAAGATCCTGCTGAAGATATGCAGACGCTACTCTTGGAGTTACGCCAACAGACAGACGCACGGACATTCTTTTTGCCGACTCAGTTTGTTCAATAACTCAGTTTGTTCGATAAACTGCTTTTTTAATCAAGCCATAATCCGCGATAGCTGATACTTATCTCTTTACTTTTCTATCCAAAACATCATCAATACTAAGCTAGAATTCTTATGCTAAAAATTGCCTACTCTGACGTCTTTCGCTACTCCGTACCAGAAAAGCACCGCTTTCCCATGCAAAAGTACATCATGATTCCTGAGCGTCTAGTAGCAGAAGGGACTATCAGCCAAGATAACTTCTTTGCTCCTGCTCGCTTAAGCGAAGATGAGATTTTGACCACTCATACCGCCGAGTACTGGCATCAGCTTAAAACCCAAACATTACCACGCAAGGCTGCTCGTACGATCGGATTTGAGATGACGCCTCAATTGGTCGAGCGCGGACGTTATATTGCCCATGCAACGTATGAGTGCGCGCTATATGCTCAGCAGTATGGCGTGGCCATGAATGTCGCAGGCGGTACGCATCACTCTTTTGCTGGTCATGGAGAAGGTTTTTGCGTTTTCAATGATGTCTGTATCGCTAGCAATCTACTATTAAATCGTGGACAAGCACAAAAGATTTTAGTTATCGATTTGGATGTTCATCAGGGCAACGGCAACGCCAGCATTATGACAGATGAGCCACGCGTCTTTGTCTTTAGCATGCATGGTGCAAAGAACTATCCGTTTCGTAAACAAGTATCAGACTTAGATATTGAGCTAGACAATGATACAGGCGATGCTGAGTATTTACAGATATTAGAAGATACGCTGCCACGATTAATCTCTGAAGTTGTACCAGATATAATTTTTTATCAATCTGCTGTCGACGTACTCGCGACCGACAAGCTAGGCAAACTTGGCTTGACACAAGCAGGTTGTAAGGCACGTGATGAATATGTCCTGCAGCAAGCAAAAGCCGCTAATATTCCTGTTGCTATCGTGATGGGCGGCGGCTACTCAGAAGATATCGAAGATGTGGTCGAAGCGCACTGCAATACCTTTCGTTTGGCACAGCAGATATTTTTTGAAGAATTGGTCTAATAAAATATCGCTGACAAGGTAAAGATGATTTCTGAACTGAAATGGCTTGTATAGTTTATCTATAACAATGCGGTAATACCTTGCCAGCCAACGCGTATCCCAAGCACGATCAAGATTAATAAAATAAGCTGACGGAAACGTGCTTGTGGTAAATAGCGACGCAAGCGGATTCCAACTAGCAGTGTGACTATAGACAGCACACTCAAAAAGGCAATCAGCTGCCACTCACCACTGCTCAATGCCATGATGGGCTCACGTAACACCATAATTTGGGCAGTCTTTCCTAAAAAGTAGCACATATTGCCAACTTTGGCGATGGTGTTTTTATCGTCACTGGCAGACAGCAGATACATCATCAATATCGTCGACATGGCGTTGGTCGAGCCGCCAATAACACCTGCACCAAAGCCAACGGCAACCAACATAGGCTTAGTATTTGGTAAACGGATTTGCTTGCCGAGTAAGCTACTCACAACGTAGAAGGCAATGACCGCGGCCAACAACAAGAGAATATAAGCGCTATCGACCCATAGCAACAGCTTCGCACCTAAAATGCTACCTAGTAAGCTGGTAAGCGCAAGCAGCCAATAGCGTCTGCCGTAGTAGATAAAGTTTTGCCAAATGGTGCGCTCACCACCGACTAGCCACGTCATGGCATTGACTACTAGCGAAGGGAAAATCACCAATACAATGGCGTGTTGTAGTGGGTACATGCTAGCAAGCGCAGTAGTCGTCACTAGCGTTGCGCCCAGTCCACTAATACCGTGTAGCAGTGAAGCAAGCGCAAAAATGACCGTCAGTACTAGCATCTGAGTGCTATCGTTACCAGCTATATTTACCATATCGGTCACACCATTTTAGGCTCAGCGTCTGTATCTATACACTATCTACAAGCTAGCTATCAGACTTAGCGCCTGTATTTTTAACTATTTTTACGTTGACCGATTGTTTCACCGATGATGCTAGCTAACTGCTCAGCAATTTTGTCTTTACTGGTTTTTTCAAGTGCTACCGCGTCACGCTCATAGCACTCAGAGAAAAACACCTGCATAGCATTGTCATCACTGGCAAAACCAATATCTGCACGTGAGACATCATTACAGGCAATCATATCTAAATCTTTTGCGACCAATTTACCACGAGCATAACGCTCGACATCCTGCGTCTCTGCTGCAAAACCGACGACAAACAATTTTGGATGCGCAAGAGAAATCGTTGCTAGAATATCAGGGTTTTTAACCAGACTGAGCGTCATGGCATCTTGCGTTTTTTTGATTTTTTGCGGTGCGGCTTCTTCCGTACGATAATCTGCCACGGCTGCGGTCGCAATAAAGATATCTGCTTTCACATATTGGCTGCCATCATGAGACTGTAATGAGTCATGGTTGACGTTATGGTCGTTTATATCGTCATCACCGCAACCACAGTCGCCATGATGGCGTTCGTGAGAATGGTTATGGGAATGATTGTGCTCATCTTCAAAGACCAATTGAAGCTCACTATGCGTGCCATCCACACATTGCTGCGCCGCTGTCAGCATATCTTCGGCAGACAATACGTCGATCCGTGTGACATTAAGCGGTGTAGGCAATGCTACTTTACCACCAGCGATTAATACAACGTCTGCACCAGCAGCGACACAGGCACGCGCCAATGCAAAGCCCATTTTTCCCGAAGAGTGATTAGATAAATAACGTACAGGATCAATCGCTTCTACTGTTGGACCTGCGGTAATGACCACTCTTTTGCCTGCCAGCAGTTGCGGCGTTGTATTCATCGCGATGAACAGTAATACCTCATCCAACAATCGCTCAGGCTCAGGCAAGCGCCCTGCTCCGACATCACCGCACGCTTGCTCACCGCTGGCTGGTTGGATAATTTGATAATTCATATCGCGCAATGTTTGCACGTTTAGGTCAACTGCTGGATGTGCCCACATCTGCTGGTTCATAGCAGGAGCGATAATAATAGGCGCAGTAGTAGCAAGGCACACTGTGGTCAATAGATCATCGGCCATACCCATAGCCAGACGCGCAAGCGTATTGGCAGATGCAGGTGCAATCACGATTAAATCGGCCCACTTAGCCAGCTCAATATGTCCCATGCCTGCCTCTGCTTGTTCATCGAGCAATGAGACATGTACCTCGTTACCTGTCAACGCTTGTAGCGTCAGTGGTGTGATAAATGCTTGTGCACCTGTCGTCATGATAACGCGCACATCAAAACCTGCCTTAACTAACAAGCGGGCAAATATAGCAGATTTATAAGCGGCGATACCGCCAGTAATAGCAAGCACAATATTGGACATAAGCGTGACTTCAATAAAAAAGTAAAAAGATAAAATTGCGCTTATAGTAACAATTATGAGATAAATTGGGTAAGATTTTCCGTATCTATCTCGATAACGAGTATCAACCCATTTTCAAGGAGTGACAATGGCGATCAAAGACTGGCATGAGGATGACAGGCCACGCGAAAAACTTTTAAAATTTGGTGCAGCTCATTTGTCTGATGCAGAGATACTGGCTATATTTTTGCGGACAGGCACTCAGTCACAGTCAGCGATTGAATTAGCGCGGCATTTGATTGATCAGTTTGGTAGCTTAGCCGAACTATTGGCCGCTCCTCAAAAAACAGTGCTTGCCTGCCATGGTATTGGCCCTGCAAAATACGCCCAAATATTAGCCTCCCTTGAGATGGGTACGCGCTATCTAGACAGTCAACTCAAAACTGGGCAGTCGCTCGGCCGCTCACAAGCGGTCAAAGATTATATCAGTACCCAGCTGCGGGGTGAGCGTCGTGAAGTATTCGCGGTACTCTGTCTGGATAACGCTCTCAACCTTTTAAACTTTGAAATACTATTTACTGGTGGCATCTCATCATGTTCAGTCTGTATCAAGCACGTACTGCGACATGCATTAAGTCACGCTGCTAGCCAACTTATTATCGCCCACAATCATCCTCATACCGATGCCAAGCCGTCGACGGCAGATAACTTACTGACCTATGAATTAAAAAAGGCCTGTGATTTGTTAGATATCTCGCTTGTCGATCACATTATCGTTGGACGTAATGATACTTTGTCTTATGCCGAAAGCTGTACTGCCCCTTTTGGCTAGCTTATTGGTTAATTATAGATAGTAGCTAGTTATAGATGACAGCTGGCTATGTAATCTACGTAGCTGCTTGTCAAACCTCCAAACCATCATGTTTGATACATATCATCGACAGAGCGTAGCATTTTGGCTCTTGATAGTTATAGACAACTGTTTCATATTAGTAGCCATTATTGTCATTTATTTGTCAATTACTTGCTAGACCGTTAATACTAGTATTTGAAAGACGTAGAATCGAACACTTAGTGATTAACAAACCATTCGACATACTTATAAAACAGTTAGTGACAAGACGAAAAATAATTATAGTCAGTTTTTTCACTCACATACTTTTCGCAGTTTTTATTCAGCATTTTAAAGGAGATAGTCATGGCAATTGGCTTATTTATTTTGGCAGTCGTCATACAGTTAGCCGTGGTCTTGGCCATCTTTTTGTTGTCCTTATCACGTGTCACGGGTAGCATCGTTGCCCTAGTTACGGTTATCGTCACCGCAATTATCAGTCCATGGTCGCTCATTTTGGGTATACCACTAGCACTACTGTGTTTAGTGCTACTGATATCACCGTTGCGTCAATCATTGATTACTAAGCCTGTCTATAAGGCATTGGGCGGCGCGATGCCGAGTATGAGTGACACAGAGCGTGAAGCGCTTGATGCGGGTACCAGCTGGTGGGAAAAAGAGCTGTTTATGGGTGCGCCGAACTGGGATACCTTTGCCAACTATCCTTATCCGCAGCTTTCAGAAGAAGAGCAAAGTTTCATTGATAACGAAGTAGAAGCCTTATGTGTCATGCTTGATGAGTGGCAGATTCAACATAAAGATAAAGATCTATCGCCTGAGGCATGGCAATTTATCAAGAGTAATGGTTTCTTAGGTTTAATCATTCCAAAAGAGTTTGGCGGTTTGGAATTTAGCTCTTATGCGCAAAGCCGTGTAATGAGTAAAATCGCTTCGCGCTCGCCAACGGCTGCTGTGACCTGCATGGTTCCCAACTCGCTCGGTCCTGGTGAGTTATTGATGCACTATGGTACAGAAGAGCAAAAACAGCGCTGGTTACCAGGTCTTGCAAAGGGTGATGAAGTGCCCTGTTTCGGTTTGACTGGGCCCGAAGCTGGCTCTGATGCAGGTGCAATTCCTGATACAGGTGTAGTCTGCTACGGTGTGCATGAGGGCGAGCAAGTGCTTGGCCTACGTATGAACTTCTCAAAACGTTGGATTACTTTGGCCCCTATCGCTACTGTCGTTGGTCTAGCATTCAAAATGCACGATCCAGAAGGTCTGCTTGGTAATCCTGAAAAAACCGATTATGGTATTACTTGTGCTCTGGTTCCCGCTGATCACGAAGGCGTCATAACAGGGCCACGCCATAACCCAATCGGCTCACCATTTATGAATGGTACGGTCGATGGTAAAGATGTCTTTATCCCGTTAGATTACATCATTGGCGGCGTTGAGAACGCTGGTCGCGGTTGGCGTATGCTGATGGAATGCTTGGGCGTTGGGCGCGGTATTTCCTTACCTGCTCTGTCAACATCAGCCAGTGAGATGACCTATCTATCTGTTGGCGCATTCGCAAAAGTCCGTGAACAGTTCAAGATATCTGTAGGTAAGTTTGAAGGTGTACAAGACGCCACTAGCCGTATGGCGAGTAATACCTATATGTTAGAGGCGTTCCGTCATTTAGTCACTTGCGGACTGAATCAAGGTGGTACGCCATCTGTGATGACGGCTATGGCAAAATACTACGCGACTGAAACCATGCGCAGCGTCGTCAATGACGGTATGGATGTAGTCGGTGGTCGTGCGGTACAAATGGGTCCACGCAACTTCTTGGCCACGCCTTATCAAGCGATTCCTGTCTCTATCACCGTTGAAGGCGCAAATATTCTGACGCGCTCACTCATGATCTTCGGTCAAGGTGCGATGCGTTGCCACCCTTACCTGTTTGATGAACTTCAATTACTACAAAGCGAAGATAAAGCTGCTGCTACTAAAAAATTCGATACCCTTTTCTTCAAACATTTAGGGTATACGTTTAACCGTGGGGCAAAAGCCTTTGTAGCAGGTTACGTTGGTGGTAGTAATGATGCACCAAATTTCGCTGATGCATTTACGCGCCCCTACTACAAACATATTAACCGTCTGAGTGCGAGCTTTGCCTTGACTGCTGATATGGCATTGGGTCTATTAGCAGGCGATTTAAAGCGTAAAGAAATGCTCTCTGGTCGTTTAGCAGATATCCATAGCCATCTGTTTATTGCGACTGCTATTTTGCAATTCTATGAGCACGGCAGCAAGTCTGAATCTGAACGCTTGCATGCCGAAGTTGCGCTACAAACCAGCTTATATACGATTCAAGAAGCCTTTGTTTCTTTCTTTGCCAACTTCCCTAATCGTATGGCAGCCAATGTGGTTAGCTTCGTAACTTTCCCAAGTGGACGTATCTTTACCCCTGCAAGCGATGAACTGAAACGTCAATTGGGTGATACTTTCATGGATGACTTTGCAGCCAATCCGTTCCGCGACTATCTCAAAACCATGGTTCATTACAATACTGATGTAGATGACGTGACTGGTCGTATGGAGCATGCTTATCAGACTCTAATCGAGATTGAACCATTATGGCAGAAATTCAAAAAGGCGGAGCATAAAGACAGCTTTGAAGGGTTAACCTTTGAAGACCATGTGGTACACGCCAGTCAAAATGGTGGCATTACCGAAGAAGAAGCAGAAGTGCTCATTCAATATAATGCCATGCGTTTTGATTCATTATTGACTGATACATTTGATGCGCACCTATCAGAAGCGCTAGAGCGTAACAATCCACATGCCCTCGAAAACGCGGTTCACCAACTGACTGACTACGCAGAGCTAAAAAGACAAGCTCAGAATAAAAACGGTATCGCTGTGGATAGCGATGCATCTGCTGTTGACGAACTAGCCACTAATGAGATAGGCAGTACTGCAGATGCAGACAACCATACTGGCGACGCCAATCCTAACCATGGTTATGAGAATGATGGCGATGTAGAGTTAGTCAGTGAGCAAGATACTGTCGAAGAAGTAAACTCGCAGACAGATTTTGAAGAATCAAAACCTGAAGTAGAGGCACTAGATCATCGCCATCGTGATGCTGAATCACATCTTAATGAGCGCATGGGTAACAACCATAATCGTCACATTGCACCATCTGACGAAACAAATACTGAAGCGGGTGATAATGACATTAAACCATTAGATCACCAGTCTCCTTCGCCCCGTGAAGAAGATGATAAGGTTTAATGGTCTACGCTGTTTTTAATATTATTATTAGACGGTGGGTTTAATTATAATTTATAATAAAATTTTCACTTCTTATCAGCCAGACTATCTATAAACGATAGTCTGGCTTTTTTTTAGTTCTACCGAAAAATTGAACCCAACCAATCGTATAAATATTACACTTCTCTTTCCATTTTAATAACTTGAAATCACTAGCTCTATATAAATAGTTTGATACGTTCACTTATTCTAAGCGCTCTTTCATAAATATTTTGTTTCATATAAGAAACAAACCGTTTAGAATAAATATTGACTGTATTATGGGCACATAGTTATAACGAGAAATGTACATTTAGAATAAAATGAGAAAAAAAATCTTGCAGTGCCCTTAGCTATTCTTTTATATTGTCCACGAAAATGTGACATCGAGCGACAATCACAGGAACTTAATAGTCATAACAAGCTTTGCAGTAAGGCTGATAAGTACAACCATGTTGGCTAATAAACACTTACTATAAAGCTGTTATGCACACAAAGGATATGAATTATGTGGAAGAATTTGGGACTGACGGGCAAGATCATTGTTGCCATGGTGCTCGGTATTATACTGGGTCTATTCATAAACTACTCAGGACTAAACGGCGAAGGTAGTTTTGTTGATACTTATATTACTAATGGCTTCCTCGCCATTGTCGGTAAGCTATTTGTCAACTCGCTAAAAATGTTGGTCGTACCTTTGGTGCTTATCTCACTGATTTGCGGTGTATGCGGTATTGGTGATATTCGCTTACTTGGACGTATTGGTACCAAAACGTTCATTATTTATATGTTCACCACTGCACTTGCTATTGCAACTGCGATTGGTCTTGGTTCGCTATTCGGTATCGGTAAAGGCATGAATATCGCGTCTGAAGCTGAGTTTGAAGCAGCGTCAGCGCCGCCTCTACTTGATGTGTTCTCTAACATTGTCCCATCAAACCCTATCAGCGCGATGGCAAATGGCGATATGTTATCGATCATATTCTTTGCTATCTTGATCGGTGTCAGTATCTTGATGGTAGGTAAACCTGCTAAAGGCTTAGTGCAGAGCCTAGAGCTTATCAACGAAGTCATCTTAAAGATGGTGACAATCATTATGAACCTTGCACCATATGGTGTATTTGCTCTATTGACCAAAGCAATGGCAGAGTTAGGTTTAGACCTGATCTGGTCACTACTTGGTTATGTCGCGGTATTGGTCGGTTCATTGGCCTTCCACTTCTTTATTACGATGATGATTGTACTCAAAATCGCATCAGGTCTATCTATTAAGACGTTCCTGGCAAAAATGCGTGAAGTTCAAATCTTTGCATTTAGTACGTCAAGCTCGAACGCGACGATTCCTATTACGTTGCGTACTGTGACCAAGCGTATGGGTGTAAATAACTCAGTTGCGTCGTTCACTGTTCCTTTTGGTGCTACTATCAACATGGATGGTACGGCCATTATGCAGGGTACTGCAACCATCTTTATTGCCAATATTTATGGTATTGATTTGGGCATAACCGAATACTTAACCGTTATCCTGATGTCAGTACTAGCATCTGTTGGTACGGCTGGTGTGCCTGGTGTTGGTCTCATCATGCTATCTATGGTATTTGCTCAAGTAGGTCTACCAATCGAAGGTATTGGTCTAATCTTGGGTGTGGATCGTATTCTGGATATGTTACGTACTGCTGTAAACGTGGGCGGTGACGCTGCTGTTACCACTATCGTGGCAAAATCAGAAAACAAAATGGATCTGGCTATTTACAACGATCCTAACGCTGGTGCAAAAGACGTATTTGATGGTCACATCGATGAAGACAATGGACGTGAATTCTCTGAAGTCTTTAGTGATGGCATCATGGGTAGTGAATACGATGATGTTGATCGTCGCCGCTAATCCAATCTTGCTAGATGAAAGTGCATAAAATAAAAAACCTCAGTCAAATTGGCTGAGGTTTTTTTATAGGCAATAATCAGCAAATAGTAATAGTTGATACTATTTAGCCAAACACATACTTAGTCAGCATCGCCAAACAGACCAATACAATCACTGGGCGAATCAATTTGCTACCGCCTTTGACTACCATATGTGAGCCAAAGTAAGCACCGATGGTTTGTCCAACCATCATCGCCAGCCCCACTTTCCACAGTACGTTACCACCCAAAATAAAGAAGATTAACGAGCCAATATTGGTCGATAAATTCAATACTTTAGCTGCGCCTGTCGCTTCGATAATTTGACGACCACGTAATGCTACATTACCAAGCGCAAAGAACATACCAGTACCTGGACCAATATAACCATCATAAAAACCAATCAACGGCGCTACTACTTTTTGCCATTTACTCTCTGAGATACGCGGTGCCGCTTCTACTTCACCCAATCTAGGAGCAAATAATGTATAGATACCGATAGCCGCGATCAAAAATGGAATCACTTTTTCGAGCAAGTCAGGTGGTGACATCTGTACAGCAATAGTGCCGATAACGGAACCAATAAAAGCGGCGATGATAGCTACTTTGATACGTTGTGGTTTGACCACCCCTTTTCTAATCATAGTGACAGACGCAGCTAGCGCGCCTGATGCAGCTTGCAGTTTATTGGTACCGAGCGTTAATACTGGTGGAATATTGGCCAGTAGCATGGCAGGGATGGTCAACAGTCCGCCGCCGCCAGCGATAGCGTCAATAAATCCTGCCAATGCGGCCACCGCAGTAAGCATTAAAATAATCTCTAACGAGAAAGTTAAGTCCATGACACTGACCTGCAAAATTTTATAAGAAAGAAAAAGGAGTTCTAGGATAAGATTAAAGTGTCACTATTGATAAGCTGACCGCTTACCAGTACTGGCAAAAGAAATAACGACACGTCGTACAGCGCTGCTCATTATAAAGATAAAACCGCAAAAAAAGCCAAAAACGTCACAAAGTCTGCTAAATTTGTTCAATAACGTTCCGAATATACTCAATCAAATAGCCACTTATTAAAAAGATGTAACGACTTACAACTATTGTGCTCGTTAAATCCTCTTTATAATATTGCTATTGTGAATATAAAACAGTAGACCGTTAGCGTTGGCTCGACGTATTTTGTTGTCTATATTGATAAGAGTATGAGAAACTGTTTCTGTCTATTTGTTACTTCAACATTATAAGTAGCGCAGACATTGATGGATATTTGAGGTTATTTAGTAAATTGCACTTAGCGAATGAGGATGATATGGCAATACGAAGGATTAAGGCATTTTTTGAATTTGAGGCAGCAGGCGGAATCGTCTTAGCATTGGCTGCCGTTGCTGCAATGATCATTGCCAACTCCCCTCTTAATGTGTGGTACGAAAGTTTTATCCACGCACCAGTTGCGATTCAAATTGGTGACTTTGCTATTGCAAAAGATGCTCACCACTGGATCAATGATGGTCTGATGGCAGTGTTCTTTTTCTTGGTTGGATTAGAGCTTAAGCGCGAAGTACTGATTGGTGAGCTGTCCAACGTCAAGCAAATCATTCTACCAGCTGGTGCAGCATTGGGCGGCATGATTATGCCAGCAATTGTATATATACTTTTTAATCTCAATGAGCCTGAGTATTGGAAGGGCTGGGCAATTCCTGCTGCAACCGATATCGCATTCGCACTTGGTATTTTAAGCCTGTTAGGTAGCCGCGTACCCAACTCCCTAAAAGTCTTCTTAGTCTCTATCGCTATTTTTGATGATATTGGTGCGATTTTGATCATCGCTCTATTTTATACCAGTGAATTGTCATTAGAGTCGTTAGCAGTAGCTGGTCTATGTCTGCCATTCTTATACCTGCTCAATCGTCGCAATGTGACCAATATCACGCCTTATCTGCTGATCGGTATCGTCATGTGGATTGCGGTACTCAAATCAGGTATCCATGCAACATTGGCAGGTGTGGTATTAGCATTATTTATCCCTATGTTTGACCGTACTGATCCTGAGCATTCTCCGCTAGAGGAGCTAGAGCATGATCTCCACAACTCTGTCGCCTTTGGTATTTTACCAATATTTGCTTTTGCTAATTCAGGCATCTCACTCGAGGGTGCAGGGCTTGCTGAGCTATTCCACTCAGTCCCACTAGGTATCGCTGCAGGTCTATTTATTGGTAAACAGGTAGGCGTTATGGTCATGTGCTGGTTAATCTTTAAGCTTGGTCTATCTACTATGCCAAAAGGCATGGACTATAAGCAAATATATGGCGCAGCATTATTATGCGGTGTTGGTTTCACCATGAGCTTGTTCATCGGTGGCTTGGCTTTCGCTGGCGACACCACTATGTTTGATGAGCGCTTAGGCATTATTATGGGTTCAATCGTCTCTGGTATCGCGGGTTATATCATGCTGAAAGTAAGCTTGAAAGACAATGTTAGCAGTACATCAGTCGATTTGACTCGTCCGCATTAATGGAGTTGAGAGTAGCTTATAGTAGTACTGCTGAATCGCAATACCACTTATAAGTTACTTTTATTTTGTTCATGTGTGCGTTATCGAAATATCTATAAGTGACTTAGCAATCAATCACAAAGCTGCATAATGTAGTTGATTGCTAGCATCGTTTATTTGCGTTCATAGTTATGATAGTTATCGGAGCTAACCGTGTACCGACCTATACACCGCGTTGTACGTCATCTGACATTGGGATTGTCTGTTTTCGGTAGTATCTATCTGTTAGCAGGCTGCGCAACACTATCAAAGCAAGAATGTCTCATGGGTGACTGGCAAACTATCGGTTATAACGATGGCGTCGCAGGTTATCATTCAGACCGCTTAGCGTCCCATACCAAAGCCTGCGCTAAAGCCAGTGTCACACCTAACTATCAAGCGTGGGAACATGGTCGCAAGCTTGGTCTACAGCAATACTGTACTATCAGTAATGCCTACAATATTGGCAGACGTGGTCGTCAGTTAAACAACGTTTGCCCAATCACTATGGTCAATACATTGCAATCGGCTAATCGAAAAGGGTTAGATTACTACGCTTTAGACAGTCAGTTAGACGAAGACAATCGCCTCTTAGATACTTATCAATCAGAATTCGATAAATTAGAAAATGGTGAAATGCTCGATTTTGCTAATGAAAAAGAAGCCCGTGCAAGGCTACTATCGCTGTCTGATGAGATTCGTAATACTAAACGCCGTATTCAAGCGACGCGACAGCAATTGGATTCATTGAATCAGTCCAATAGTTTTTATGAATGATTATGATAAACAACTATCGTAATGCAAGTTTTACACTCTAAAGCGCGCTCTCACTCTGAAAATGGTACTTGATAACTATGGATAAAAAAATCATCAATACGGCAAGTACTCCAACTGACAAACCTGACCTCCAGTCATCGAATGCTTATCAGCGTCATGGACGTACCACTGATATCAATGACCATAGCGACTTACAAGTTTTAAAACGAATTAAGCGTTATCTATTACCAAAAGACTTTACGATCTCACCTGCTCTACTTGATGAAATCGTGGCAGGTTATGATATTGGTGACCCACTCGCAGACGCGTTAGCTGCTCAAAACATAAAATTTGTAAAGCCTTTACAGCAAACTATTCTCGGTAACCGTTTAAGTGACAATTTAAATAATAGTCTAAATAACGACCTTATAACCAATCCTTCATTTAGCGCGCTCACTGAGCAATTTAGCAGCCATCCCGACTGGTTCGACCCGAAGCTTGCCCAGATAGGGGCGGTTGCCTACCGCCGCTATCCATTAATGCTCATTTGGCTACTGCGTAATGTGGCCCTGATGGCAGGCTATAGCATTCCTGCTCTTTCACTACCGCTCATTCAGACGGGCGCACTGATGCACGATGCACTACCTCGATTGATGCGTACTTATGCCTATATCTTAGCCGTGTCTGAACACCCTTCATCCGATACAAGCACACGTAACCAACACAAACCTATCGATCAAGTGCTAGCTATCGGTTCTGAGGGTTGGCGTCAATCTATTCAGGTGCGTCAGATACATACCTTAGTACGGCAAAAACTACTCAAAGGAAAAGGCAATGCTGCCACAGGCGTGATACCAAATGCTGAGCAACATCATAATTCTGATGGTAGTTGGAATACCGACTATTGGGGCATACCTATCAATCAAACCGATATGATTGCCACCCATTTGCAATTCTCATTACTGATTATGCGTGGACTACGATTGCTAGGCGCACGTATTAGTACAGAAGAAGCCGAAGGTATCTTACATCTATGGAATCTTGCCAGTTATTGGATGGGTGTTGATCTAGATCGCTTACCAAAAGATGAGGCCGCGTGTTGGGAGTGGCTCTATACCTATCTATCGGTACAGCAGCTAGACTTTAAGATGGGTCAACCACTAGCAAAAGCATTGCATGATTTACCTCGCCAGCTAATGGGTGAGGACAATCGCCGTGGGCGTTTTGTGGAAATGGTCAACGCAAGTGTCACTCGCACCTTGGTCGGTGATGATATTGGTGACGGGCTAGACTTACCAAAGTCAAAGATACGCTTTGGTGTGTTGTCCTCAGTACCAATTCTTTTTGCGCTCGATACTGCACGTCAGCGTAATGCGTCCGTTGCTCATAAGCTAGAGACATTCCGTGCCAAACGCCAAGACAATATGAACTGGTGGCTTAAGAAAAATGATGATTATTATAAGTAGATAACTGTGTTAAGTAGATGACATCTATTAGCGTTTATTTGCTACGCGGTAATACCACTCTAGTTGTCGATCAAAGCCTGTTTCTAGTAGGTTTGCAATCACACGTCCTGTTAGTCCCCAAACCGTCTCACCATCGACTTGCCAGCTAGGTGTTAGGAGGGTCGCGATTTCTTCTTGCATCTTATACTCAACTTCATACTCTACAGTTGGTTGAGTAACTAGTGACTCAAAATCAGCCCAAAAAATACGTGATATTTCTCCAACTTCAGGTACTAGTATTAGACCAGGAGCGATGAGTGCCACGATTGGACGTACGCTCAGACCACTTTTTGAAGTTTGAATAGGCAATTGACCAAGTAATTGGACTTTGTTAGGTGGTAACGCTGTCTCCTCACAGGCTTCACGCAATGCAGTCACGACGTTATTGCCATCCCCTATCTCATACTTACCACCAGCACAAGATACCTCGCCAGCATGACTATTCATATGGGCGGCGCGGCGTGTCAGTAGTAGTTTAGGCCTACGCTCATGAGTAATGGCGACCAATATTGAGGCATCGGCAATCGGTGTCTGATACAGACTGTCTAAAACACGGTTACTATGAGAGGTATTATGAGCCTCATACATCGCTGGACTTGTCAGCGTATTTAGAGTCTCATGTTGTACTCGTTCAGCTAACTGACGAAGCGTCGGATGTCGAATGAAACTAGGTACAGCGACTGATAGGTTATCGAAACTCACAGCCTCCGGAAGGGATAACATTATAATTGCCCTATGTTTTTATCATTATTAAGTGGTATCAATAGCATCGTTCTCGTCTTTGTTCATTAAAAATACGGCTACCAAATAAAACCAGTAATGTATTTATCTTTTTTGGCTATTTGATTGATTAGTATCTATGGTCTCAATAACTACTGACCACTCACTAGACTAGCGCAATATAATAGTAGCTGCATGCTATTTATGTGACTGATTCATTGCTTATCAATGCTCAACAACGGCACTTTTAATAAATGATAGCCAGCCTATCTGTGAAATGATACGTTACTGTTATCGTGATTCTGTCCGTCGATAATATGTGCTATCTTAAGACGATGGCTGTTTCTTAGAATAATATATTATATAGTTGAGCTCATATAAGTCAGGTACATCTGCATTAGATACGTTTAAATTAGGTATGTTTAAATGAGGCACGTTTGAATGAGGTACATTGTCAGGTTTAACCAATCTACTGCGTACAATATTTGTCTCATCACTCTTAAATCTGACTTATCTTCAAACACTGACACTGACACTGACACTGACACTTCAAAATATAGGTCTTATAATCTATAAAAAACATCATACACAATAACTTTTACAACAAGGTAGTTAATATGCACTATTGCCTCCAATGCGGTCATAAAGCAGAACGAAAAATCCCACCTACGGATAATATGCCGCGTTTGGTATGTCCAAATTGCAACTATATTCACTACGAAAACCCAAAAGTTATCTGTGGTTCGCTAGTCGTCCATGAAAATAAAGTATTACTCTGTCGCCGTGCTATTGAGCCACAATATGGCCTATGGACAATACCTGCAGGCTTCATGGAGAATGGCGAAACCATGGCTGAAGGCGCAGCGCGCGAGAGCTACGAGGAAGCAGATGCGGTGGTGCTGCATCCACATTTATACTGCATTTATGACTTGCCAGATATTGGACAAATCTACTCTATCTACCTAGCCGATCTAAAAGACGGTGCGTATGGTACTGGCTCAGAAAGCCTCGAATGCGCATTATTTAGTGAAGAAGATATCCCGTGGGATAAACTCGCATTTGAAGCTATTCGCCGTACTTTAAAAAGCTACTTTGCAGATCGCAAGCAGTTCAATGAGCTGTCTGAATTCCCAATTCATCAAGATAAAATTGGCAAAGATTTGAGTATCAAACGGTTTTAATCAACTACCTAACCGCAAAAAGCCAAGCATCATGCTTGGCTTTTTTGTACTTAATAGTAGGTTTTACTGATTTAGCCCTTTATTCTACAAACCTCAAAACCCAGACCTTTTACTGTCTCTTCTTTATCATAAGGCGCTAGTACCGCACGTACATGCTTTTGGCCTTGCAGGTATTGCTTTGCAACACGCTGTAAATCAGCGACCGTCACAGCCAAGATTGATGCACGCATTTTACGTTGCCAATCAGCACCGCGATGATGCAAATTCGCAAAACACGCTTTGATCGCCTCACCTGCTGGAGAACCTGGCTTATCCATACCTGAGATAATACCTAAGATAGCCTCTTCCAGTTGCTCATCAGTTTGTGGTTCGTTCAATAGCCATTCAATACTATCGTCAAAGTGAGCAAAGGTCTCAGCGCATTGCGGATCACGATAGCTAAAGAATTTAAAGGCGCAAGCATTGGCATCGTAACCTGCACCGCCACCATAGGCACCGCCGCGCTCACGAATCGCACTGTGCAAATAACCGTTACGTAAGTAAGGCGCTAATACCATAAGTGCAGCGGTATCAGGATGATCAGCAGCAGATACAGTATAAGCACTGGCATTATGATAGACGTTGGTTGGCACTAGCCATGCCAAGTCTTCAACATCGAGCGTCACGCCATTTTCTAATGCTTTGACTGCATCAGTCGCGCCATTTAGAGCCGTATCTAGTTGCAGGTTTGCAAACTCGCTTGGGATATTTGCTGCCGCATTTGTTAAATCGTTACTAGCGGTTGACGCTTGGCTGTCTTTCCAACTATCGACGATCAAGCTGCTTAAGCGTTCGGTTTGCTCTGCTTCACAGATAATAACGGCATGTTTCGGCAAGCTGATCAGGCGTTGATGTAAGTCCATCAAGCTCGTTGCCAGTTGATCCCATTGAGCATCATCAGTACTGGCATGTGCCAAAAAGTCTTTAAGTGCGTTCAATGCTGGTAGGCCGCTGCGTACGTATTCCAACTGTGCTTGGCGGCTCATACCGCGACTGGCCGTTTGCATCGCATATGAATGCCCTGAACCAGCAAGATTTGACTGCCAACCTGCTTGACGCTGTTGTAAGATCTCTTTGATACGGTCATGCTCAGAGAAGATACTGTGCTCCATCACTTCTTTGAGCAGGTCAATCGCTTCAGGTTTGCGATTCAGCGCACGCGTTGCCACGACAAAATAACTGCTAATCGCTTGGCTGTCATCGACGTTGGTACGTTGGCTAATACGAGCGGTCACACCAGAAGAATGTGCCGCTTGCTTGGCTTGCATTTCGTGAGCGCTAAGTGAATCAGTACCTAACTCAGACAGTAGACTCAAATAAATAGGCAGCAATGGATGATTAATCACATCATTGGCTGGTAACTCATCTGCACTCGTATTGCCAATTGCCTCAGTAAGCGGAACGATCACTTGATAGTAATAGATGCCATTGGTGCCAGCTTCATATTCAAATAGCGTGCTGTCCTGTCCGCTCAGACGCACTTGCTTTTGCGCACCTTCTTTAAAGCTAATATCCGTTGGTACGTCTTCTAGACCTACTTTTGGCAATAAGCTCAAATCATCTGGCGCGGCTTGACGTGCTGCCAAATCTAGAGCTTGTTGCTTTAGGATAGCTTTGTCATCAGCAGTCAAATCCATCTCGATAGTATCAAGACGCGTCTGCTCAGCTGCTGCCAAACGTGCTGTTTTTTCACTATCAGGAGTCATCGTTACGCGTACACGATGCGGATTATCCAATAGATGCGTTTTGATTAAACTCGGTAACCACTGTTCATCTTTTACTTGCTCGCGTAACCACTGTAGATGCTCGTCTACTTCCCAAACGTCGATAGGATTACCATCATGAATGGCCGTACTAAAACCCTCTAACATGAGGTTCAGGCCATAAGGAATGCTATCGCCGCCGATATGACGTTGATCAATTTCAATCTGATGCAGAATGGTTTCGATTGTCTCGTCATCGACTGGTGAGTTGGCTACTTCAGTCAGCAAGTCAATAATGCCCTGCTCTACTGCTTCGGCATGCTCAGGGTTCGAACCACGCAGACCTGTATAAAAGGCCATTTCATAATGGCTATCATCAAGCCCTAATAGCGGACTTGGCGCTTTGCCCAGTGGATGGCTATCAAGATAAGCGCGCAATGGCGAGCCTGCATGCTCAATCAATACACCCTCTAACAGACGTAATGCTAAGCGCTGCTTAGGATCAGTAATCGACGGCAATAACCAAGCAACTACGTGATGAGTTTGATCTGGCCCCGCTTCATCCGCAGTATAAGTATCGACCGCACTCACTGGCGCAGACAAACGCTGCTCTGGACGCGATACGTGCTTTTTACCGGCTTCAAACTGAGTCAAGGCATCTTCATGTATTTTCGCTTGCGTCTCAGCAACAGGGATATTACCGAAACTCATGATGACGCTGTTTGACGGATGATAATGGCTCTGATGAAATTCAGTCAGCTCAGTGTGCGTCAAGTCAGGAATGTCAGCAGGATCGCCGCCTGAATTATAGTGATAGGTCGTCGTTGGGAATAGGTGATGCGCAACCGTATGATACAGCTGATCGATCTCACCGCTCATCGCGCCTTTCATTTCATTAAAGACGATACCTTTAAACTGTGGCTTGTCATTTTCGTCAAGCTCGACGCGGATACCTTCTTGCGCAAAGTCGAGCGGATGGATATTTGGGAAAAATGACGCGTCAAGATACACAGCGAGCAAGTTAAAATAGTCATTTTTGTTTTGCGTCGCATACGGATACGCAGTCCAATCGGCGGCAGTCATCGCATTCATAAACGTGTTTAATGAGCGTTTAATCATTGAGAAAAACGGATCACGCACTGGGAACTTGTTCGAACCACACAAGGCCACATGCTCTAAGACATGCGCCTCACCCTTTGAGTCCATTGGCTGGGTGCGAAAGCCGACCAAAAACGCATTTTCATCACTTGGGTGTGCCAGATGATAATGCATCGCTCCTGTTTTTACATGCTGACTGATCAGCACATCCATCGATAGCGCCTCGATATGGCGATGCTCAATCAACTCAAATGCTGGATGCAACGTTAAATCAGCAGTAAATGGCGTGTCCGTCATAGTTATCCTTATCGCTTATTATGCGTATAGAGCCCTGTCTATCAGGGAAAATAGAGTAATAAATTGGCTAAAAAAGAGTTGGCTTAGCGCTATTAGTGGGGCTGCGACATGGATAAGTCAAGGCAGCAGCCATGCAATAATCTATGCTGCTATTAACTTTATTCATTGAATACTTAGCACGACAAATTTAACAATAACCATACTTTTATTGTGGTTTTTATACTTAACGAAGGTAGTTCGCGCTGCTAATATAAAGTTAACTACCTAAAAGGAGCTTCTTATGAGCTACCAACATATCTTACTGGTGACTGACCTACTGCCTGACGCGGATGAAGTAGCGCTAAAAACCAAACGTATTCTCGCAGGCTCTCCTGATGCCAAATTATCTGTGCTGCATATTGTCCAAGATGACATGGTACGCTTTGGTTATGAGCTAGTACCTGCTTCGAGACTCTCAGGTGATGTCGATGGTGAGAAATGGCAAGAAGCACGGACTAAACTGGCAAAGTTTCTCGAATACAATCAGCTAGAAGCTGCCAACTATGAAGTGACAGCCGCCATTTCTAATAGCAAAGGTATCGTTGATTATTGTCATGAAAAAAACGTCGATTTACTGGTTATTGGACGCCACGAGCGTCATGGTATCGCCGCGTGGTTGGTAAAAGCAACCGCCGATAGTATATTACCCAGCGCCCCTTGCGACAGCTTGGTTGTTCGACTGGATAAGCCTGTACCAGAATAATGAGCAATGTTTGTCGCATGCTAGATCTTCAATCAAGCGGGCTACTTACGACGACTGTAACGACCGGTCTTGGTAGACCACAAAAGACGACAAGCTTCACTTAACAGTGCCCTAGAGTAGTGCTATAGTAAATACTATCTGACATGAGGAAGACGCTATGAGTTACGAACATATTTTGCTGGTTACCGACTTACTCTCTGATGCCGATATAGTCGCCCAAAAGGCCAAGCGCATCGTCGAAAACCGTCCAGGCTCTAAGCTATCTGTTTTACATATTGTCAAAGACACCATGGTTGGCTTCGGCTATGAGCTGGTGCCTGCCTCTAGCCTATATGATGAAATTGATGACGAGCGTTGCCAGGAAGCGCGTGCCAAGCTAGCACAGTTCCTTGAACGCAATCAGCTAAATGCAGCAACATCAGAAGTCACGACTGCTATCTCTAGTAGCGAAGGCATCGTCAGCTACTGTCATAAACACGATGTCGATCTATTGGTCATCGGACGTCACAAGCGTACCGGTATTGCTGCATGGATCAGTGGCGCAACTGCCGATAATATACTACCCAATGTACCTTGCGACAGTTTTGTGGTTAGGCTGGACAAACCTGTTCCAGAATAAAAAAATACGCTTTAATTGTCTGATGCTCCCAGAAAACATCTTAAACATAAAAATGCCGTGTCACTTTTAACGCGGCATTTTTATTGTCTGTCGTTTTAGATTTATCGTCTAATCTTATTGAATGATATCTATAAAGGTTTGCCAAATAGGATTTTGGTGGCGGGCTTTATGCCAGACTAACCACCATGTCCTTGATAGGTCAATTCCTGCTACATTTACTTGTACTAGCTCACCTGTCGCCAACTCTGTCTCAATCACATGCTGCGATAGACAACCCAGTCCAATATCTGCACTTACCATGTGTTTGATGGCCTCAGACTGATGTATCGCCTTTACCACCTCTGCATTGGGTAGATATTTTAGTAATTGCTCATCGATAATCTGCCGTGTGCCTGATCCTGCCTCGCGTACCAGTAACGGTAACTGCGCTAGCTGGTTAATGGTCAGCTGATAGCACTTTTCATCTTCGTTATAGGTAGCAACATCCTTTAGCCATTTGCTATCACACTTGGCAAATATCATCAGCGTATCGGTACGCCACTCACGCTGTTCAATGGCTTTCATATCTATCGGACGCGGCATACCTTCTACCAGTGCGATATCGATATTTAGCTGCTCAACCTCGCTCACCACTTCTTGAGTATTGGCAATATACATATCGACATTGGCATCGGGTAGCACCTCATATAGCTTGCCAAGCAACGACGGCAGCACATAGTTACCGATAGTGGTACTAGCGCCGATATGAATCTGTCCTGCTTGATACTGATGATAATGCTCAAGCGTGAGTGACTGCCCCAAAATAGCCTGGGCTTGTATATAAATAGGATGAGCATTGGGATGCTGATTGAGCCGACGACCGACACGCTCAAATAGCGGCATTTGTAGTCTGGACTCTAACTCTGTCAGCGCGCTACTAACTGCTGATTGTGATAAATGTAGCTCCTCACTAGCACGACTGGTGCTGCCTGTTTGATAAATACTGACAAAAACAGCAAGCTGCTTAAGCGTGATTTTTGGCAATGTCTGCACAGATTTTTTCATGTTATTGAAAATGCCTTATATTGCTTTATGTCAATTTTTCATCTGTCTTATTCGTTAGGTATGTTTTTTTTGATGCTCATGCATGGTATATCGAATTTCACAACAAATATTAACCTAAAAAATCGATAGTTTATATCTTATTAATCTGTTTTTATTATAAAAACAGTGGGCTTATACTGTTTATTCATAAGCTTATGCTTATCTTAATATAAGTAATAGGATGCCGCACTATGCATACACTTGTCCAAACAGTCAGCAACGCTGTTCACAACTATACTCCTAATCACCGTCACGTAGCGGGATTGCTAGTCGTTCTGATGGGTAGTTTGTTTTGTTTATGGTTGGACAGCAGTTTGGATGTATGGTCAAACGGACGTATCGTCGGTTTATCCTCTTTAACGCTAGCGATATTGCTAGGTATGATCTTAGGCAATACCATTTACCCCAGATTCACTGAACGTTTAAACGGCGGCGTCTGCTTTGCAAAGGGGCAAATCCTACGCCTTGCGATTATGTTCTATGGGTTCAAGCTGACGATGACCCAAGTTGCTAGCGTTGGTATGCCAGCGATTATGACCGATGCGCTCGTACTAACGTCGACCTTTCTGCTGACCTATTGGTTAGGTACTAGATGGTTAAAAGTTGATAAAGAAACGGTTATCCTGATTGGCTCAGGAGCGAGTATTTGCGGAGCTGCTGCCGTCATCGCCGCAGAGCCAGTGGTCAATGCAAAAGCGCATAAGGTCACTATTGCTGTGGCAACCGTCGTAGTTTTTGGGACTATCGCAATGCTGCTGTATCCTTTTTTGTATCATCTCGGCTGGTTACAGCCTTGGCTAAGCGCCCAGCAATACGGTATGTACACAGGCTCAACCGTACATGAGGTGGCGCAAGTCGTGGTCGCAGGTAATGCCATCAATACCGAGATTGGTGATACTGCTGTCGTAACCAAGATGATACGCGTCATGATGCTTGCGCCTTTCTTACTCGTGCTGTCTTTCGCATTAACTAAGGATCGTACCGTTAATAATGCACCTGTCGAAGAAAGTAATGATAAAGACGAGACCACATCATTTATGACCCGAGTCAAACAAGTAAAGGTACCATGGTTCGCATTTATCTTTATTGGTATTGTATTGATACATACTTGGGTGCCAATATCTGAGAGCATCGTACGCAGTATGATTATGCTAGATGATGTGTTACTTACAATGGCTATGTTTGCACTAGGTCTGACCACGCATCTGAGCGCGATTAAGCAAGCTGGCGTTAGACCGCTTATCCTAGGTGCCATTATGTTTGGTTGGTTGATACTGGGCGGTGGTCTGATTAATATCGGCATCAGCTTTATATAACAATCTGTCTGACCATTCTCAGCTTTTTACTCCATCACTGAATACGAAAAGCCTCCAACTATTTATAGTCGGAGGCCTTTTTATATCTATCACTTGGTCTAGTATGATTGGCTCAAACTTTTAATCCTGAACTAACATTAAACTTAATACTTTAAACACCAAGGCTTTAAATACTAAATCATAGACGAAAAAAAACGAACCCGAAGGTTCGCTTTTCTACATCTATTTATCTATCTGTCTATAAGGACAAATTAGATAGCAACGATGTTATGTGCTTGTGGGCCTTTTTGGCCTTGAGTTACAGTGAACTCAACTTCTTGGCCTTCAGCCAAAGTTTTGAAACCTGAACCAGTGATTTCGCTGTAATGAGCAAAAACGTCTGCGCCGTTTTCTGGAGCGATGAAACCAAAGCCTTTAGCTTCGTTGAACCACTTAACTGTACCTTTTTGAACGTCTGACATAATATAATCCTACTTTTAAATTTATTAATGGTCTAGTGACCGGTAACGCTTGCAAATAGCTACTGAACGATAAATATTAAAACGAAGGATTATAACTAATACTACGAGGTAATGATTTGGTGCAGAACTGCTCTTAAGCTTGGGCATATTATAAGTCGAACATCCTAGTATCGCAAGTCTTATCTCATGTTTAGTGTAACTAAAGCCCTTTATTGATCAATTTTTGCCCAAATTGCAACGAATTTAAGCATTTGGTAAACGGAACAAATATATCGCAACCCCACTACAAACAGCGGCTACCAGCCATGCCAGCCACATCATATCAGCAGGCAATCGATAGAATAACATGATGGTCGATGCTGCCATCATAATAGTCGCTAAGCACTTGGCATACAGTGGAACGGCGTGTTTCTCCTCCCAATCTCGGACGAATTTGCCAAAGTATCTGTGATTGATCAGCCAAAAATGAAAACGTCGAGAACTGCGTGCCCAGCACCCTGCTGCTAGCAAAATAAAGGGCGCGGTAGGCATGACAGGTAATAGTATCCCGATAAGACCCAATATAAAAAACACCCAGCCAAGTATCACAAATGTCCAACGCAACATCGGATGCTTGGATTGATCAGTTTTCGGTCGGTAATAAAATACTTTTTTATTATTGGTCATAGATTTCATATCATTGGAAAAATGGTCATTGGTGCCAGTAGTGAGCCACCTAAGAATGATGACTACACGAGGTATAGCATGCCGTAGTCAGACAAACTGTACAAGACAGCTTATATGGCGTTTTTGCTATCGATGCGTATATTTGGTGCGTAATTGGGTAAGTATCAACGAGAAACAATGCATTAACGAGAAGTACGGCGTTCTTCTATCAATACTTGTAGTAGAAGCAACTATTACTAACCGCTATCGACAGGAGCTGTCATAACAACCTATTATAAAAAGCTGCTATCGAATATAAGCCACTACCTATCTTGCGATGACCTACCATTACCATGCCATACATACTTGCGTCACCTCTTATAAGTCGTCTATGATGACGCAGTAGCTATCGATTATCGATAATAGCCATTAGTAGTACGATTCAGCAGCAGTATTTCTTAAAAATTATGTAATACCAATCAATCTTGTCGGGGTGCTTTGATTTAACGCTGTAAATACAGCCCAGATCATCGCTGAGACATACCCGTGAACCTGAAGCAGTTAGCACTGACGTAGGAAACAAGCGCGACACGCCTTAAAAAGTCTACAAGTAAGAACAGTCTATAGATGTTGTACTGGTGCCAAACATATCGAACGCTAAGCACCTGATAATTAGCATCGAGACGTCACCTCTCTTATTTGGCCTTTCTTGTTTTACCTTAATAGCATCAGTCTGATTGTTTCCCATACTCAAAAAAGGAAACAACCATGCAGCCAAACACTAAACTTACTCTAACTCTCGAATGGTTTTTGAACCCTGACCATCTACCCTTTATCGCTGGTGTGACGACAGGTGCATATGAGCAAGCAGGGCTTGATATTACCATTATCGAGCCAGATGACCACTATGACGGCTTTGCTGAATTACAGAACCAAAGTATCGACTTGCATGTCAATGAGCCTATCCATTTGTTTGAGCATTATGCGCCCAATCTGCGCGCGCTAGGCTGCTTTTTTGAGACTGATGGCGGCATACTGATGCAACGCGCGAGCATGGATAAATTAAAGAACAATCAGCCTATTCGCATCTGTACCCCTGCCGCTGAGGAAAAAACCAATCGTATTGGCTTTGAGATATTAGCACGCTATGCCAAGAAAAACGGCTTTACTATCAGCCGTGATAACGTGAGCTTTGTGCAAAAGGACTTTTATCATATAAAAAACCTGCAAGAAGACCCAAGCCTAGATGGCGCATGGCTATGCTTTTATAACTTTGAGGGCGTTGAAGCGACTCATGAAGGGTTGGACTTTACATTTATTGATCAGAACCTGTCACCTTATCCTAACTTCTCGGCGTTAGAAATCCTCACGACTGATGAGATCTATACTGCAAAAAAAGACGCGATAGATACCTTTATCCAAGTGACCAGCCAGATGACTGAGCTGTGCAAAAATGATCCAGATGCTGCCCACCGTATGTATTACGACTATAGTAAAACCGAAGCCGATGCGCTGATGGATGCCATCATTGATAATACGCTAGGCAGATTGATCACACCGATCACGCCTGATGCAAGTAAATGGCAAGACCTACGCGAAATGCTAGCTGAGATCGATATCGTGACATTGACTGACGAGCAGTATCAATCTCTGTGGGCACTGTAGGCATTTTATACGTTAAGTTATTTTAGAAACTAAGATATTGTAAATAATAAAAAACCGCCATCGTATTTGCTGTGGTGGTTTTTTAGTCAGTAATAATTAAACGGCGATAATCAAATAATCAGATTATTGCTGCACGATATGATCGGTTCAATTTAAAAGTAGTACAAGGCAATCGAGTGGTGACGCAATAATACTTTTATAATGAAGTGACGATACCAAGTTGCTTGGCTTCTTTTAGCCAGCTTGGAAACTCTTCTAGCATGTTTTCATACAAGGCTTCTTCACTGATATCATCCAAATCATCGAGTTCAAAAAAGTCGCAATTATCAATCACACGCCCTTCCATGTCATCTAGTTTTTTGAGGATGCCATAACCACGACCACCCAAGCCCACAAACTGCCAAAATATCGGCAGTTTCGCCGCTTCCGTCATAACTCTAGTGATACCGCGATTGTCATTCACCCCGCCATCACTGATAAATAGCACGTATATAGGCACATCCAAGCCGTCTTTTTGATAAAACTCCGTTACCGCTTTCATGACTTCTGCTTCATTATTGATACGCGGGCCAAGTGCCCATTTGCGCCAGCCGCCATGAGCGTTTTTAATAAAACCGTCATAGTTGCTCAGCCCAATCTCGCCCAAATACTGCGGATCTCGGGCAAACGCCCAGCAGTCTAGCGCTTGGTCATCATCGAAGTTCACTGCTAATGGCAATATGCGGTTGACCACTTCTTGCACACGGCCTTTTTTGTACTGTCTGTTCATTGAGCCTGAGGCATCTAGCACCAACGCGACCTTTGCGGTTAATTGCTGCAGTTGGCGTTTCTCAAGCGATATCGTAGCTTTTTTGGCGAGATTGACCAGTTTTGGCGCTTTGTCTAGCATGACCTTTTCGAGCGACGGTTTTGTTTGCGCTGGTGTGGCGGTTACATCCGCTGCTTGTGGGCTGCTCTCTTCTACGTCGCCACCGAAATGCTGCACGATGGCAGCAAGTCCACCATTAAAGCCTTGCGCGACGTTAGATACTCGCCACACACCGCCTTTACGATAAAGCTGCATCAACATACTGGCTTGCTGCTGAGCAAAGTCTGCTGCTTGATACTCTGCCTGTGCCTTTTGCGACTGTTGCCAAATGCCAATCTCTAACGATTGAATTTGATTGAGCGGTGTGTCGGCTGATAATACAAAAAATAAGCTGTCTATATTAGTCGCCAGTTTGGATAAATTAACTTCAAACTCAGCTTGAATGCCTTTACTCGCCGTTGGCTGCGACTCGTAATGGGTGAGCTTGATTTGCCCACACGGAGAGGTTGGCTGATTATAAAACACCATGTAATCATCATTAATCAGTTTGCCCGCTGCGTCTAAGGCAAAGCAGCTAATGTCCATCTCTATTGGGCTTTGGCGAGTGAATTTGAGCGTGATAGGTGCGGTATCGTCAATAGCAAGGTTACTTAAAGGCGCGCGTTGTCCGACGGTGAGATGGTTCATGATGTTCCTTACGTTAGCGTGTTATTCCTTTAGAGATAATAGACTAATTACTGATATAAAAAAACCACGCCCAGTTTGAACTATGCGTGGTTTCTAATATCCAATCAGTTATTAAACAGTAATCTAAAGTTACTCGCCACATTAATTATTAAGGATATTCTCTCTCTCCACCGTAAAAGCTTTAAGAAATATAGGTTCTCTAAGCTCTTTGAGCTTGTCAAAATTACTTATATCAGAATACATTTGGTAGTCATCCTTTGATATAAAAGCATATTTTTCAATTTGATCCTTCAACCAGTTGTCAGTTATTTCAACTAAACGTTTTTTACCTTTACTAGCATTTTCATTTTTAGGTAAAAGTGCTAAATTGAAAAGGCTATGCACTATAACTTCTTTATTGGCTATGACAGAGTTTTTGAATAAATCTTGTGGAATTATATGATCCACCTCAATCTTACATCTTGAATCAGGGCCTTGTATCTTAGAAAGCGCATAGAAATGATAAAGTAAGGGATCCATCAAGGCACGAGTAATTTTATTGCCATCAATAGTTTGGTTATTAAAAATCTCACTTAACAACTCTCGCCACCTCTCTTGTTTTACTGGTGTAAAAACATCACCCTTACTTTCAAAATTACTGATATTGTTAGCTATTTTTGAGTCGCTAGAGCCTCGCCAAACTTGGTTTACATACTCATAGATAAGCGTATCAAATAAGATAAAACTATTTTTTTGGAACTGTCTCATTCTTGAGTCATTACCTATGGGCTTGCCTTTTCTAACCCAATCTTTATATACCAAAATTGTAAAGTTAAGTGCTATAGCATCACTTAAGCGATTAGTAACTTCAAACTTCCAAGATTCTAAATATTTGAAGTAATCATAACTTAAAATAATCTTATGAAGATTATTGATTTCAGATATTAATGTCTCGAACTTTACATCCCATTTGATATCTTTATCTCTACCTAAACTATCAATATCTTCTTTTCTTACTCCACTTTCTAAAATTCCAGACAAGAGCTTAAAACCTAAAGTAATGGTTTTCGATAAGTCTGTGTGAGTTTCCGAAAAGCTTTTGAAGAAAAATTGTGAGTAATCTAATCTTGATAGCAATGTAGCTGGTAAATCCCATTTGACTATATCAGTATTAGGTACGTTTATCTGTTTATAGAGTTGTTCAACAGCTGCGGCTTGAGATGAGTTAAGATTATCTATAACAATATTCCAACTTGGCTTAGCTGATAAAATCTCAACAGCGCTTAACTTAGTACCTTTAGAATTAATAATATTAAATATTTTCTGAGAATCAACAGAACTTAAGTTCTTAACTTCAATTAATCCTATCTTAGAGTTTAAATATATATTCGTAATCTTATCTAGAATCTCGATTCTCTCTATTATCTTTTCCCAGTTTCGATCAATCTTAATATCAACTTGCTTCTTTATGTTATCATCATAAGAAAAACGTTGATTAAAAAACTCCTTGAAACTACCTTTGTCCTTATAGTTGATCCCTTCATCACTAC
>NZ_JBQSVH010000009.1:0-98027 GCF_052376135.1 Psychrobacter sp. AOP7-C1-14 | reverse complement strand
ACAACAATACTAAAGAGCTAATTTTTGATGCAGTTTAGCTCCTCTTTTAATTAAATAAACTCCCTCTCAGCATTCATCACCCGAGCATCTACCGCACGTTCTAGCTTTTCCTCAATCTGACTACATTGCGACTCGACTTCACGTTTAGACAGGCCAACGATCACAAACGTCCACTCACTGGCATCATGCCGATCACGCTCACCGCTTTCACAGACCACGATACTTGGCGTATTGCCAAAGCGCGCGTGCAAGCCGCCCATGCGTTGTTGTTTTTCTTTTAATGAGCCACAGCCGGGCAATGAAAACGTCAGTGTCAAAGTAACGATATGCATTTTATGCTCCTTGCCAAAAAAGCTTATACTGTATCGTATCACTTAATGGTTTTTCTGATAATGCCTACGCGTCAGCTTCCAGACCCTTTATAATAACGTAACAATATTAACCAACATGCGTATCTAATCCATGACTTCTATCAGCTACGTAAAGCAGCAGCACATTACTCGATTATGCGTGCGCTGTGGCTTACTCCTTATGCAATATGGCGCTGAGTCTGCCGTGGTGGTGGATTTATGCAAACGCTTAGGCATCGCCTTGGGGATGAACAGTGTCGAATGTTCGCTGAACTTTAATGCCATTACCTTAACGACCATTTGTGACGAGCGCTGCATCACTACTACTAGAGATACAATCAATCAAAGCATCAATGTCAACCTACTGGTACAAATTCAGCAAATCGTTAATAAAACTGAAGCTACTATCGATCATGATGGATTAATTAACCGCACTACTCTGGCCTTTGATGAGTTGGATAAGACCGTGTACCCGACGTGGTCAGTCAGTTTGTTTGTTGGCGCATCCTGTGCAGCATTTGCTTACCTTAATGGTGGTAGTTGGTCGATTACGGCGGTGACATTCATCGCTGGTATGGTGGCGATGTTTACTCGTATATATCTATCCAAGCATCACTTTAACCCTTTTATCACTGTCATTGTGACGGCTTTTATCGCCTCACTGATTGGGGCAACGACCTACTACTTTGATATTGGTAATAATGCCGATATCGCCGTTGCCTCCAGTGTGCTGCTACTGGTGCCCAGCTTCCCGTTGATTAACTCTTTGTCCGATATCTTAAAAGGCTATGTCAATATTGGCGTTGGGCGTGCTGTTTTTACCTATATGCTTACTTTATCCGCGTGCGTTGGTATCGTGATGGCACTGATTTTACTGCAAATACAGCACTGGGGGTTTTAAGATGTGGTTTGTTGAAACCGTCGTACTGTCTTGCATTATCACCCTTGGTTGGACGCTGATGTTTAGTGTGCCCAGACGCTATATATTGCCTTGTTTACTGATGACGGCGTTTGGCTTCGGATTAAAGACCGCTCTTGTCCATCAGCATATCCATCTCGTGGTTGCTAGCTTTTTTGGGGCGATGCTAGCCAGCTTCTTGGGTGTATATTTTTCTAAGAAATATACCTTACCGCCCAAAGCGCTTATCTCACCTAGTGTCATCTGTATGATGCCTGGTATCGCTGCTTATAAAGCAATGGTTAGTATGGTACAGATTGGCTATTTTGGTTTTTCGGATGAATTATTTGGCCAAATGATGGGCTATTTGTTTGAAGCATTGTTTGTGACCTCGGGATTGGTGCTTGGCTTATCTATTCCGGGACTGTTATTTTATAGACGTCGCCCTATCGTCTGAATGGGCTTGAGAAGATTTACATATCTAAATGCTAAGCTTTTCTTGACCAAATACTGTTTATATTCAAGCGATTCGATATACACTCACTGCAAAAAACTTGTAAGATGGATGATAAGACCCATTACAGTGAAGTCGGAAGCAGCATCAATAACAACTTAATAAAGAGACCGTATTATGACCAAACATTATGACTATATCGCCATTGGTGGCGGTAGCGGCGGCATCGCATCAATCAACCGTGCGGCGAGCTATGGCAAAAAATGCGCTATCATCGAAGCCAATCAATTGGGCGGCACGTGTGTGAATTTGGGCTGCGTTCCCAAAAAAGTAATGTGGTATGGCGCGCAAGTAGCCGAAGCCATCCATAAATATGCGCCAGACTATGGTTTTGATGTTGACGCTAAGGGTTTTGACTTTCAAAAACTGGTACAGAGCCGTCAACAATATATCGAAAACATTCACCGCTCTTATGATAATAACCTGGCCAAAAATGGCGTAGAAGTTATCAAAGGTTTTGCCAAATTTGTTGATACCAACACTATAGAAGTTAATGGCGAGCTGATCACTGCTGACCATATTTTGATTGCTACGGGCGGTCATCCGATCCAGCCAGATATCAAAGGCGCAGAATACGGCATCGACTCTGACGGTTTCTTTGCGTTGAATCACCTGCCAAAACGTGTGGCAATTGTGGGCGCAGGATATATCGCTGTCGAAATCGCAGGCGTGTTAAATAGTCTCGGTGCTGAGGTGCATCTATATGTGCGTCAACACTCACCGCTGCGCGCATTTGACCACAGTGTGGTAGAGGCATTGCTGATAGAAATGGAGCAAGACGGTATCCAGTTACATACCAATACCACGCTCACTGAGGTTGATAAAAACGAAGACGACAGCCTGACGTTATATACCAAAGACGGTAGTCTTGATACGACAGATTGCTTGATTTGGGCCATTGGTCGTGCGCCATCAACAGACGGTATCAATCTGCAAGTAACTGGTGTCAAGACGACTGAGACTGGCAAAATCAAAGTCGATAAGTTCCAAAATACCAATGTTGAGAATATCTACGCCGTTGGCGATATTATCGAAAACAGTGTTGACCTAACCCCAGTAGCGATTGCCGCAGGTCGCCGCTTATCAGAGCGTTTGTTTAATAACAAGACAAATGAGCACTTAGACTACTCATTGATACCAACGGTAATCTTTACTCACCCTGCTATCGGCACGATTGGCCTGTCTGAAATCGATGCGGTAGAGCGCTATGGCAAAGAAAACATCAAATGCTATAAATCGACCTTTACCTCTATGTATAGCGCGGTGACTCAGCATCGTCAAAAATGTATGATGAAACTGGTATGCTTGGGCGATGATGAAAAAGTTATTGGCCTACATGGTATTGGCTTTGGTGTCGATGAGATGATTCAAGGCTTTGCAGTCGCTATCAAAATGGGTGCAACCAAGGCTGACTTTGATAATACCGTTGCCATCCATCCAACTGGCTCAGAAGAGTTTGTGACCATGCGTTAAGCGCGCTAGATTCTCTGGTTAGTCTTAGCTATTATAAAAAAGGATGCCATGTGAGCATCCTTTTTTATTGTCAGTCTTGTTACAAGTATATGTCTTCATATACCTAAAACACCTTGACGACTTTCATATGGCACTTGTGATTACTGTGCTTTCTATAAATCATTCGCTTTGAAAAATTTAAAGTAAGGCCTACTGACAGCGCAATCCTGTTGCTGCTATGATGCGGTTAATACTGACCGTTGAGAGATGACTGTGTGGCAGGTGTACCTTTTTATATTACCGATTGGTATCGGAATTATGACGTTGGCAGCAAGCCTATTATTTTTATTTGCTTACCTCATGTCTGATGACAATACTACGCGCTTGCCAGCATTTAACTGGTTCAAGCGCTTAATCATCGTGGCATTCTTACTATTGAGCGTGGGGCTATTTATGACCTTTGGATACTTTTGGGGTTAAGTGAGATAGATTGTTTTTTCAATATCTTTCCATTTGACCACCTGATTAACTAACTATTTTTTCTAGTTCTAATAGCTCTAAATCATCACGCTTTGGTTCGCCATTATTACCATCGTTTGGAAACGGCATTTTATTACCATTTAATTGATAGCCACGGCGCTGATAGTAAGCCAAAAGCTCAGGACGATGACTTAAAATAGACATGGTCAGACGACTTGGTTGATTCAATGACTGTAAATGACGATTTGCAAAAGTCTCAGCCGCTTGTAAAATCACGTTGCCTACACCCTTTCCTTGTAGCACAGGATGCACCGCAAACATACCGATATAAGCTTTTTTATTTGAGTCAGCATCGGTTTTGATATCGACAGCGATACAACCAAATATCTCACCTGTTTCTTCTCCATTACGGTCGCCCGTTGTCGTTATTGGATAGACAAAATAATAGTGATTAGGATCATTAATCACGGCAGCTAGCTCGGCTGAAGTGGTTCGAATACCACCTATCAAATCGGCTTCATTGGTCCAGCCTGCTGTCTCCCGATAGCAGCAATTTAATAACTGCTCAAGTGCGCCAATATCATCCAATGTCGCTCCACGTAGGAATACCGACTCTTTATCAAAGTGATCTACGTTCATATTGCTGCTTTTTATATTATCGTTGTTCATATTATAATTCTTCCTTTTTTGTCTACGTATAGTTGAATTCAAATAATTTCGATACAAGAAAACCGAGTGCAAGTTATACATGAGTATACTTAGCGAGGATGACGATGTATCGGATTTATATGGATTTGACTATAAAAAAAACTGACTTAGATTCCTAAGCCAGCCTAAATATTAATACGTATTGCTTAATAGTACTAGCGCGATAACGCCTGTGCTTGCTCAATCATATTAAATCCTGCATTGAGCTGCGCACGTGTCGGCGCGTGACCACGGCGCAATAGCTCAGAGAACGCGACCAACTCTTTGTCACGTCCAAGCGTACTTGCTGCACTAGCCCGCGTATTCTCGTCTTCATCATCGAAATAGTATTCGATATAGTCAAGCGTATCTGGCGTACCAAATAAGATATTGAACTCAGGTGTCGCTGCATGACCGCTATAGCGTAGGCTCTTGCCATACTGCATGGTCCAGAAGAAAGGAATACGTGCCTCTAACGACTCGACATTATCATGACCTAATATCGCAGCAGCCGTAACCATGCCATGCTGCAGAGCCACGCGCCAGTGCTCAATACGCATACGGCCCATTTGATTGCTAGCTTTTGCAATATCGCCTAGTGCATAGACGCCATCGCGCAACTGTAAATGCGCATCGACTTGTACGCCATCTGGGTCATTAACTTCACTCAATATCTCGGTACGTGGAGAGACACCAGTACCCAAGACCACGATATCGGCATCAATATGCTCACCACTCGCCAGCGTGACACCGCCTACATTTGAGAAAGCCTGATCATCTTCATCTCTGTCCACTTGACGGTCAACCTTGGTAATTTCATTGACAGTTGCATCAAATACAAAGTTTATGCCCTTTTCTTCATGTAGCTTAATTAATGCATTACTCACAGTCTCTGAGACAATATTGCCCATCACGCGATTGTCTTGACCCACTACTGTGATAGAAGCGGTCGTACCTGCCTGCGCTAATGCAGAGGCAACTTCCATACCGATGAACCCTGTACCAATGATTACCACACGCTGGTCATGACTGGCCGCTTTGATCAATTTGGCATCTGCCATGCTGCGCAATGTGTAGACGCCATCAACATCTGCCCCAGTAATAGGCGGAATGGCAGGCGACGCACCTGTAGCCACCACTAGAAAATCTGCAGTCTGTCGTTCGCTGTTTCCATCTTCATTTTCTACGATGATTGTCGCCTCGTTAGGGATTACTTCGCTGACCGTCTGGTTTAGACGTAACTCAATATTGTTGTTATTCGCCCAATCAGCACCGCCTAACAGCAACTTATCTTCATCCATGTTTCCTGCCAAAAACGCCTTAGATAACAATGGACGATTATAAGGTGCCTTGTCATCTTTACTAATCAACGTAATCTTGCCGCCATAACCACCCTGACGCAACTGGTCAGCCGTCATAAATCCTGCACCGCCGCCACCAATGATAATAGTATGGGTATCAGTTAACTTGTCATTTTCGACCTGCCCTATTACCTCAGTTGAGGTATCGACCATCAAACTGTCACCATCATGAGTGAGCTTATATTGAGTCAAACCTTCTGTTGCGATCGGCTCTAGTAGTGACCCATCGCTGGTATCAAAACTCGCATGGTGCCAAGGACAGACTACTCGATTACCACAGCGCAGACCGTTACCTAAATCTGCACCAGCATGGGGGCACTTACCATCAAATGCTCGGAACTCATCGTCATCACGAGTGATTAAAATGATACTATCGTCGTCTTGCTTGTAAGATTTCATGCCACCACTTGGAATATCCACTTTGCTGATGGTGACTGTATTGATCATCGCCTTGGTCATAATGCTTCCTTAACAGTTATAATGATGTCTAATGACAGTAGGTTGAAAATGACCGTAACCGCCAGACAAATTCAACTTATCCTATTATTTTTAATATGCTATACATTGATAGTAGCAAGAGCGCCTTGCACACGATGTTTTTTTGTATGTTTGCTGCGTTGCAAAACGTAATTATGCGACTTTGCTTTCCGTGCTCTTTTTACTGCTCATCATTATTAATAAACAAAATAAAAGACGACCTTATGACTTCTCAAGATAATCGAAACGAAATAACTACTACTCCTCAAGTCAGTTTAGATAGCCAAGTGGTCGCTATTAATCAAGATGCCAGTGAGCAAACTGATCTGGCTCATATTGATATCACCGCTATTACAGATACCGAGAAGTTACCACAGCCAAGCTTGCAGCCCATACAGCAAGCGACTTATAAAGCCAAGACAACTGATTTTATCGTCAATGAGCTATTGCCACTGGATTTTACTGGCGAAGGTGAACATCTATGGCTACATATCGAAAAATCAGGCATGAATACTGCTTATCTGGCAAAACTATTGTCAGAATGGGCAGACATTCCATTGCGTGATGTCGGCTACTCGGGGTTGAAAGACCGTCATGCATTGACGACCCAGTGGTTCAGTTTGCGGATACCAAAGAAGCAATTACCACCTGCTGAGTTTGCACCAGTGGACATTGGTGCAAATGAATCTGTCACTATCCTTGCGCAGCACTGGCATAATAAAAAGCTCAATCGCGGTACGCATCGTGCCAATCAATTTGTTATTACTTTACGCGATATTCAGTTTGCGAGCGTTAGTGACGAAAACACTGCATCATCTGAGCAATCATTATCTGCTAAGCAACGCGTCGAGCAGCATTTGAAGCACATTGGTGAAAATGGCGTACCCAATTATTTTGGTCCACAGCGTTTTGGACGTAATGGTAATAATGTTAGAGAAGCCTTGAGATTATTTGCACGTCCAGTGCCAGAAAAACGCCCGCAACCAAAAAAGAGCAAACGTAAACGTGCGCCGCGCGAGCAAAACACGATGGAATTGTCTGCTGCACGTAGTTTGATATTTAATGAGATATTAGCGGCACGGGTTCGTGACGGTAGCTGGAATACAGGGCTAGCCGGCGAAGTGTTCAACTTGGACGGCTCAGGATCGATATTCACCAGTGAGGCACTAGATGACACGTTGTATGCTCGTATTGATAGTGGTGATATCCACCCAACTGCCGTGCTATGGGGCACGGGCAACGACAAGGTCTCTGGTAGCGCCGCAGGTTTAGAGACCGAGGTAGTACAACACAGTCCACTACTTATGCAACTAGCAACTGGATTAGAGCAGCGCGATATCAAAGCACAGCGACGTGCGCTACGCCTGCCGCTTGAGGCCTTAGGCTGGGAATGGTCGGACGATCAGACGCTGGTATTAAACTTTACTTTGACTACGGGTAGCTTTGCCACCAGTGTGCTTGCAAGCTTAGTACAGCACTTAGCGTCTTGATGGCATTAAACTGGCATCTAAGTTGGACTAATCAATAGAATATAAGCCATACCGATAACGCCTGTACAGTTTTATCGGTATGGTTATTTATTAAAGGCTAACGGTTTTTGTAAAGCGATTGCTTACCACCTTCTTTTTCGGCCCACATTTCATTGGCACTGACAACTTGATTACGACCACGGTGTTTCGCTTCATACAAAGCTTTGTCCGCAGTGCTGATTAAACGCTGGCAGATATCACTAGGCAGCTTTTGCATTGAGGCGATTTGGCTTTCCGCGCGCTGAGTAGCAATCGGTTTAATGAAGGGCGACGTTCGAGCTGTGGTCTTTTGCTGTATGATCGTTTCATACCCTTGAACAATACAAGCTCGCTCTTCGTGAGTTAAAGTATATAATCCAAAGCTTGCTGTCACATTGAAATCAGCCAGACCTTCAATCTTCATAACATGTTCAGCAATATTTAGGCGCAATTGTTCGGCTATCAACATAGCACTATCATGCTTCGTATCTGGCAATACAACCAAGAACTCTTCACCACCATAGCGGCTAATGATTGTCTTATTCGTTAATGATTGCGATAACGTCTGTGAGATTTCAATCAAAACTTGATCACCTACGTCATGACCATAGTTGTCATTAATCTGCTTGAACCAATCCAAATCTAAGAGCATGACACTTAAGTCTTGTTGCTCTCGTACTGTTGCCAAAGCATACTTCATTTTCTTCAAACCGTAGCGGCGATTTTTAAGCTGAGTAAGCTCATCCTGATTAGCATGTCGCAGGGTCTCAAACCGACTATCATCTAACACCAATAGCAAAGCACGAAACATATAAACGATAAAAATCGCTTTTGGCAATGCTAAATACAAATGAGTCGACCGCCAGAAAAATACGGATGAGCGCTGTAGCTGGCTGATACTATCCCAATTTAAGATATTATTCTTAAAGGCTAACGCAGCCACTGCATTTTCAGTAGCCATAATCTCGTTGTGAATTAAATAATTATGATTCTCAAGCATGGGATGAATGACAGTCAATTGGCGTAAATTAGGCAGGCTAATACCACAGTAAGGAGACATAATAGCCAATAACATTACAATAATATGTAGCCAGAACATACGCCAAGCGTAGCGGCGCTTGATCAACATCATACCTAGCATAGCGCCACCGACGAGCGACACGCCCGCAAACAAACTACTGTACCCTATCATCACAATAACAGTAGAAATGTAAGCGGTATATACCAAAACTAAAGCTATCTGCCATCTACATAAAACAACTTCGTCATCGTTGCTTGAGTGAAACAAGCCTTTGACCATACATAAAAAGAACAGTCCGACAAAGCTTATCCCGAGCCATAATGGATATAGATAGGGCATATTTACATAGGTATTTAATGCATCTTGCTGCCACCAGACATACAAGCACCATAGCCAATGCAATGACACTTCTAACACGATAAATAGAGCCATCAGCGATGTTCTGTCAGCAGCCTGCCACTCAAAAATCATTTGAGAGATTTTTTTGTAACCTAGATGGGATATCGATACAGCCATATATGGGCTACCGCAAAGAGTATAAATACATTAAAAGGTGTGAATAGGTTGAAGACATAAGTACTAAAATCAAAGCAAAAGTATATTATTTGCTTTAAATTTTCTTTATCAAGTGTTGCAAGTTCTGCTCTTATTATCAATCTATTTTATGCATTTATTTCCCAATATTTTCTCTATAAATGTAATTATATTTAAGTCTTAACCTTAGACCTTGTTCATTGTAATGAACGGGACCCTATCACTACTAGGGATAACTATAAGAAACGGATTTTGCTCACTAAGCAAGCGTTGCAAAAGACTCCCAAACTCCTTGTTGGTCATCATTTAAAATAGGGACATCGCCCAAGCGTCGCCAAGGCATATTGCTACCATGGAAGTCGCTACCAATAGATGCCGAAAGACTATGCTCAGCAATGCTACGATCGACCATTCTTCGCGTACTAATCGGCTCACTAGCGGCTGGTAGTTCACAAGCATCGCCGCCAAGCTGCGCAAATTCTTCGATCAGTTTACGCACACGAGTAGCCGATAGCTGATAGCGCGTAGGATGTGCGAGCACTGCTTTACCGCCACAGGCATGGATTAATTCGATACCATGCTGCATCGTCAACGCCTCAATTGCTACATAAGCAGGTTTATTATCCGCCAAGTATTTATCAAAAGCTTTTTGAACGGTTTTGACTTCACCGCGCTCAAATAACACCTGCCCAATATGGGCGCGTCCGACTGCTTGCGGGTTACCGCCCGCTTTATCGAGCACTGCTTGCCACAGCTCATCATAATTGATATCTAATAGCTCACTTAGTTTTTCGACAATACGCTGACCACGAGTGGCTCGACTGTCTTGCAGTTGCTGCAGCGTTGCATGCATTTTTTCGCGATCAGTGAAGTCTAGACCAAGTACATGAATGATTTTATTGGTAGATTTATTCTTCCCATAGCCACCGCTTAATGTATGCTCACAGCTAATCTCAACGCCATTAATAATTTGCATATCACAAGCGCTAGCAGCGTCTCTCGCCTCATCAATTCCTGCCAACGTATCATGGTCAGTCAATGCCAATACGTTGATGCCCGCTGCATGGGCACGTTGTATTACTTCAGTCGGTGCATAAGTTCCATCTGAACAAGTACTGTGGCAATGTAAGTCAATTTTCATAAGATAAGCCTTAAAGTGTTAAATAAAATAAGCGTTAGGTAGCAGGTAGTCGTTATTACTATTATGAGTATTCTGACCTGCCTTAATAGTTCTATAGATTTAGCAGTTATCACTGCTGTATTTGGCCGGTAGCATAGCCGTCAGATACAATAAGAAAGTATTACTATGTAGGTTGCGTATATCGCATGATTATCGTGTTGATTGCTTTTTTTTGATGCAGTAGACGTGTAAACTACCCCATACGTTTTTGTTGGACATATCCTTTGCTATGAAAGCATTACTAGACTTTATTCCTTTAATTGCCTTTTTTATCGCGGCGCGTTATAACGGTATTTTAGCAGCAGCTGGAGCTTTGCTCGTCGCTACTATTATCGTTTATGCCATTCATTTTATTCGTCAAAAAGGTAAGTTTGATAAGCAGCAATGGGTTGTCTTATTATTAACAATTTTATTCTGCGGCGGCACATTACTGCTGCGTGATGATATTTACTTGCGCTGGAAGTCACCCATTATCAATGGTATTTTTGCATTAACGCTATTTGTTAGTGCCGCAATTAACAAGCCATTGATGCAGCTTGCGATGAAAGAGGTATTTACCCTGACACTTAGCGGCTGGAAAAAACTGACTGTTGCTTGGGCACTGTTTTTTGCCCTAATGGGTGTACTACATTATATCACAGCGTTCACAATGTCAGATGAAGCATGGATTAACTTTAAAACCTATGGCTGGATTCCGATTATGCTTGTATTTGTCGTGGCTCAGTTTGCTGTACTAAAAAAGCATCTCAACCCTGCGCTTACGGACAAAGCTGCTAAATAGCTCCTACTGCCCTGTCATAGCAGGAATTACAACTTTATCGCTATGACATTTATATTAAGCCCATATAAGCTCATTATTACTTTTTTATTATTCACTAAGGAAGTCTCATGTCTTTATTTACCATCATTGGTCATGACGTGGCTAATAGCAGTGCACAACGTCTGATTACTCGTACTGAACATATTGAACGCCTAAAAGTACTGCATCAACAAGGCCGTCTCGTTATCGCAGGTCCAACGCCTATCGAGCATGGTAAGAGCGATATGTCAGGTAGCTTAATTATTGCGGAGTTTGACTCTATCGAAGCGGCTCAGACTTGGGCAAACGATGATCCTTACTTACGTGATGGCGTGTATAGTCATGTCGAAATCAAACCATTTGTTCAAGCATTGCCAGCACCAACTGATAATGACAATCAAGTAGCTGCATCGTGATTCAAAGTGTCTCTTTTTTACATAACTGCTGCTACAAAATTGGTCTGATTGGTCTGATGTTAATGACAGCCATTTCAGCTTACGCTGCGCCTGCTGTTGATGCTACCGATCCAACAGCAGTGATATCAGTAACTGATCAAACAGCGCCGTCTGCTTTGCCAACAAATAGTTCAGCGCTAGATATCAATGATACCTTGGCGGCACAGTTGCAACCATCTACTAAAGCGTTATCAGCTGCCAATCAAGAACTGCTTAGCCGTAACGCACAACTGCAGCGTCAAGTGAACGATTTACAGACCCAAGTCAATGTCCTGGTTTACGAAAGTAAAGGACAATTGTTTCTATACGGCGCGTTTACCGTTTTGATCAGCTTGTTAGTTGGCATTTTTGTCTCATGGTTAGTATTTGTTCGTCGTGAGCGTTGGTAGCGTAGACTTTGCTATCGCTGATTTGTATTAAGTTACCCCGCTACTCTTGACCAAACATCGATATCATTGATCTGCCACTGCTAATCGTTTAGCTACCGTTACTGATATTTCTAAGAAGCGTCTCATGTCTATCGCCAAACCTCAAAACCCTAAACACTTAAATGTTATCACGCCTACCAAGATTGACTGGCAATCGGATGATACTGGTAATATGGTGCCAGTATCAGGTGAGTTTGGGGACGTTTACTTTTCTCATGCGAATGGTTTGGCAGAGACGCGTCACGTGTTTATAGAGCACAATCAGTTGCCAGAGCGTTTAGCGCAACTTGCACCAAAGCAATGCTTTACGATTGCTGAGCTAGGTTTTGGAACTGGGTTAAACCTACTAGCGACTTGGCAATTGTGGCGACAACTACGTGAAACCAATCCGCAGTTAGCAACGGCTCGCCTGCACTTTATTACGACTGAAAAATTCCCTATACCTTTAGCAGATCTGACGCAGATACTTGCGCTATGGGGCGAGCGAGCGCCTGAGCTGATGGATTTCATTCAGCCGCTTTTGGCTGCATATCCGCCTCTGATTACAGGCTGTCATCGTTTAAGTTTTTCTTATGATAACTTAACTGTCGATATGTGGCTTGGTGATGCAGCAGAAAGTCTCAGCAAACTGGCATTAAACCATTCTAAGCAGCATACGCCATATGTTGACGCTTGGTTTTTGGATGGTTTTGCTCCCTCTTGCAACAGCACCTTATGGGCTGACAGTATCTTTGCACAAATGCAGCGCCTATCACGTCCAGATACGACTGCAGCCACTTACAGCTGTGCAGGCATCGTCAAGCGCGGACTAAGAGATCACGGTTTTCAAATTAAGAAAGTCAAAGGTTTTGGTCGAAAGCGAGAAATGCTAACTGCTATTATGACTAATGCGAAAAGTAATGACCTTACTGACGATAACAACAGTCACCATGAGAAGCAAGAAGCGACTTATAGCACATTTGAGCATGTTGTCGTTATTGGTGCAGGCGTCTCAGGTTTGCTAACAGCTTGGTCACTTGCCAATCGTGGTATGAATGTCACGTTACTAGATAAATCAGCGCCCTTGGCAGGTGCGTCAGGTAATCCTAGAGCACTGCTTGCACCTAAAATGACTCCGATCCATCATGTTGACGAGCATCTACATACCATAGGTTATTTATATAGCAGCAGACTATATCGCGACCTCAATCAAACAGCCATACAACTTAATACAGTACCAGTGCTTGAACCAACTGGCGCCCTTGATTTGCTCATAAAAGCCAATATCGGTACGGAACAAATTGCAGACTATCCTGATCAGATGGCGACTACGTTATCTCATGAGCAAGCTCAGATTGCCAGTGGATTAAAAGAGCAAGACCTAGCGGAGAATTTGTATTTACCACAGTCTGGTCTGGTCAATCCACAAGCACTAAAAGACATCATACTGACTCATCCGCTCATTCTTTTTCAGCAATTAGAAGTGAATAAAATCAACGAAACTGAGCAGCAAGTTCATATCGAAGGTATTAATAAAAACCAAGAGTCTGTCACAATGACAGCTGATCATATCGTCATTTGCGCGGCTTTTGAAAGTCATCAACTGGATGAGCGTGTTTTTGACTGTCGTAAAATTCGTGGACAGCTGTCTTGGTTTAGCCCCTCGACGGAGCAACTCACAAAGCTGCCCAAAATACCGCTTAAATACAGTGGTTATTGTGCGCTGTTCAACGCGCAGACTGGAGATAATGAGTTAAATACAATAGTCGCTGACAAGCCATATCTATTGCTTGGCGCGAGCTTTATCCGTAATGATACAGCTACAGACATACGTGATGAGGAGCATCAGATTAGTCGAGATAAGCTCATCACTGCTATTCCTGAGATGGCCTCTATTATTCCAGCGGATACAAGTCTGTGGCAAGGACGAGCTGGCATTCGCACCCAAACACCTGATTACCATCCTATCGTCGGAAAATTAGTAAATAGCCAACGGATATGGACCATGAGCGCGATGGGCGCAAAAGGCTATGCGTTAGCACCTGTTTGCGCTGAAGCATTAGCAGGTATGATGCTAGGGTCATTTGCACCATTTTCAGAGGCAATGCTAGCTCGTCTATCACCCAATCGTATACGTTTGCAGACACCGCTTGTTTAAAGAGCGTCTTATTTAAAAAGTGTTGTTTTATTGTCTGAACTGTCGATGATCAAGCACGTTAGTCTCTATCATCCATTTTAGACTTAACGGTACCAAATAGCGATTTGCTAGCATCAGATTCGTGTGGTGCTTGATGAGCAATTTTAGCACTGTTCTTAGTATCGTCAGAAATCGAGGGTGCGGTTAATGTGCGTATTTGCGCTTCATCACGAGTATTTTTTTGAATAGTAACCGCTGCAAACAAACTCATCGTAAACGCCATCATATAAAACCCTTTCTCGCTTAGGCTTAGTCCTCCTGCATACATGAGACCAATTGCAATAAGCGCAATGGATAACCCTAGTGCTGCCCAACTGATTAGGTAATACATATTTGTTGTTGGGATGCCTTCACTACGATCACGCAGCGTTTTCTGTAGGCTAATGGCAGAATAAAGACCGAGAGCGAGCACCGCTACATAATAGCCTTTTTCATTTAATAACATGCTTTGTGCATTCCATAGCCCAAGCAAATACGCAACGACACCAACCAGCATTACTGCCCAAGATGTCCCAACATAAGCGGTTGTTGGTTTATAAGCAGTTAACTGACTCTTAGCAATCGTGTCGTTATTCATTTTTATCCCTAATTAAAAATAAGTATATACTCTGTGGCGTAGACGTTTTTTTATCAAATTATGTTTTGCTTTAACATAACACAAGCATGTTATATTGTAATACAAAATCATTTCTAATAACCAATAGCATTTTCAATGACAGAGCTCCGACATGTCTTTTTTTAGCTTGCTTATTTTACTTAGCCTTATTCTTGTTGTACCCATTTTTTTCGTGATGAAAGAAAATTCGAAACGTACACAAACTGACTCTATAAGGCGACATAAAGAGTATTTAGAAGCAGCAAGCCTCCATACTACCCAATCTCAGAAAGCACCCGTAGTAACAAAAGATGCTATGTATGAATATGAACAAGATAACTCTGTAAGTGTTATTAGCTTCTCAGCTCAACATCCATTTATCAAACTGCTCTATAACGAGCAAGTTCCTCAAACATTTCGAGCAATAATGGATGATATTGGGCAACAATATGAATCTACTCATCACAGCGAAATTACTGAATCACAGCTATTTACCTTCAACAAATTTATTAGCACGCGTGTTCCAGAATTGATTACTGACTACTTAAGCCTTGATAAACATTACGCAAAGACGGTCATTATTGATGTGGACAAACAAAGTACCAGTTATGACATAGTGCTAGACCAACTGAACACGATTTTAGACTTTGCACAAAAGCTCAATACTCAGAGCCAAGGTGGCGTCGTCGATAAGTTACTTGCTAGCCGTCGCTATTTGAATGATGTCTATAAAGACAGCGGTATGGCAATCGACAGTCTAAAAATAAAATGAGGTTTTCATGTCTTACCACCAAACCACTCTTACACTACCTGCCTACGCGCGTGGCATTCATATTATCACTCCGAGGATTAAAGAAGCAGTTTCTCAGCTGTTACCTCACTCTGCCAAGGTAGGGTTGATTCATCTGTTTTTGCCACATACGTCAGCCAGTCTCGCAATCAATGAAAACGCTGATCCAGATGTCAGACTAGATACAGAAGACTGGCTTAATAAAATCGCACCAGAAGATCAGCCAGAGTATCGCCATACCTTAGAAGGCTCAGACGACCTACCAGCTCATTTTAAAAGCATGATGCTTGGGGTAAGTTTGACTATTCCACTTGTCGATGGTGAGTTAGGATTGGGTACGTGGCAAGGTATTTACTTATGTGAGCACAGAAACCTTCAAAAATATGGTGGGCAGCGTAAGCTGGTGATTACAGTAAATACGTAATAATATACTGTCAACAAATAGCAGGTTGACCCTTGCAAATTGTCACATCTACGTAGAGCGCCATTAACGGATAAAGCTGACTATGAATACTCCCTTCTCAAAAATACTAAACTTACGAAAATCTAAACTGCTTTATCGTACAACTCCTGCTATTTTCTTTAGTCTATTGCTACTTACTGCTTGTCAAAAAGATTCAGAACCTGAAGCAACTGATAAAACTGCAGCTGAAACTTCTACGCAAACCACGCCAGTAACGACTAATATTAACGTTGATAACATCGAAGACAGCAATGCCAATGACGCTCAAAATGTAGTACAGACTGATGCTGATTCAGAAAGTGATATGAGCGTAACGGAGTTAGATAAAGATCTGGATGATACTACGTCCACTGCAAATGATAACTCTGAAAAACCTAACCCAGAACAAGCTATTAAAGGTGTACAAATCACTGATGTCCGTTATAAAAGTGCAGCAGGTGAAAATCTGTCCGTAGTCTTTGAGACGTCGGCAGCTGGCATGCTTAATGCTATTGTTACTCGTCCCAACCAGCCAAAAATGACATTAAGCGCACCCGAAGGCCAAGGCAATAATCCCACCTATCAATCAGCTGATAGCAGTGTCCAACTCGTCAGTCATGCTGGTGGCGGCACTATCGACCTTATCCAAGACAATAAGACCACTAGCTTTGATGCTGTCAGTGCTGAAGCAGAGGTAATCACTGAATAAAACCTGCTTCGCCTGCTGTTTCAATACTCTATTCAAAACCATAAAAAAGGCGGCAAACGTTATTATCGTTGCCGCCTTTTTCGTTTCTGTGACTTACTTTGTACTTTCTGGTCTCTGCTGAGCTTTGTAGTGGGTAATGAGTGATAAGTTATTGTATTTAACCAAACCCAGTTGATTAACCAAACATCCCGACCAACCAGCTTATCACCGTCCATAGCCCCCACCCGACAAATACAATGACCAGCAGCCCAAGAAAGTCAGGGATATGCAAATACAGCCAAGCAACGATTGGGTTGCGCCAAAAAAACCCAAAGCGGTTTTGCTGCTGTTTGTCTTCTAATGACTGATGCAAAAACGGTCGATCCATATGCATGGTTTCGGTAATCCCATACTCATGGTGTAAATGCTCGTGCACGATAGCCAGTGTCTTACGACTAGGACGAATAAAAACATCTAAGAACGTACCAATGCCAGGTACGATACCAACGACCATATCAATAAGTGCCAATCTAACCGCTGGCGTCATTTTATGAGCAGGCACACCTAGCTGACGCCCTAAGATAAATGCATAACTGGTCAATGCCAATCCTGCCAAATCTCCTGCCAGAGGAATAGTGGAAAGCGCGGCATCAGCACCCATTCCTTGCTTGGTAAAAGGCACTCGTACTAGTGAATCCATGGTATTGGCAAATTTTGCTAGCTTACGTTCAGTTGTAATGACTTGCTCGCGCGTCAGACCATGCTCTGCAAGTTTTGCTTGATAGTCTACGACAGACGCATTCGTATCAGACAGTTTCTTTGACTTGAATCTCGGAAATTTATCGAACTTATCCATTTAACGTTGTCCATATGCAAGCGACTGCTATAAGAGCAAAGACATAGCGCCCTACCCAGATATTAGCCAAGAATGCTTGGAAGCAAGCTAAAGGGTTACGACTGGCACAAGCGCTGTTTTGTTTGGCGAACATCATTGCGACTAGCGCCAATCCGAATACTGGCGTTACACCTAACGTGGTCGGAGCAAAGTAATGCCACATAACCACACCCATCATTAGCAAAAACAGCATCTGGAGTATCGAGATGATAATCACATCATAACGACCGAACAGTATCGCCGTTGATTTCACGCCAATCTTTAAGTCATCTTCACGGTCAGCCATGGCATACTGCGTATCATAAGCCACTGTCCAGCACATATAAGCGAAAAATAGCAACCAACACCAAATATCTGGAGCACCTTGCACTGCCACATAGGACATCGGTATTGCCCACCCAAAAGCAGCTGCTAAAAATACTTGCGGCAGGTGCGTATAGCGTTTCATAAATGGATAAATAAATGCCAACATAACGGCACCAAGCGACCAGTAGAATACAGCTATAGGCAGAAAAAATAGCAGACTGGCACTTAACAGCACCAGTATTAAAAATGCAAAAACGGCTTCTTTGCCAGATAAGCGTCCATCTGCTAATGGGCGACCTTTAGTGCGAGTCACATGACCATCTACTTTACGATCTGCAAAATCATTAATCGCACAACCAGCCGCTCGCATAAATATTGCACCAAGGGCAAATATCGCGAATACCTTGATACTTGGCAACGCTGCCGTCATTCCTTGCTGCTGTGCTTGACCCATTGCAGCGAATAGTACGCCCCAAAGCGTTGGCCATAGAAGCAGTTCAATACCGACTGGCTTATCAAAACGGGTAAGCTGGATATAGGCTTGTAGCTTGTCTTTAAATGTCATAGTTTTTTATTATCATTAATTGAATACTTTTTATGTGTGCTTATATGCACTTATATGTTTAGCCTAGAACAACTAAATCGATTTTTAAAGAAGCTGGTTGCTGACTTTTCATGGTCAAATTACTAAACTTTAACGGATTAATTACTGTATTTGCTGCCATAACTTATTAGCTTCGATCAGTGATAGCTCAGGATATTGCTTGCACAAAGCTTTTAACGCTGGGACTTTGTCTTTCTGTGCTGCTTGCTGACGCAAAAATGCCAGTTGCTCTTGTGGATTGCTCAGCTCTTTTAACCGTGCCTCAAGCCGAAGAATCCGAGTGCGCAGCATGATATTGATCAACAATAAAACTGCACCCATAACCCAAATGATTAACGCTGACATTCCTTGCTCCTAAATCCATTAATTCTGAACGTATAAGCTGACTAATTGAGTACATTTATACTCGTACATCCATTATCACAAACAGTAGCTATCAGACAAAATACCCATCGAAGCGCACAGCTTCATTATGCCAGCTTTCACTAGCAGGTTCATCAGCGAGCAATGGTGCAAATTGTGGACGTTTTACGACCACGCGACCTTGGCCTTGCGCACTTTGTTTGACAACGACCTTCGCACTACTTAGCAGTTGTCGCTCTTCATCTAACGTTGGTGGACGAGCCAATTGATGCAATGCTTGCATATGCTTACCGACTTTTGCACCTTTGCCTGTCTTACTATCTTGATAGCTATCCTCTGGAAACATCGGATCCAGATAGACGACATCGATTATCGCAGAATTATCTGTTACGGAATCCACCTTTAAATTCACAAAATAGCTCAATGCATCAGTATTGATAATCTGTAGGCGGCTCATGAGTTTCTGCCAATTGGGTAGCGCACTCATACGCTGCTGCTCTACAAGTAGCAACAATGCCATTAAAGGTTGTTGCTCAAGCATAGTGACTTGTGCACCCGTACTGGCCAATATCAAACTATCATGCCCAAAGCCAGCGGTTGCATCAATAACATGACTATCTGATGTAATTTTGGCCGCTTGTAATAGCAGCTCAGACTTACGGCCAGCACTCACGACACGGCGCTGCAACTTATCCCATTCAGGTGCCACACTGAGTCCATCACTTAGCCATGATAGCTTATCTTTATCATCTAATAATAGAATATGCTGAGTAGATGCTTGACTCAATTGCTGACGGCGCTTTTGAGTGAGTTTCTCTGTCGCGACTTTAATATCTAAAATGATTGGTAATGTATGCTCAGCTATCAATGACTGTAGACTCTCAACCTGTGCTTGCTGGCTGTCATTGACGTAGAGTAACCGACAATGTACAAAAGCACCTGTCTCGTCATGCTTTTGGGTCGCATCTGTCATAACCATCATCCTGTTTGCTGATTGTTTTAACTATGAATTACTGGCGTGTTAAATCATAACGCAAATCTAGCCAGCCATTTGATAACCAAAGCCCCAAGCGGCGACCAACACAACAACACCCGTGATAATGCGCAACCAAGCAAAGATAGTAAAATCTCGGCGACTTACCCATGCCACAAGTAAGCGGATACAAAGTAGCGCCACTACAAATGACACGATGGTTCCGATACCTAGCACCAGCCAATCTTCACTATTGGTCAGTACGTCACCATGTTTGAGCAAATCTAATAACGCCGCCCCGACGATAACAGGAATCCCCAAAAAGAAAGAAAACTCAGCAGACGCCTTACGTGAGACACCTAACCACAGCGCACCAATAATAGTGGCACCTGAGCGTGACGTCCCTGGTATTAGAGCTAAACATTGAAATAGTCCAATCATTAAAGCAGTTTTTATGCTGACATCTTCCGCTTCTTCTGCAATGACCGCTTTAGGACGCTTTTCCACATAAAATATCAGTAGACCGCCGATGATGAGCATAATGGCAACCACAATAGGATTAAACAAATAAGCTTTGATTTCATCGGCAAAGGTAAAACCAACAATCATCACAGGGATAGTAGAGACAATCAGACTCAGCCCCAGCTGTCTAGGATTGGTCATTCCTTCTGCTTTGCCAGTCAGCAAACCCATCAACGCTTGCCACAATCTACCCCAATAGTCATAAATCACTGCCAAAATAGCGCCAAGCTGTACCACCACGACAAATAAATCAACTTTTTCTTTAGTCCAGAAACCCATCACATCTGCTGATAAGATCAAATATCCCGTACTAGAGATGGGTAAAAATTCAGTGATACCTTCAACGATACCCATGATGACAGCTTGAACGAATAAAACTATATCCACAGTGACTTTCCTAGAAACAGACTGGCCTAAAAAAACTGGCCTAAAAACAGACCGATTGGCTGTCCTATATTAACGTTGATTTTATATTGGTATGCGCTTGCTAAACACTAAAAAGCTGGCTGCTATCAATTGAGTTAAACTGGTTGTGGTTAAAGTATTTATCATAACCAGTGACAGCAAGCGACGCTGTAAAAAGCATATTTATAAAGCTATGCTTTGCCTTGCTCCTTAAGTGTTTTCCAAGCTTGATTACGTAGATATTTTGGTAATGCCTGCGATGCTTCCGTACCACCATCATTTGCAAACTGAGCAATACCAAGCTGCCCAATGACAACAGCATCTGGCCAAACATCTTCATGGCAGTCTTGCTGATTATGTCGTGTTAATAGCGGCGCGCCATTACCCGCAATAGGCAGGTTGAGCTCTGTTTGGCTTTCATAATTTAATAGCTGCTCTGTACTATCGCTACCATCAGCCAATACTGGCTGCATAATGTTATGACCTAACTGGTCGTCGGTTACCAACTCATACTGCCCAAAGTAAACTTGCTGCATACGAGCATCAAGGGCGCTGTATAGGTGTGTCAGCCCGTATTTCTGATACGCACATTGTGCGATTGCTTGCAGGCTTGAGACGCCAACACAAGGCAAGTCATGCGCTACAGACAGAGCCTGTACCACTGCGGTATTGATGCGAATACCACTAAACGCACCCGGTCCTCGATTGAATATCAAGGCTTTTATATCAGCAAGACGTAACTGCGCCTCAGACAACGCAGCATCAATCATCGGTAAAATCTGTTGAGTCTGCTGACGCTTACCTGTTTCGGTATGGCTCGATAGTACCTGTCCGCTCGAATCTAAAATCGCGATCGAACACTGATCGAACACGGTATCCATTGCTAAAAACATCACAACCTCGGCTTTTTACTTTTGGCGTTCTAAATTGATTTGTCAGATTTTACTAATTTTTCATAACGATCTATCATTCATGTACTATCGAAACCCAGACAGAATGAAGCAGCGCCTATCATAGCATTTAGGGTACACGAATTTTATTAATTTCTATATTTTTCACACTTTATCCATCAGTGTTTACCTACAACTAATGACAATAAAAAGCCCCAAAGCTTAATTGGCTTCGGGGCTTTGATCAAACATCTTAAAAGTAGCTAATCGTTATCTAAAAGCGCGTTTTAAACTTCTTTGGCGCTTGATTTTGCATTTCTTGCATTTGTTTTTGCATCTCTTCGGTGCTTGGCATATTGTTTGGATCCAGTCCCATTTGCTTGGCCATTTGTTCTGGATTCACGTCTTTAGCACCACCTTGCTGACCGCCACCAAACAATGGACCGCCGCCACCGCCAGCACTACCGCCACCCATTAGTCCTTGCATAGACTTCATCATTTTACTGATGCCTTCAGGTTTTGAGATCATTTTCATCATTTTTGCCATTTGCTTGTGCTGCTTGAGCAAACGATTAACATCTTGAATCTCACGCCCTGAACCTGCAGCGATACGGCGCTTACGACTTGGGTTAATCTTATCAGGGTTTTTACGCTCAAATGGTGTCATTGAATTGATCAGTGCTTCCATTTCACGTACTTTTTCTTCTGGGTTGGCATCTTCAACAGCCTTTTGCATGTCTGAGCCGCCCATACCAGGCATCTTATCTAAGAATCCTGCCATACCGCCCATACTCTTCATCTGTTGGAACTGGGTCAATAGATCCTCAAGGTCGAAGTCACCGCCCTTTTGCATCTTTTTCGCCATTTTTTCGGCTTTATCACGGTCAATCTTCTGCTCAACTTCTTCAACCAGACTCAATACGTCACCCATACCAAGGATGCGCTGCGCGATACGCTCAGGATGAAACAGCTCTAACTCGTCTAGTTTTTCACCGCGGCCCAAGAACTTAATTGGCTTCCCTGTGATAGCGCGTACAGAAAGCGCTGCACCGCCGCGAGCATCACCATCAGTTTTGGTTAAGATAACACCCGTCAATGGCAGTGCGTCATTAAAGGCTTTTGCGGTATTGGCGGCATCTTGACCCGTCATGGCATCGACGACGAATAGCGTCTCAGATGGGTTAACCGCAGCAGTTAGCGCCTTAATCTCATCCATCATGGTATCGTCGATATGTAGACGACCAGCGGTATCAATGATCAGAATATCTTGATATTGGATTTTGGCTTCTTCAATCGCACGCTTTGCGATATCAATTGGATTCTCATCCGTGCTTGAGTTTACAAACTTAGCATTCACCTGACCGGCTACTTGCTCAAGCTGTTTGATAGCTGCTGGGCGATAGACGTCGGCAGAGACCAGCATGACTTTTTTCTTTTGGCGCTCTTGTAGATACTTGGCCAACTTACCCGCTGTAGTCGTTTTACCCGCACCTTGCAAACCTGCTAGCAAATAAACAACAGGCGGCTTACCTGTCATCTCTAACTGCTGATTGGCACTGCCCATCATTTCGGTCAGCTCATCATGTACAATTTTGACAAAGGCTTGACCTGGCGCTAACTCTTTTAGTACCTCAGCACCAAGCGCTTGCTCTTTCACACGTTTTACAAAATCACGAGTGACAGGTAGCGCCACGTCAGCTTCTAACAACGCCATACGCACTTCACGCAGTGTGTCTTTGATATTGTCTTCGGTCAACTGTCCGGTACCGACGATATTACGTAGGCTCGACGATAAGCGTTCTGTTAAAGTATCAAACATAAATAACTCTCAATTAAAATGGTTTTCAATTAAATAATACGCAATTAAAATAACTCTAAATCAAACCATTAAAATGGTTCGTAAATAATATTAGGATACGCTATAAAATATTAGGGTATTGCATGACAAGGGATATGATAAAAGAATTATATTATCAATACTATAGCATTAACATGGCTCAAAACTTATAGTCGTTTCGCAACGAATACGGCACTTATAATTGTAGTCAACTTTTTATAGATGATATATTTTATGTTTTGCACTATGCCGCGCTGCCGATCATTTATAAGTTATAAGCAAGATGGCGCTCAACTGGCACCCATTTTATGATAAATTGGACGATTATTCTAATCATTCTGATAATACCACTTTAGCGACACATTGAGCGGCAGTTTATGCTCAGTATAAGATGAGGCTTTTTATCTGTGCACTTTGCATTCTTACTTGCTAGCATGGCTTATATCTTAGTCAGCATCCATATTGGTTGGGCGCTGATTCAGGACAAACCTATTCACAAAAGCCTTAGTTTGAGCTTATTGCTTATCGGTATGGCTACACATGCGGCACTGCTATATCCATACGTTGTGACGCTGTATGGTTTGAATTTCAACTTATTCAATATAATCAGTCTGACCAGTTTATTTTTCTTATTCTTTTATCTGTTGTTCTGTTTATACCGCCCTATTCTTAGCCTTGGTATTTTGGCTGCACCCACTGCGCTAGTAGGTATGACTGTCGGTTATGTCGGTCGCGCCCCTTATCAACCATTAACTGATGTCAGTATCGGGCTTGAAATTCATATCATATTATCATTAGCTGCCTATTGTGTTCTGTTGATGGCGGCGTTACAAGCGCTATTTCTACGTCTACAAATACGTGAGCTCAAGCATCATACCATTCACCGCTTTTGGGTTAATAAGCTACCTTCCTTGCAAAGTATGGAGAGTTTATTATTCGATATGCTGTTGGTAGGCTTTGTATTGCTCAGTATCGCACTGGGAATTGGATTTATCTATGTGCAAGACTTGATGGCGCAGCATATTGTGCATAAGACTGTTTTTAGTCTACTGTCGTGGTTGTTATTTGGTACTCTACTATTTGGTAATTGGCGTGCAGGCTGGCGAGGCAAACGTGCGGCCAATATCACTATTTATGCTTTTATTCTATTAGCCATTGGCTTTGTTGGTAGCAAGTTCGTCTTAGAAATGCTTCTTTAGAATATATATTCAGAAAAAGGCGGTCAGCAACAACAGTTACTGACCGCCTTTTTTATATTTTTAGCCGATTCACTACTGATGTTTCTTAGTTAAATACGACGGTCTTGTTACCTGCCACAATCACACGATTTTGCACATGCCAGTTTACAGCACGTGCTAATACGTTTCGCTCGATATCACGGCCGATAGCACGCAACTCTGTCACCCCTTGGCGATGCGTCACACGGTGTACATCTTGCTCAATGATAGGCCCTTGATCAAGCTCAGCGGTGACATAATGCGCTGTCGCGCCGATAAGCTTCACGCCTTTATCATAAGCTTGGCGATAAGGATCTGCGCCCACAAATGCAGGCAAGAAGGAATGATGAATATTAATAACCTGCATCGGCCAACGTTTGACGAAATCTGATGACAAAATCTGCATATAGCGCGCCAATACGAGCAAGTCGTTACCTGCCATCAGCTTATGAATCTGCTCTTCTGCTTCCGCTTTATTGTCTTTGGTTACTGGTACATGGTGAAAGCTAATACCAAAGTTTTCGACTGCTTGCTGTAAATCAGGATGATTACTGACCACGCAAGTAATCTCACAATCGAGCAGCCCACGTTGATGTCGCCATAATAGATCTAACAATGCATGATCAAACTTCGAGACCAAAATACCAACCTTGGTCTTCGTTGCATTGTTATGTAGACGCCAGTCCATGTCGTGGCGCTTGGCAACAGTGTGCGCAAAGCTGGCTTCAAAATTTTCAATAATATCGCTCAATCCTGCCAAAGCAAACTCTAAACGCATGAAATATTGACCGCCTTCATGCGCCGTTGAATACTGATCAAGTGTAATGATATTAGCGCCATAACGATGGATGAACTCAGAGACTGCCTGTACGATACCGGCCTGATCTTTGCATTTGATGAGCAGCGTAGCTGTATCAATGGCGCTAGGTGTCTGTTTGCTCTGAGAAGCTATGGTCGATAATGAAACCGTTTTAGTGTTTTCTGACATGATTCGCCCAATATAAAAAATGATGACTTATTGCTGAAAAATTGCTGACAGCATAGTAAACCGATTATTTTAATCTTTTTTACAATACTTTGCTGAGCGAGTTGGTTGTTTTTGGTTATTTAGAAGGATAAAGCAAAAACCCCTGACACGTGGTCAGGGGTTTAGAAGCTATGAAACTTTACTGAACAGTATAGATAACGTTAGTGGTCACACCTTTAGGAGTAGTCACAGAAATTTTGAAATAATCACCTGCTTCGCACTCATCTAATGCAAAAGTATTAACAGTCCCTGTATTATCACCAGGTTTACCAGGAAATACTATTGCTGGCACTTCTTCAGGGCCTCCAATCATTTCTACAGTACAGCTACCACTGCCTTCTTCGCTGGTTTTGTCAACAACTGAGCCTGAAATGGTCGTACCAGATGGCATCGGGTTTAAATCATAGAAACCACCGCTATTGATGCGAGTAATTACTCTTTTATTTGCTGCAGTAATGATTTGTGTATTAGGAGATAATAACGTGATATTTGGAATACCATTCGATAGCAACTGAATACCTTCATAACGTACTACTGCATCTAGCCCTGAGTTACAGGTCATAGGTTTATTTGGCGATACAAAGTTACCAATAAAGGTACTTTCAAAGAGATCTTTCTTATCTTGAGCAAAAGTTGGAAACTTAAGCTGGATGAATTGCTGGATATTGTTTTCACACACTTGATTGGCTTGAGTAGTTAATGGGTAATTGAATTCCCCTATTTGGAAAATTCCGTCTTCATTGTCATCACGGAAAGTATCTCCAATATTGTGGACTAATGTATCAACTCCTTCGTCCCAAGCATTGTTTTCATTATTATCTATATATGATTTCTCACCCTCAACAACTGCTAGAATACTAACACGACCATCACCAGGGCGAGGGTTTTGAGTCGAGAATGTAACTTCACAGGCACCATTAGATGTTGTACAACTAGAAGGAGACACTTTACCGCCTTCAGCAGTAAAGTTAACTACTGTCCCATCAGGTACTTTATTACCATTACGATCCACTAGACGTGCAACTACTGATGTTTCATCACCATCCAAACTCCAATCTAATACGTTTTTACCAAATGATAGACTAATGCCATCTTGCGTTACACGAGAGCTAGCAATAGATATGCCTTTTGATAAAGCATTTATACGAGCATCAGTTGCCAAAGTTGCTTTTATTTCTACAGGGCCTGGAGTACTGCCAGGATAAATATTAACTGAAACCTTACCATTTTCATCTGTAATAGCATTAAAACTATTTTTGTTTCCTAACACACCAAAAGTCAATCCGAGAGGAGATTTTTCTAATGAAAGAGTCACTTCTGCGTTGGCGAGCGGTGTTTTATTTGAATATATTGCAAATTCAGCTTCACCCGTCGCTGATGATCCGCTATTCTGAATACCTAATGTAAGCTCATTTGAAGTATAAACAATAGAAGTAGCTTTAGGCGCTTGAACAGTAAGATTGGCCGTCTGAGTAGCCGAACTGCCTGTACTAGCCGATATACGAACATTCCCACTACATAAAGTATTGTCTGTATTTATAGCTTTATAGACAAATGTAATCATACCATTTTCATCTGAAGTTGCCTGAGTAGGCAGCTGACCACAACTAGCATTCAAACTGACTAATATGCCACTTATAGCGTTACCTTCCGTATCAGTTGCCATTGATGATATAGCTGTTTGACCACCTGCAGAAAGCTGCGAGTCAACCACAGTTAGAGCACTTAGATTTACATTTGTTGCTTGTACAGCAAATGTTAAGTTATCAATCGCCGTATTATCATTATTACTTGCATTAGCGGTGATAGTATATGCGCCAGAAACTTCAGGAGCATTAGGCTTCACAAAAATTTGTGCCTTGCCTTCACTATCTGTTAATTTGGCTCCTGATGTCGTCTGAGATAACACAACACCATCAGCACTAATAGAGAATGTCACCTTGGCATTTGCCACAGGTTCATCATTTCCGTCCATAACTTGGACTTCATAATAAGCACCTTCTAGATCGATAGAAGCTATGGTATTACCATCTACGTCTACTAGCTTACTATTGCTAATGTTCAATTCTGCAGCTGGTGTTTCAACACCCCCATCACCAGTACCTGGCTGCTCTACACCCAAATCAGGCTCTGGTGCAATCGTATCAGTACCGTCACCCCCACCGCCACAACCTGCTAAGGCCAACGATAATGTTAGTGCTGTTAGTTGAAACAACTTAGAAGTGGGCAATGATGTATATGACATGTTTGAACTCCGCATGAGCAGTAATTTATCTAAGCAAATAAGCAAATAAGCAAATAAGCAAATAAGCAAATAAGCAAATAAGCAAATAAGCAAAAATCATTATCCAAGATCATAAAATATTGGGAATGATACATAGGTTTACAGTAATACTAGTATATTAACAGATTGTATTAAATTTATAACAGCAACTTTACTGACTTTTGTTATAACTTACAACTAAAAATTAAACCTTACTATTAAACAATCAACAACATAGAGTGCTCATTTCAGGGTATAATAGCCCTCCTTTAATTCGACAGATATTATAAAAATATTTGAGTATTCATCTGTTTTATGGTATAAATGTCGGCTTTAAAATTTTCTGAATTGGTCAGCCTGTTATTTGCCTTTAGATAGCAGCAAAACCAGCTCAACCTTCATATAGTTTTGTTTGGTGCAAAGCTGCCGCTTGCTGTGTCCATGCCGCAAAAACGTGCAACTTGCCCAGACTGGTATGAGAAAAACTCATACCTCATAGATTAGGAGTTCGCCATGTCTCGAGTTTGCCAAGTGACTGGAAAGCGCCCTATGGTGGGTAATAATGTTTCGCATGCAAACAACAAAACCCGTCGTCGCTTTCTACCAAACCTTCACAACCATCGTTTTTGGGTAGAGTCTGAAAACCGCTTTGTACGTCTACGTGTGTCTACCAAAGGTATGCGCATCATTGACAAACTTGGTATCGATAAAGTGTTAGCGGATCTACGCGCACAAGGTCAAAAAGTTTAAGTTAAGAATAGCAGCTGAGTGATGACTCTCATCACTTAACTGCTGTTTTGCTGCACTAGTTGTGGCAACTCATTCTTTAAGACACGTACCTATCGTTTGAAGACCCCTCATTTACAGGAAAGCTATCATGAGAGATAAGATTAAATTAGTATCAACAGCTGGTACTGGGTATTACTACACCACTACTAAAAACAAGCGCACTATGCCTGGCAAAATGGAAATCAAAAAGTTTGATCCAAAAGTACGCCAGCATGTGATCTTTAAAGAAGCTAAAATCAAATAACTGCCATCATTTGTAGAAGGCATTTTTATAAATACTTTCTATAAAGAAGTTATTTGAACAAAAAAAGGGTTTATCAATTGATAAACCCTTTTTTTATGTCTGTAGTTTAATATTGCTAAGCTATAACTTCAGCTATTCGCTTTAATTAGTGCTCAAAAATAGCCAAAGATCAGCTATAGTGTGTCGGTTCTTTATCATACACATGCGCATGCCACTTACTCATTTGCTTTTGCATAATGACTTGAATCGCCGCATGAATCATATGCTGACCAATAGCTTGAGTATCGCTACTAAGTAGCTCTTTTAGCTTGTCAGAAAAATCAATAGTCATCAGCGGTGCTTCATCTTGTTCAGCATCACGCAACAACAACCTACCATCGTCTGCCTCCACCAACTCTAATGTGGTTTCTTTGGCAAACCCTGCAAATTGATCGTTACTCTCATTATCTACTTCTATCTCATTATCGATATCGTATGGCATTAATGTGTTCCTTATTATCCCGTTTAGTACTGGCAGAGAAATTAGTCATTGCAAAGCAGTCATTTCTTAAAAATAAGCTCATTCAGCAAACCTATCATCTTACAGTCACGCGGGTAAATCTGTCTTATTCATACAATGGACGCTTTAACACTAGAATTCAAGGGCTACCGCATAAGTCTTCGCTATAAAAGCAAACTTGAATGCCATGCAGTGTGTATACATTAACGCCAATAACGCAGTTTGGCTAATGTAAATAAGAAGGCAACAAACATTCCAAGGTAATAAACGAGCTTTAGCTCAAGGCTAGGATCGCGATACTTAAATGGAAGTGCAATCGTGGCCGTTGCAGTAGGAAATATCAGCAGCATCAGCAGCCAGTTTTCAATAACATTTAACCAACCTTGTAAATCGGTTCCATGACGTAATGACGCTAGTCCCATTAGTAGGCAAGCGATAATTAAGCTGGTAAATAGGCCATTTGGTAAATCTTTAGGATAGATAATTTTAGCAATACTGGCTGGTACGATTCTCATATAAAATTCCAGTCATGCTTGTAGAACATGGCTTAATGATTAAAAAATATAAAATATTACGACGTTGTATATAGGCGCGGAAAAGCCTTATATCTACAGCGAAACAATTTAACTATAAGTACCCATCAACCATAGCATCGAGATACATGAGGTCAAATAGCCCAAACTAATCGCATTCCAACTCTCGATATGTAGTCCTTTGACTTTATTAAGTATGCGAGAGCCTACCCAAAAGAACAGCGGAATGCCTAGCATAAATGCAGGCACAATCACTGCCGCATGACGCAGTACTGTTTCAACGTCATCGCCCACCATCAGGCGAAAGCCATAGCCTGCCAAACTAAGTATAAGTGCAAACATCGCTAAGCCAACCGTAATGCCTTTCGGTACCAAACTACGCTGCGGCGTTTCACTTGTCAGTGGTTGCCTAGACTGCTGTTTCAACGCTTCATGAGAGTTTACTTGCTCTGAAGGCTCTGTTGAACTGGTAGAATTGTTTGCGTCCATATTTCACCTTTACGTGACTGACCGTCATATAATCATAAGTTATACAGCACATCTTAATATTATCATTGTATGGCTAATAGTATTTATCAGTTATACAAGCTCACTAGCTGTTGTTAGCTAATAACAATTCTGCACGCATCTCATCAATAGCCGTTTTATAATCTTCTTGATTAAAAATCGCAGAACCAGCAACGAACATATCAGCGCCTGCTTCAGCAATCGCACGTATATTACTGGCTTTGATACCACCATCAACTTCCAATCGTATGTCTCGACCGCTAGTAATAATACGCTGACGTACCTGACGGACTTTATCTAGAGTACTATCGATAAAAGACTGCCCACCATAACCTGGGTTCACGCTCATCAATAGAATCTGATCTACTTTATCCATAACATAATCGAGATAATGTAGTGGTGTTGCTGGATTCAATACCAAACCGCACTCTGCACCGCCATCTTTGATCAATTGAAGTGAGCGATCGATGTGAGCGCTGGCTTCTGGATGAAAGGTAATGATACTAGCGCCCGCCTCCAAAAACTGCTCAATCATACTATCGACAGGTGAAACCATCAGATGCACATCAATTGGCGCTTCAACACCATAGTCCCGCAACGCCTTACAAATCATGCTACCAAACGTCAAATTGGGTACGTAATGATTGTCCATTACATCAAAATGAATCACATCGGCACCCGACTCTAGTACTTTCTCTACTTCTTCGCCCAACCGCGCAAAATCAGCTGAAAGTATCGACGGTGCAATAAGATAAGGCTTAGCAGGACTGTTCATAATTGAGCTACCTAATTTATGTTTATATAAGATATTGATAAATTAAAAAGAAAATGATAATTGGCTCACATATACTGCGAGCCTTTTACATATTGATGTTAAATATTTATTGAGTTAACGTGGCTTATATTGGGTTTTGCAATAAGCACGGCCAACTTCGAAAGAGCGCTTTGCCTCATGCTTGGTAGCACGGTTGCTCACTCTTTGCCGCCATAAGCGAAAAGATGAAGGCTTTAGCTCTTGGCGCATGAGTTTAATAACCCCAGTCTCATCGAGACCATAGCTATGCTCTATCGCACCGAATGGCGTTCTATCTTCCCATGCCATCTCTATCACACGTGAGATTTGCGTCTCATCGAGCACTCTATCGCCCGCTTCGTTAACAGTTTTTGCAATCAACTCATTTGACTTAACTTGAGACGCTTCATTATTACTAGAATTATTGGTACGTTGTTTATTTTTTAGAGCAGCATCCATGTCAGCTTGCATAGTCGCTTTTGTAGAGCTCGTATCTGCTGACGTATTCTTTGAATTAGAAGCTGTCAAATCTTGATAACTTGCCATAAAAATCACCTTTTGAGCATGAATGGAATAGCGAAAAATGTATCACGGTCGTCTATACAGCACTTTAGCTCATTTGAGCCATATGCCAATGATGTTCGATATGATCATTGATCACTGTTTGAATAAAATAATAGCTGTGGTCATGCCCCGCTTGGTAGCGTAATGTTAAGGGCTGTTTGGCTTTTGCACAAGCATCCTGTAATTTAGAAGTCTGTAGCTGACCCTCTGCTAAAAAGTTATCAGCTGCGCCTTGATCAACCAATACACTCGAATACTGCTGACCAACCTTTTCAATCATCTGTGAGGCGTCCGCTTGTGCCCATAAAGACTTATTATCACCGAAGTATTCCGTATAAGCGGCTTGCCCCCATGCTGACTCACTAGCCGCACACACGGGAGATAAAGCCGATACGCTGACAAATTTACTTGGGAACTTAAACCCTAGCAACAACGCGCCATGACCACCCATCGAATGCCCTGTGACACCGATGCTGTGGATAGGAAACTCTGAACGTAATAAGTCATATAGTTCATCAACGATGTAGCTTTGCATATTGAAATTGTCTGACCAAGGCGCTTGGGTCGCATCAACATAATAGCTTGCACCCTGACCGACAAAATAGCGATCGTCATTTGGTACATCGCTGTCTTCACTACTTCTAGGTGAAGTATCAGGTGCAATAAGTATCATACCAAGCTCGCTACATTTTTGCTGAAAATGCGCTTTATGAGTGACATTATCAGCATTACATGTCAAACCCGATAGGTACAATATCGCAGGACAACGTCGTCCAGCCAATGCCTCATCAGGTAGGTAAATACTAAAGGTCATAGAGGTTTTGGTAGATGTCGACTCATGACTATAATAATGCTGCTCACCGTTGAAACAGCGATTTACACTTTTTTGGGTAAGCTGTTTGTTGTTCGACAAGCTATGACTATAGGAATTTTGCATGAGTGATATCCTTTTGTTTAAAATAGAACCAATGATGATGTTTAATCAATACTAAATTATACTTTATGTTTATTCAGCAGCTATCTCTACTTCGTCTACCGATAAATTAGTAGCACTATCAGGTAGAATATTAACCGTTGTAGAAGTCGCATTATTTGTAATACTAGCAACTGATGGGCGTGCCTTATCAAACAATACTTGCTCAAACGCAGGTAATGCCGTCTCCATCAAACTACCAATGACCATCTGCGGCTCTGATGGCTCAAAGCCCATGGCGCTTTCACGCTCATTAACCCGTATACTAGCGTCTTTGAAAGCCGATTCAAAACTGGTATTCCCTCGTAAGCTTTCAGCAAAAAACGCTTGGCCAAAATAGGTCATTTCAGCCGTGTTGGTACAGCCAAACGATGCTTTGTCAGCAGCAGAGGCAGTAATCACTACCGTAGTCGGCGATGCTAATTCATCAATAAACGAGCCTGAGTAGCAGGCAGATACCACTATCACACGCCAGCGAATACCTGATGCATCTAGCGCCTCACGCAACCATGTGGCATCTAAATTATCCATCGCAAGCGGCGGGTTTGCCAACTGGACGATATCTTGGTTACCATGTGAAGACAACGTTAGAAACAACACATCTTCATCAGCATTCATTTGCTGACTGATTTTCTTTAGGCCACGCAAAATGCTGGTCTTAGTGGCGATTGGCTCATCTAGCCAGCTATAAGTGTTGTTAATTAACGATAGTGAATGGCCGCTAGTACCAAAGCGCACATCAAACAGCTCACGTACTTTATTAACCTCAGAGCGAAAGACGTTTTGGTCAGAGAATCCTGCAACTCCCATGAAGTACCAATCGGTTTTGCCATCGATACTCGGGTCTATACTATCCAATGCTTGCTGTAATAGACGTGGCTGCTGATACAATGCCGCCTCTTCTAGTACAGGTTCTACAGGTATTTGCTTAAAGATAGGCTGGTCTGCGACATTACGCTGCCAGATAGTCAGCAGTGCTACTGCGCCAACCAATACAATAATTCGCTCCCACCATGGTATCCGCAGACGACGAGAAAAAATCCAAAGCAACGCTAGCGTCTGCCACAAGAACAATACTAAAAACAGTACTGGTAAGAACGAATAACTCCAATCAGGCAACCAACCATAGCTACCAGAAAACTGAACCAAACTCTGTAATAGGGCTGATAAGGTATCAGCAACTAACCATAGTACTACTGGTACAAATACTAATGCTTGGTTACTCGCTCGCCGAGCCAAAATGATACCACCAAGCAAAATAATCATCGGCCATATCAAATAACTGACCAATCCTTGCTCATTGAATATACTGCCACTTTCAGCAGCTAACCAAGAAAATAAGACATTACTACCAAGCGCCAATAGTGCGAATACAGCAAACTGTACAAAAGTAGGTTTAACCCAAGAAAAAGCCCGTGTTGAGCCCACTAGCATCCACAAGGTTGCAATAATATTGGCAGCGAAATTGAGCGAAAAACGCTGAAGCGAGACGGTTTTTAACGACGTAAGTGACAAAGACTTAGACCTCTAGCCAGTCGAGAAAAATAAAATGACTCAATGATAACTATCTTAATGTAACAGCCGCGCGGCACAATCAGTTGATGATTTTTTGTGCAGCATGCAGACATCGATTTATATTGAATTCACGATGGAGTGATTATAGAAGATAACTAGCGCTGCTTAATATTTTAGCTCGCTAATCTATCGCGATTGTAACGGATTGTCAGTTAAGAGGATAAGGCTGATTTGTAAAATTCACTCAAACTTGGCTAAAAATTCAAATAAAAAAGGAGACCTCTTATATAAGACCTCCTTTTTTACTAGTTATTAAACATTATCTCATCAATAGCTCATTGACGCGTTTTAGGTAGGCGGCTGGGTCATCTAGCTGACCACCATCTGCCAATAATGCTTGATCAAAAATGACTTGCGCCAGATCATTAAATTGCTCACTGCTCTCAAGCTTCTTGATAAGTGGATGCTCAGGGTTTACTTCTAGCGTTGGCATACTTGCTGGTACGTCCTGACCCATTTGCTGTAGCATTTGAATCATTTGTGGCGATAGCTCACCTTCACCAACAACCAAACACGCTGGGCTATCAACTAAACGAGTAGATACTTTGACATCTTTAGCACGATCGCCCAATGCAGTCTTTAGTTTATCGACAACAGGCTTAAGCGTTTCTTGAGCTTTTTCTGCCTCAGCTTTTTCTGCTTCATCTTGTAAGTCGCCTAAATCTACTGCGCCCTTCGCGATGTTTTGCAGCGGTGTCTCATCGAATGAGGTTAAGAAGTTCATTGCCCATTCATCAACACGACTGGTCATCAAGATAACTTCGATGCCTTTTTTCTTGAATAGCTCAAGTTGTGGGCTGTTTTTCGCAGCGGCTAGATTATCAGCTGTGAGGTAGTAAATGGCTTTTTGACCATCTTTCATACGGCCTTTATAGTCTTCAAAGCTCGTCACTAGACCGTCTTGCGTGCTGGTTGTATAACGCAATAGCTTAGCAATACGTTCCTGATTGCCTGTGTCTTCGCCTAAACCTTCTTTGATGACATCACCGAACTCTGCATAGAATTGGGCAAACTTCTCTTGCTTGTCACTGTCTTCACTATTAGCAAGGCTTGCGAGTAAGGTCAAGATACGGCGAGCGTTACCATCACGAATAGATTTTACATCACGTGACTCTTGTAGAAGCTCACGGCTCACGTTCAATGGCAAGTCTGCTGAATCAATCACCCCTTTCACAAAGCGCAAGTACATCGGTAACAATTGCTCAGCTTCGTCCATAATAAAGACGCGCTTCACATAAAGCTTTAGACCATGCTGCTGCTCACGAGTGTATAGATCGACTGGCGCTTTTTTAGGAATATATAGTAGTTGCGTGTACTGTACGCGACCCTCTACACGGTTGTGCGTCCAAGTGAGCGGCTCATCCATATCATAAGAGATATTCTTATAAAAATCGACGTACTCATCATCTTCAATTTCAGAGCTTGAGCGAGTCCATAGCGCACTGGCTTTATTGATTGTTTCCCACTCATCAGTGAGTACCATCTCGCCACCAGCAGGCGTGTCATCGTTTTCGTCTTCTTTTACATCTTCTTGCCAGATCTCTTTACGCATTTGAATCGGTAAGCTGATATGGTCAGAGTACTTATTAACCAAACGCTTTATTTTGCTGCGATCTAAGTAGTTATCTTCGCCTTCAGAATACTCTTCTTTTAAGTGCAAAGTAATCGCCGTACCACGCGTGTCTTTGCTAATAGGCTCAACAGTAAAGCTACCAGTACCATCTGATACCCAGCGCACGCCCTTATCCGCAGGCTCGCCCGCTTTGCGTGATTCAACACTGATAGTATCAGCCACGATGAAACCTGAATAAAAACCAACACCAAACTGACCAATCAATTGACCGTCTTGCTTCTGTGATTCAGACAATTTGTCTAAAAATGCTTTGGTGCCCGATTTAGCAATCGTACCCAAGTTTTCGATTGCATCTGCTTCATTCATACCAATACCGTTATCGGTAAAGGTAATGGTTTTGGCGGCTTCATCGACAGAGATACGGATTTTTAATTCGCCATCATCTTCATAAAGGCTATCGTCATTTGTGCCCTCAAAGCGCAACTTATCACAAGCATCCGACGCGTTAGATACCAACTCGCGGACAAAAATGTCAGCGTTAGAATATAGTGAATGTGTGACCAAATGCAGTAACTGAGCCACTTCCGCTTCAAACGTATGTTTTTTTAATTCTGGGTTCAGACCTTCAGCTTGAGTTGCTTCACTCATAAAAACTCCTTTAAATTCTATGAAAGACCTATTATCAGATAACGATATGCTCACGAAAGCTGCTCTAATAATATTAGATAACTTGCCGTATGCAATACCGTTAAACTGTCTATACTAATAGGGGCAACGAAAAAAAATTCAAGCTCAAACGTCCTATTCAATAAAAAACACCGCACTTGTTTGCCAAGGCGGTGTTCTAGTATCAATCATTTGCTTAATTAGTTATTTATTTGCTCAATTACTTTTGATATAACAATCAAAGCGCAAACAACAGCAACTATTCTGAATATGCTTCTATCAAAATATCCCAAATAGTTGTCAGTTTTTTTGAAAATTGAGTATGTGTTTTCATAGCAACCTCTATATCGATTAATATTGTCTTGTTGGTAATATCATCTTGTTGGCTATTATTAAAACCATTTTTCCAATATTTGTATAATTAATTGATTACAATATATCGTTTTATTTTTCAAAACCTGAAGCTAGCTGATTTTTAGCTCTTTAGTGCGGCATCGGGCGAATGGTAAGGATTTGCTCACTACGACCGAAAGGCCCGTATACATCGTGCAATACCGCACTGGTCAGTCCGATACCATCATCGCCATATTGTTGTACGGCCTCGATCCCCAACCAGCGACCTTTTGGCGCGCGATGCATATGAATTTGCAAATCAGTATTAGGAAACATCCACTCCAATTTAGATAAACCAAGACCTAACCTTGGTACAACACCGTTGGCAGTGTCGACCATACCCAATAGATGCACTAAGTCATCAGTCAGCTCGCCTTCAATCATATCTGTATCATTAGTAATCCATACCATACCGCGACCAGGACGACGGTCTTCTGTCGCTACCAAACGTACACTTTCAATGTAGCCGCCTGGCCAGCCTTTCATGTCTTCCCAAACTGGTAACTCTTCAGGTTTATATCTGGCTGGTTGATCTTCAAGTCCAGCAATTTCACTGGTATCTTGAGTGAGAAGTCGCCATGCCCTTGCAATAATAGCATCTCGGCCACGGCTGCTCATGACCGCTTCAACCAATTCAATAGTCTTACCTGGTCGGATACAGCGAGTGGTAATCGTAAAATCATCGAGTGGTATTAGCCCAAGGATATCAAGGCTGACACGTGCGATACGAGTATTCGGCTGCAGCGCAAAGCCATTTAACTCAGCTGTAAGTAGGCCCGTCGCTGGTGCCATATGCTGTTCATGCTCATTCCAAGCACCTTGTGCATGTTTGGTTGGCTGATAATGCGCCACACTGACACCATCTTCTTGTAGCTCTCGTTTGATAAATTTGTAATAAGCAGTCATAGCTATCCTATATTTGGCACTTTTTTTGTACTTTTATTTGTGAGTAAGCTCTTGTTTTCTTAGTATGAGAATACGGCGAGCTTTTTGTATGAAGAATAATAAGACAACCATTATTACTACAAACATAGCATAGAAAAAACTTTTTTCTGCCATGAACTTGACGATGTTCATAAACAATATAAAGACTACTACCGCCATCACGAGCATGTTAAGCTTCAGTTGCTTGTTAACTTCAGCGAGCGTGGCCTCTGCTAATACAAATTTGGCTTTTGGTTCTTTCATGCGAGCTTATCCATATAAATGATGGTTCATACAAATACTAATATTGACTATCTACCAACTTGGGTGACTGGAATACGCAAGGCTTTCGGCAAACTAAACGTCACATTTTCCTCGATACCAGATAGCTCACTGGGCAAGTCCCCACCCCAGTCTTGTAATTGCTGTAGAACTTCTTGGATCAATACTTCAGGTGCAGATGCCCCAGCAGTCACGCCAATACTCTGGACACCATCTAACCAACGCTTATCCATCTCACTGGCATTGTCGATTAGATACGCACGGCAATTCATACGCTCGGCCAGCTCACGTAAGCGATTAGAGTTTGATGAGTTTGGTGAACCAACGACCAAGACCACTTCACAACGACTGGCTAAATCTTTTACCGCATCTTGGCGGTTTTGAGTGGCGTAGCAAATATCGTCTTTGCGCGGGCCTTGGATACTAGGGAATTTTTCACGCAGCGCATCGATAACGCGAGCAGTATCATCCATCGACAAGGTTGTCTGAGTCACAAATGCCAAGCGTTCAGCATCCTGTACAGTCAATGCAGCCACATCACCTTCATCTTCGACCAGATGAATCTGTCCACCATGGCGACGATTAAAACGTCCCATCGTACCTTCTACCTCTGGATGTCCTGCATGTCCTATCAACACCGCATCCATGCCATCCTGTGCAAACTTTGCCACTTCGATATGTACTTTGGTCACCAATGGGCATGTTGCATCAAACACGGTCAAATCTCGGCGCTCAGCTTCATCTTCAACCGCTTTGGAAACCCCATGAGCAGAGAAAATAACGATGGAACCGTCTGGCACTTCATGAAGCTCTTCAACAAACACCGCGCCACGATTGGCTAAGTCCGATACCACAAATTTATTATGCACCACTTCATGACGGACATAAATGGGCGGCTCGAAACGTGTCAATGCTTCATTAACAATCGCAATTGCACGGTCCACACCAGCACAAAATCCACGGGGATTGGCAAGATAAATTTGCATAAGAAGGCCTATCATTGGATAATTTATAATTAAAACGTATTTTTGAATTTTACTGTTCAAAATTTGGGATGAAATCAATACTCTACTTTAGCATAATTTGCTTTTACCACTCTCTAAAATAGCTGTCTGCTTGTAGCAATGTTTTATGAGCAAACCTCAGTATGCTTACGACATATTGCAAAACCAGCTTTAACTTGTATAAAAGCAGTTTATAATAACGCACTTACTATGATTTCTATCGCTATACATGATGGCGTTTTTTATTTTTTCTAGTCTTTGTTTTTGGCTGGGGCACTGCTCAATCTTTTATCAAGACATATCTATAAAAAATACTTTAAGAGTTATCAAAACACCTTCTATTAGGATAAATTGCATGACAGGTTCATTATTTATTATCACTGCCGCCTCAGGTACAGGCAAAACCTCATTGGTCAAGCAGTTGCTTGCTACTACCAATGATTTGACTGTCAGTGTCTCACATACCACTCGTGCACCACGTCCAGGCGAGATTGATGGTCAACATTATCATTTCACAGATACCGATAGCTTTACTAATGGTATCAATGCAAACCTATTTCTAGAGCATGCTGAAGTATTTGGTAACTATTATGGCACGTCAGAGGAAAGTGTACGTACCCAGCTAGCGGCAGGTATTGACGTTATTTTGGAGATTGACTGGCAAGGAGCGACGCAAATCAGAAATATCTTTTCCGACGCCATTATGGTTTTTATTCTACCACCCAGTATTGCTACATTACGTCAACGTCTCTCAACCCGCGCGCAGGATTCTGTAGAAGTCATAGAGCGCCGTCTAGCTGGCGCAGTCACCGAAATGGCACAATATGTGAATGCTGACTATGTAGTGATCAATGATAATTTTGACGTAGCCTTAGCTGAGCTAAAAGCAATTATCGTGGCAGATAGACAGACGCTTACCCGTCAACAACAACGCTATCATCGCACGATTAACAACTTGCTAAATACTCAGGTAGAAGAGTAAACTAAGCATTAATCGCATTTAGCAACTTATCTCTCAAGTAGATATAAAAAAGCAACGACGCGACTTGGCAAAAAATGCTATAATCTTTAGCTATTCCCCTTTATATTTTTGATATTATTTTTATTGAGTGGTGGGCAAGGTCCGCTACTAATAAAAACAACCGAGGTAGCTATTTATGGCACGAGTGACGATTGAAGATTGTTTGGATAATGTTGATAATCGCTTTGAGCTAATTTTGGTCGCAAGCAAACGCGCCCGCCAACTGGCCAAAGGTATTGCTGAGCCTATGGTTGATGTCGATAACGACAAGCCTACGGTACTAGCACTACGTGAAATTGCCGCTGGTAAAATCACACGCGACATTCTAAACCAGCCAGAGCATAATTTTGCTACTAGCTCGTTAGATTTAGCACTATCAGGCGACCATAGCTTCTAATAGGCTGCCTAGATAAGATGTGTTTTATAAAACCAATATGTTTTTATAAAATAAGCATACATCTTGAGTAACAATAGAGACCACAGCATAAGCTGTGGTTTTTTGGTTGTAAATATAATGTATTGGCTATTTTGGCGGCTATTTATCTCCAAAATAGACCATTGAGTTATTTTTTTCATCGTCTACTCGCTTATCAGTTGACATTGAAAGCAATTTGCGATTAATTAGAAGATGGCGTACTCATCCTCAAGTTTTGTATGGTAGGTCATTATTTAGACTCCATTTACTTTGGTAAGTGGCCCAATAAGTAGGTCATGGAAAATAGGATCATTATTTTATGAGTCAAACCCTACCCAAACTCAGTCATCAACTTGTCGATGATGCTCAATATAACTTGCTACGTTCAGTAGGTTATCTCACTGCTGCTGAACGCCGTGATATTATTGACGCTTGTGAGTTCGGAGATATTGCGCATATCAAAGACAAGCGCAAATCTGGGGAACCTTATATCACCCACCCAATCGCTGTCGCTGAAATACTAGCCGGATTTCGCTTAGATCGAGATACCATCATCGCGGCTATTTTGCATGATACAGTCGAAGACACCGAAGTAAGTGACGAACAGATTGAGCAGCGTTATGGTGCCATAGTATCTAGGTTGGTTGATGGTGTGACTAAGCTGAAGTCATCTTCGCACAATAAGCAACAAAACAAAGCGGCCACTTTTCATAAAATTTTGACGGCTACACTTGCTGACCCTCGTGTGCTTATCATTAAGCTTGCTGATCGCCTACACAACATGTCTACACTTGATGCCGTACGTCCTGAGAAGCAACGTACAACAGCACAAGAAACCTTAGATTTTTATGTGCCATTTGCACGATTGATGGGCCTGAATGATATTGCTGATTATATCGAGGTATTGTGTTATCGCAATTTAAACTCTGATATGTACAACAAGCTATCTGATAAGCTGTTACAGCATGGGCTTGGGCGTAATTTTCAGCAAGAAGCCATTCATCGTTACTTGAGTATTGTCCTCAATAATTTAGGGCTCAGTGGTCTAGTCAAAGTTTTAGACAATCGTGTGGTCATATACCGTCAGTTTTTCCGCAACCGCGGTGAAATCAGTTCGCTACTGCGTCATTATGCGTTTGAGATCGTCCTTGATAACATCGAAGCATGCGACAAACTGGCTTACTATCTGATCAAAAAGTATCAGATAGATGATAACCATATTGCTGATAATATTCGTAGGCCTCTACCAGGTGGCAACCAATCCCTCACTCTTATCTATAAACGTGATAATGATGTAGTAAAAGTCACCATTTTGACCAAGCAAATGCAAAGTGCTGCAAGACTTGGTGTCATTGGTGCTGAACATGCATCAGACGTTAGCCAGTCAGTGATTCAAGCATCACTACGTAACATGAAAGACTTGGTTGATGAAGACAACCTAAATGAAAACAGTCCTGACTTTTCAGCGGCAGTCTCTACCATCAATGAGCTAATGGATTACCTGCACTCCAGTAAAATCATTTGCTACAGTCCTCAAGGCCGTGCTTATGAGTTACCACAAGGAGCAACTGCTCTAGACTTTGCTTATGCTGTCGGGCCTATGGTTGGCAACGTCGCTGTTGGGGCAAATATTGATGGCACAGTGGCAAAGCTTGGTACTGTCGTAAAAAATGGACAGTCAGTTGAGATAGAAGTGAATAGTCATTCAGAACCAAAGGCTGAATGGCTAGGATTTGTAGTGACCAACAAAGCGCGTGAAGAGATCCTACGTTGGTTCAAAGATTTGTCCGTCGCTGACAAACAACATCACGGGCGACAAGCATTGGATCGTGCGCTTAGAACCCATCAAAAGAGCTTCGATGATCTAACAGAGTCGGACTGGAAAGATTTGACTGAGTGGCGTGGCTTGACAGAAAAAAACGCGTTGTTTGAACAGATAAGCTCAGGCACGCTGCTGCCACAACTAGTAGTAACTCGCTTATTCAGCGATGAATTAAGTGATTTACAAGCAAAAGTACATAGCGATGACATGACTGAACCGCAACAGCTAATTGCGAATGCTGCTGGTGTTGAGCTTAATTTCGGTAACTGCTGTCACCCAATATATGGTGATCCTATTGTAGGTCACCTATCACGTCACGGCTTGGTTGTTCACCGACATAAATGCTTTTCCTTAGATGATATCCGTAAAGATAATCCTTATCAGGTGATTCAACTTCGTTGGCGCAGTGACAATGCGGTCAAGCAAGGTGATATCGATGAACAAGAACTAAAAAATAGTGGGAAAATTCGTTTCCCTGCTTATTTGAAGCTTTCCGTTGCGCTTAGTGACGAACAGATTAGTGAAGTTATTTATCACTTGCGCCAGCTAAATATGGGTGTAGAAACCATTGATGTTCGTAGTACTGACAGTATTATTCAGATTGTAGTGCGTAGTCGCAATCATCTAGCACAGGGTATTCGTGAACTACGCTCACTGCTAGGTTTCCCTAACATTATGCGGTTATATCAATTATAATAAGCCTGTTTGCTGACGTATAAATTAGCAATGTTATAACCTTCAATTAACCATATACAAAGGATATCCTATGACTCGTCAAACCATCCAAACTGATAAAGCACCTGCAGCTGTCGGCACCTATTCACAAGCTGTCAAAGTCGGCAATACTGTCTATATCTCAGGTCAGCTTGGTTTTGATCCTGACACTATGGAGCTAAGAGAAGGTTTTAAGGCACAGGCTGAGCAAGTATTTGAAAATATCAAAGCTATCTGTGAAGCAGCTGGTGGCAGTTTAAATGACGTGGTCAAATTCAATGTATCTCTGACTGACTTAAGTGACTTTGCCGTCCTAAACGAAGTTTTTGTCGCCAACCTAAGCGAGCCATACCCTGCCCGCGCTGCCGTCCAAGTAGCCGCTCTACCTAAAGGTGGCGTGGTAGAAATTGAGTCTATTCTATATATTGAATAAGACGCTATTGAATGCTTAATATTTTTTGCTCATTATTAAGCGCTCATTTTAGCAACAGCCTATAAGATAAATCACAATAAGCTTAGCATCATGCTAAGCTTATTGGTCTCTGTTCTATTATTCTGATCTCATATTCACCTAATAAGACTGCGAAGCCGTTTATGTTGGTACAAGTTGCTCTGCCCGTCCCCCTTTATCGGGTATTTGACTATAGCTTACCAGCTGATAAGCCTGCTCTGTCAGACAGTGCGATACCGCCAATCGGGAGCCGCGTCGAGGTTTCATTCGGTCGTCAGACTCTGATTGGTATTGTGATTGCTCACATCTCACAAGACGATAGTAGCGTACCTGTAAATAAGATCAAACCCATCAATAAACGTCTAGATGCTGAGCCTATTTTGGACGCTGGTATGCTCAAGCTTGCCTATTGGCTAGCACGCTATTACCACTATCCACTTGGTGATGTATTGGCCGTTATCCTGCCAAGCCTTGTCCGTCAAGGTAAACCATTAGACTTACTAATTACCCATTGGCGAATTTTGCCTCATGTTACTGATGATGATTTTCGAGCCAATGCCAAGAAACAAAAGCAGCAGTTCGACATGCTAAAGCTACATGGTCAACATGGCGCAAGTGAAGACGTATTGCTACTAGAAGGAATGCAACGAGCATTTCTAAAGACACTAGAAGATAAAGGGTTAGTCGAGCGCTATATTCAGCCAAAACAAGCGCCTGCTCCAGTTAAACTGGCAAAAATGCCACTCGACCTCAATGATGAGCAGAAACTTGCTGTCGACGCTATTATCACTGCACATGAATCTGATACTTATACTGGTTTTTTGCTCAACGGTATTACTGGTAGTGGTAAAACCGAAGTTTATCTCCAAGCGATGCAAGCAGTACTAGAGGCTGGTAAACAAGTCCTTATTCTAGTACCAGAGATTGGCCTTACACCGCAAACACGTGCCAGATTTGCCAGTCGGTTTGCAGCCCACATTGTGCTATTGCATTCAGGCATGACCAACACTCACCGTTTGCAAGGTTGGCAAGACTGTCGCACGGGGCATGCACAAATCGTAATCGGTACGCGCTCGGCTGTACTATATCCGTTTGCAGACTTAGGTTTAATTGTTGTGGATGAGGCGCATGATGGCTCATATAAGCAGCAAGACACATTACGTTATCACGCGGCTGATGTTGCGCTCTATCGAGGGTTACAATATAAAATCCCAGTGATACTTGGTACTGCCACACCTTCTCTTGAGCATTTAAAACTGGTCAATGATGGCAAACTAGTAGAATACCAACTGCTTACTCGTCCGGGTAATGCCAAGCCTGCAACCATGCAACTGATCGATGCACGCTTGCAAAGCACCCATCAACAAATACAAGATGACGGTGCACGTTACGATACAGGGCTGACGGATGCCATGATCGGGGCAATACGGCAAACGCTAGAAGCTGGCGACCAGGTATTGATATTTTTGAACCGTCGTGGCTATGCGCCCGTTCTGTTGTGTGAGGCTTGTGGCTGGCAAGCAGATTGTCCTCGCTGTGATGCTCACCTGACCGTTCACTATAATAGCCAAGCCCAGCGAAGCAATTATTCAAGCAACTCTTACTTAAAGTGCCATCATTGCGATTGGCAGGCCTATATCCCTACCGTATGCCCTGATTGTGGCAGTCAAAACCTAGATGCTAAAGGGATGGGAACGACAAGGCTCAGCGAAAATCTACACGCAATCTTTGCTAATCCTCAAACAAGCAAAAATCTCTATCCGATTATTCAAATAGACCGTGACACCACAAGACGCAAAGACAGCTGGGAAAACATCTACGAGCAAATCAATAAAGGCAACCCTGCTATATTGGTCGGTACACAAATGGTCGCCAAAGGTCATCATTTCCCTAATGTCACGCTAGTTTGCTTACCCAATGCCGATCGCGGATTTTTATCAGCAGACTTCCGCTCACCAGAGCATACCGCACAGCTCATGATTCAGGTGGCTGGTCGTGCTGGTCGAGGTGACAAAGCCGGCCGCGTGTTGATTCAAACCCTACAACCTGACAACGAATTACTATTAAAACTGGTCAAAGACGGCTACTTATCATTTGCGCGCGAGTTATTGCAAGAGCGTCAAATGATGGGCTTGCCTCCTCATCGACATGCTGCATTGATACGCTCTGAAGGCAAAACATTGGCAGCCACCACGCAAGCGCTTAAAGATGCCATTGCGCATTTGCCTAATGCTCATAACCTCGTTGTCCTAGGTCCTATTGATGCACCCATGAGTAAAAAGAACAGTCGCTACCATGCACAGCTTTTATTATTGGCCAAAGACCGTCGACAACTGCATAACGTATTAGGACAATGGTGGCAGCCAGTGCTTGCTCTACCAAGCGCCAAATACCTAAAGCTCACTTTGGACATTGATCCTGTCGGTTGGTAACTTTCATCTAAAATTTAATAGACAACGACATACATTTCTACTCTTCCTCTTATCCTGTTTACTTCGTCGTTACAGCTTCTCAAGCTTGCCTGTGTTAAATTTATAATTATCAAACGGTATAGGATAAACGCTCTATGCCTACTTTATCCATAGCAAACATCACTTATCAGTAAACATCATCTATCGAACGTAGTTATCAGCGAATTTGAGTATTATGATGAATCCCAATAATCCAAACTCTGACAAGCACAATCATAGCCAGCAGCCTGATAGTACTGATGTGTCTAACTACGTTCACAAAGATGAAGAAAATAACTACACTCAGGAAAACCAAGGCCATCATGATCATGACGAGCATCTAGAACAGACAACAGTAGCGCGAGATACCAAAGGCTATCAGCGCACCTTGCTGTTCAGTTTTGTTATTATTACTGGTTACATGTTTATTGAAGCCATCGGTGGCTGGCTCACTGGTAGTTTGGCTCTGCTATCTGATGCAGGGCATATGCTAAGCGATGCGATAGCACTTGGTGCCACTTTGGTCGCATTTAAGATTGGTGAAAAAGCCGCTAATCACCAGAAAACCTTCGGCTATAAACGCTTTGAGATATTAGTCGCTACGGTAAATGGCGCGACACTTATCATAATCGCTTTGATGATTTTTTATGAGGCGATTAAACGCTTTAACTCACCGCCAGAAATTGCGACCCAAGGCATGCTTATCGTGGCGACTATCGGTATGTTGATTAATATTCTGGTCGCTTGGCTAATGCACCGAGGTAGTCAAGGTGGCAAGTCACATGGTCATAGTCATAACCATGGTACGGATGATGCCAAGGTCACAGATCAGAAACCTAATAGCACAGAACCCGTTAACCTCAATATGCAAAGTGCCTATTTGCACGTATTGGGCGATTTGTTAGGTTCAGTAGCTGCGATTATCGCTGCACTACTCATGATGGGGTTCGGTTGGGTATGGGCAGACGCAGTGGCATCAGTAATTGTCGCCGTGCTTATTTTAACCAGTGGCTACCGCGTCGTACGTGATTCTGTACATATATTGATGGAAGGGACGCCTGCCAATATATCGCTAGTCGATGTGGAACAAAAATTGCTCGAAGACTCTCAAGTACAAAAAGTACATGATCTACATGTTTGGAGTATTACTAGCGGACTTAATGCACTCTCTTGTCATGTGGTTGTTGATGGCGAAATGAGTATCCATGAATCAAATATTTTGATTGCTAGTCTAGAACAAAGACTACTAGAGCTTGGTATTCACCATGTTACTATTCAGGTCGAAAGCTCGTCTCATCCGCAGAATATCTCACATAGCGATGCATTGGTCTGTGATATCTCAGGACAGCTACCTAATTACAATAGCCATATTGGTCATAACCATTAACGATACATTCTCAGCTAAATGATTGAATAGAGAGGTCAGTAGCTCGAACCAAATCCTAGTGAATACAAGTATAGATATTTGATACTGGCCCATACTAAAGATTACGTAGAACTAGAATCTGGATTAAATCAGTACAGTTGTGATTTTCGACAAACTTTTACTTTACTCAGCTTAAAAAACTTAAGTCCAAATCAGCTTATGTGGTTATAATAACTATTATAAAGTTTTGTTTAGCATCTCAGTTAATTTTTATAATCAAGCTTTTTAGTATTTTCACTCTATCTATTGATGATACAACACTATGTCTAGACGCTCAGCACCCTTTGTCGCCCCAGACTATATCGATGATCCTGCATCAAAGGGTGGCAAAAAACACGCCAAAGTTTTGTTATCAACGCTGCAAGAAGACATTGCAAACTTTCGTAATGAACAGTTTCCACCCGATATTTTGCGACAAATTCGCGATATGCCTATTTATGAAGGTAACTTAGCCGAAGTCCAAGCATATCAGCAGCGTTGGCAAAATCTACTTGAGCGCGCAAAGGATTTTTATCCAGCGGCCAACATGCCACCGGATTATCTGCCACTCCCTGCCAGCCTTGAGATACCGCAATTTATCTATCATGTTCAACGTTTACATTTAACTAAGACACGTGCGAAAGAATCCAAAAGCTTTGGGTCAGTAGGTGCTCTGACTGATAAATGTGGTCAATATACAGATGATGAAATCGAGCGCATGACAGCAGTGTTAGACAACGATGACGAAGCGCGACTAGTAGCGCATCGTGAATTTATCGATCTGCGGGCTTATGTCTTCTGCCGCGATAGTAAGGGCGAAATGTTAGAACCTGAGCGGGTTCGCTTTTATCGTACTGGTCTTATTGTACAAGCCCTGCCCGACTTTAAGATTGTAGATAGTCGTCAGACACCGCGTAAACGCCGCAATGATGCTTATAACAATCCGCTTGCAGACAATGGTGTGTGGAAGGTTTATCGCAAAAAATAATAGATACTAGCGCGATACTGTTTTAGTCATACTGATCTTAGTCACGTCCATTTTATGTTGTGTATTTTATTCAAATTTTTAAGGAGCCCAGATGTTTGCTGCCGCCGCCGGCTCACCAAATCTCATGTTGCAAGCCACTATCTTTTTGGGAGCAGCATTGCTCTTCGTACCCCTTGGTAAACGCTTTGGTATTGCAACGGTTTTAGGCTACCTCATCACTGGACTTATATTGGGCCCGAGTGGCTTGGATGTGGCAGGCGACGCTGAGAGTCTATTGCACTTTTCAGAGTTTGGTGTGGTCATGCTGCTGTTTATTATCGGGCTTGAGCTTCAGCCTTCGCGGCTCTGGGCATTACGCCGCTCTATATTTGTATTGGGCGGTTTGCAAGTCGGTTTGACTGGCACGCTACTGATGTGGCTTTTACATCAGTTTTTCTCCTTACAGCTAGATACCGCCTTTATTGTTGGCTTTGGTTTAGCCCTATCCTCTACCGCGTTTGTACTACAGATACTGACTGAGAAACAGCAGCTTTCAAGCACGCACGGTCGAGAAGCTTTTACCATTTTACTATTCCAAGATATTGCAGTCATTCCATTGTTGGCAGTCATTCCATTTTTATCAGGGGTGCGTGAACAAAGCTACGATTTGATCTATTTTGGCAAGGTGTTTGCTGTTTTTGCAGGTCTAATTTTTGCCAGCCGTTATGTGGTTCGACCTTTCTTTAAATTTGTCGCCTCAAGTGGCGCATCAGAACTACTGACAGCGGTTGCTCTATTTATTGTGATGGGTGTATCTATTTTGATGGGCCAAATCGGTCTATCAATGGCATTAGGTGCATTTTTGACAGGTGTGTTGTTAGCAGATTCTGAGTATCGTCATGAGTTAGAGGCCAGTATCGAACCTTTCAAAGGGTTGCTACTAGGTCTGTTCTTTATGTCGGTCGGTATGCTCACCGACGTCAAACTCATTTTAGCAGAACCTATCTTTATTATTGGCTGCGCGCTCGCTCTCATGTTTATCAAGTTTGCTGTTATTGCCACTATCGCAAAAGTGTTAGGTAACCGCTTACCAACCAGTATTAGGTTAGGCGTCACATTGGCTCAAGGGGGTGAGTTTGCCTTTGTCCTATTCAGTGTTGCCACCGCTCAAAATGTCTTGCGTCCTGAACTTGCCAATACTCTTAACCTTGTCGTTACTATCTCGATGGCACTGACACCTCTGGCATTTTTATTATTAGAAAAAGTGGGTGAACCATTATTTGCTAAGAACAAACCAAGCCGCGAATACGATACTATTCCTGATCATGAGCATCAGGTAATTATCGCAGGTTTTGGTCGAGTTGGACAGATTATTGGTCGTGTACTTCGCATGCATAATATAGAATTTACTGCCATTGAACGCTCTGCAAACCGAGTAGATTTCGTACGTAAATTTGGTAACCAAGTCTATTATGGCGATCCCAAAAACCCTGAGATTCTACGTGCTGCAGGCATTCAAAAAGCACGGGTGTTTATTCTTGCCATCGACGATTTAGAGCGTTCTATCACTACTGCTCAATACTTACGCAAGAACTACCCTGAACTGATTGTATTAGCAAGAGCGCGCGATCGTCAGCACTATTATCGCTTGCGTGAGGTTGGCGTACGGCATATTTGGCGTGAGACGTATTTGTCATCTTTGGACATGTCACGCGAATCACTACAGCTATTAGGTATTTCACCAGAAAAAGCGAGAGAAACAGTAAAAACATTCCGTGATTATGATGATGATTTGATCGAACGCCAACAAGCTATTTATGATGATGAGGCTAGTATGATTGAATCCGCACAGTCAGCAATGGCTGAGCTGGAAAGCTTGTTTGACGAAGATATTGGTAAAGCGCGTAAGATGGATTTAACCGACTTTTATGAAGCGTTAAAAAGCCAAGCAACACCAGTTGATGGGAATAATGATACTGCAACGGACTCTAAGCCTTAACTCCCAGCACTAGCAATATTCAAAAACACTCGTTAAGTACAGCCCCTAATCTGCTATGCAGTTTTTAGGGGCTTGTTTTTTATTCAGTGAGCTGGTGCAATCCCAGTTATCACTGTCTGGTATATGATAAAAGACCAACGTCTGCTCGTTTAAGTAACGTATTGGGAACGTCACGTTTTGAATCGTTGCCACTACCGCACAGTCGGTCTCTGGCACGCCTGCGGCCTGAGTATCGACACGCATACGCAGCTGCTGTTGTTCGGTACTCAAAGGTAGATTGACTGGGCACTGCCCTGTCTGTTGATAAATCAATGCCACTCGGTTTTGAGCATTTTTTGCAATATTATAAGAATCAAACAACACCTCGTTTGCTTTTGGCTTGGCAATGATTGGTAAGAACTGCACCTTAATAACCGATAACGAAAACGCAAAGAAACCAAATCCTAATGCCAATCCAAATAAGCTAACGCTGCCTTCTCTTTGCAGGTGCGCCTTCTGTGCTTCCTCATCTCGTGGATGGTCATTTATCGCATCAGCGATTTCACGCCTCGCCATTCGATAGTAATATGCATCCGTCCAACGTGCGACCATGAACGACCAAAATAGCCAAATAGCGGCGGCAATACCGATACGTGTTGCCATCTGGTAAGCATCTGGTACATAGGACATTGCTACAAACTCGAAAGCAACCAGCACCAGCGCTACATTTAGCTGGATAAAAGACCACCCTGCGACACTATAGACAATTGCATCCATGTAGCGTTTGCGATATAGCAGCCAAGGAAAAGTGATAAAAAATGCAGCCCAATGCCATTCTGGCGACAGATAACCTTGCTGATCAAACTGCTCAAAACGTTTAAGGTAATAACGCTGGGTACGATTACCGATAAACCACTTATCTAACTGCTTGCGTTTAGCAGGTGTGAGCGACTCTTGATAAAATGGTGGCGGTGAATCCGTCTCGATAAATAACATAGCAACACGCTCTACTAATTCTTAGGAAAAGCATTTAAAAAACACCATTATATGATAACGCCAAAACCCGTGTGTAACATAGAGAAACCATAGCATTGACTAGCAAATGCGTGAAAATAGGATTGTTCGTTCACAGTTGTATGGATTTAACTTATAATAAGCAAACATTACCCACCTAATTAAGTCTTACGAATCCTATGAGTCAACATTCTGATATCAATGACAATATCAATAGTACCGATACTACTGATGAGCAAACCTTTAATAGCACAAGCGAGCCTATCGATACTGATAACAGCTCCAACCAAGAGGTAGAGCCGAACTCTGACAAGCACATTCGCATCGTCAATACGTTTATGAAGCGTCGTACGCACATGAACAAAAACGCTGAGCTTGCACTAACTGCTCCAGAGTTTTCTGAGTATTTGGTCAATAATAGTTTTGGTGATGGCGATCTTACCGGTATTGATAACCTACGTACGTTATTTGCAGATAGCCCAAACGGTCCAGATGCGCCGCTTACGGTAGAGATTGGTTTTGGCTTAGGTGATTCGTTTATTGAAATGGCAGCCGCTGACCCTACTCGTAACTTTGTCGGTGTAGAAGTGCATGAACCCGGTATTGGTAAATGCGCTTATATGGCTGGTACTCAAGATTTGAACAATGTAAAAATTGTCAACGGTGATGCCATTCAATTGCTCAAGCAACTACCAGAAAACCATATCGACCGTATTCAGCTATACTTCCCTGATCCATGGCAAAAAAAGCGCCACTATAAGCGTCGTTTTGTCAGTCCTGAACGTATGACCATCGTTACGCGTAGCTTAAAACAAGGCGGCTGGTTCCATACAGCAACTGACTGGGAGCATTATGCATTTTGGATGGTTGAAGTCTTGGATGGTTTCGATGGATTGACTAACAAAGCTGGTACAGGTAACTTCACTGAACGTCCTGACTTTCGTCCAATGACTAAGTTTGAGCGTCGTGGCCTCGACCGTGGGCATGGTGTTTGGGATTTGATCTATATCAAAGACTGATTGATACAGCTCTACTTTTAAGTGTTTTGACAAAGCGGCTATCTGATGTAGCCGCTTTTTTGTGGCGTTCTAAATGTTATAGAAAATATCTTTAAAAATACTAGACATCCTATGTACAACTATGTCTACTGACATCTCAGTTGAAACTCTTGAGTCATACTCCTGACTTTTAATGCCTATAGTATGGTTATGCATAAAAAAAGATAAATTTTTAATTTGTGAAACATAGCACTCACAAGTCTATTTATAAACAAAACAGCACCTTTAAAGTAACTAAAAACAAAATATAGCATCAGCTTCTAATGCCAAAGATCTACGTAAACTTATGTATTATAAGGCTTTACAGAGTTCTCCCCATAAGTTGTGGATAACCCTGTGCATAAGTCACTACTTGACAAGTTTATAGCTAAGTAAATTAAAGGATAAGGTAAAATCGTTCATTTTTTGTACAATTTATAAATTAAATAAAATCAACAACTTACATTAAATTCATATGCATAAAAAATTATTTTAAATAATCTATAAAATAATTTAACCATTCATAATGTTTCACAATTAGCGAAAATAAATGTTTTATTTATTGTGGACAACTCCTAAGTCTATTGACAAACCTAGTCGTTATCAGGTTCAAAAAACTAGCAGCCTGTAACCCCACTTCTATAGTTTTTCAAGTTTATGCCATACGACAGGTAGTGTCGTTTAGCGTCGCTCAATGCTAATTATAGTTCCTTGCTTTTGCTATAATTACTTTATCAAATCAGCAGCGTTAAGAAATAGAGTCGAGTAATTAACAGATAAATTCTGATTTAAAAACAACGATAAAGACAACGTATTGCAGATTTATTTTTACTTCTCTCGCTATTTAATTTTAATGTATAGTAGAACCATACATTTGATACTACTACCTATACCAGCCACGTGACAACCTATTTTTCGATAAAACAGCCAGACAATAATTACTGACTTTATAACAGCCAGTATTTGTTTGCCAAAAGTTTTAACAGTACTAATATTTTATTTATAGCATCAATCTAACTACAGAAAACAAGGAATCCAATATGGACGACAACAAAGCCAAAGCCCTCAAAGCGGCGCTAGGTCAAATCGAAAAGCAATTTGGTAAGAATACCATTATGCATCTAGGTGATGATGCAGCTACTATGGATGTAGATGCGGTTTCTACAGGCTCTCTTGGGTTAGACATTGCGCTTGGTATTGGTGGCCTGCCAAAAGGGCGTATCATTGAAATTTACGGCCCAGAAAGCTCGGGTAAAACGACAATGACACTGCAAGCCATTGCAGAATGCCAAAAGCAAGGCGGTACATGTGCCTTTATCGATGCCGAGCACGCGCTTGATCCTGTCTATGCCCGCAAGCTTGGTGTAAACACTGATGAATTGTTGCTATCGCAGCCTGATAATGGTGAGCAAGCGCTCGAAATTACCGATATGTTGGTGCGCTCAGGGGCAATTGACATGATCGTGATTGATTCAGTAGCAGCTTTGACACCGCGTGCCGAGATTGAAGGCGAAATGGGCGACTCGCACATGGGTCTACAAGCGCGTCTTATGAGCCAAGCCCTACGTAAAATCACTGGTAATGCTAAACGCTCTAACTGTATGGTGGTCTTTATTAACCAGATTCGTATGAAAATTGGTGTTATGTTCGGTAGCCCTGAAACCACGACTGGTGGTAATGCACTAAAATTTTACGCCTCAGTACGTATGGATATCCGCCGTATCGGTGCAGTTAAAAATGGTGATGAGATCATCGGTAACCAGACTCGTGTCAAAGTTATTAAAAACAAAATGGCACCACCTTTCCGCCAAGCTGAGTTCGAAATTACTTATGGTGCAGGTACTAACCATTTAGCCGAAGTTATTGACTTAGGCGTTGAGATTGGCGCTGTTGGCAAAGCAGGCTCTTGGTACAGCTATGGAGACGAAAAAATTGGTCAAGGTAAAGCCAACTCTGTGCTTTTCTTAAGGGAAAATCCTGCCATTGCTAAAGAGATTGAAGATAAGATTCGTGACGAAAAGCTTGGTACGAAAAAAGATAGCAAAGACTCAGAAACTGAAGAAGCAGAACAGGCTTCTGAAGCTGTACAATAATGGTTTAACAATTAACCGTTGTCAGTAACTATGATTCATTATGAAAATTAAAACTTTAGCTGAAATTCTAGCTGAGTCGGGTGCCGACTCAGCTAGTTCTATTGATAGCAAACCAAAAAAACCGTCCAAAAACTCTCGTACGAATGAGTTTAAAAAACTAGGGAAATCTAGTAAACGGACTATCCGTTCAAGTAAAGATGATTCAATCACGAATGACGCTACTATCGATACCGCGTTTTTTGAAGACCCTTCTCCTAAATCTAAAAAAACTTCTAAATCTAAAAAACGTAAGAAGCGTTTTCATCCAGCGGCTAATTTTACCGCTGAGCCTAGTGATGCCCCTACTTATCAGCTACCTGAAGCGCAAACCATTAAAGAGATGCTAGCAGAAGTCAAACACGACGTTCATAATAATGATGACGTTGATAACGGTTTGACAGTTGATACTAGTAATAGTACTAAATCACTATCCAAAAACTCAGAAAACGAAGCTGATCTTTTTGCTGTCAATGATAGTGAAGCAGGTAGCCAAAACGATAATATACCAGCCGCGCTCAAAGCCTACTTACGAACTCCTGAGCAGAAACAAGCGGAAATCGATGCGATCAAAGCAGAAAGTCGGTTGCGTTGGCTCGCATTTTATTATTTATCACGCCGTGAATACGGTAAGGCCGAGCTAAAGCAAAAGCTGATTGACAAAGAACAAAATCCAGAGAGAATTGATACTCTACTCGATGAGTTTGAAGAAAAAGGCTATCAAAGTGATTACCGCACTACTCTAATGCTAATACGTGAGAATATCCGTAAAGGCCGTGGACGTGGCCGTATCAAACAAGAATTTTATCGTAAGAAGATTGCTATGCCAGGCAACATCGATGAGTTAATTGATATGGCAAACGCAGAGTCTGATGAATTCAGTGAGTTTGTAGATGACGATGCAGATAACCTAGTGGATGGTGTAGATTGGTTAAAACTGGCAGTGGTAGCACGTACCAAAAAATATGGTGATGAGATACCAGTTGAGCAAAAGGAAAAAGCTAAGCAGCTACGGTTTTTGCAGTATAGAGGGTTTAACACCGATATCTGCTTTGCCGCACTCAATTATACGCTAGAGTCTTTAGATGAGCGTTTTTAGCCAACACTCATCTAAAGGCTAACCGGGTAAAACAATAATCTTAGATGTCCTATTAATAATAACCAAGCACTTTCCACCAAATTAAACCAGCACCTATCCAAATCACCAAATTAACCACACTCATAATCGCACCAATACCCCACCACTCTTTCAACGTCACATAACCAGAGTTGAAAATTACAGGTGCTGTGCCAGTCGCATAATGGGTTAATGTCATCATGATATTACCTGCTGCAGCCAAGATTAAAGCATATAGCATTGGCGGGGCACCTAGTGTCAAACCAACCGCATAAAATGCTGCAAATAGTGCGGTAATGTGGGCGGTAGTACTGGCAAAAAAGTAATGTATGTATAAGTAAACTAAGGTCAACATCGTCGCTGCACCTATCCAGCCTACCCCAGTTGTTCCAATGAGAGACTCAATGTTACCTGCAAACCAGCTAATCAAGCCAAGCTTATTTAGATAAGCGGCCATCATAATCAGTGCACCAAACCAAACAATAGTATCCCATGCAGATTTTTCTTTGAGAATGTCATCCCAAGTCAGTACGCCAGTCAATATCAATGTCGTCAAGCCAATGAAGGCAGTTGTCGTGGCATCAACACTATATTGCTCACCCAAAATCAGTGCAGGAATATTAGCCCATAATACCAACATAAGACCAAATACACCGAGCATTATCTTCTCATGGGTACTGACCTGCCCCATCTCTGTCAGATTATCTTTTGCAAAATTTTTGGCATCAGGTGTTGCTTTGACATCGGGGGGATAAATCAAGTAGATAACCACTGGCATGACGATCAGACAAAGCATCCCAGGTATGAACATCGCTACTGCCCACGTTGTCCATGATAGCTGAATATCGCCACCCGTTGCTTTATTCACCAGCTCTACGACTAAAGGATTGGGGGCAGTCGCCGTGATAAACATCCCAGAAGTAATAGGATTCGCGTGGTAATTTACCATTGCTAAATAGCGCCCAATTTTATTTTGAGTGCCTTCTTCTGGTGTCGAATGAAAGCTTTGCGCAATGGACTTCATAATGGGGTGAATAATACCACCACCACGGGCCGTATTAGAAGGTGTGATGGGTGCGACCATCAGTTCAGCTGCTGCTAAGGAATAAGCCACGCCAATGGTTTTTTTACCAAAAATAGAAATAAAATAATAAGCAATACGTCGACCTAAGCCTGTTTTTATCAACCCACGCGATATCATAACCGCGATACCAATTAGCCAAATCAGAGGACTGGAATAACTTGACAACGCATCGCTAATGGCTTGCTTCGGATTATCATTTGTGACGCCAGTTAGTGCTACTAAAGTGACAGCAATAATAGCAATGGCCCCAATAGGCAATACCTTACCTATGATGGCAACAATAGTCGCAATAAATAATGCCAACATATGCCACGCTTCTGGTGTGACACCCGTCGGCACTGGGATGACAAACCAAATGACCAAACCAACTAAAATAGCAACAGCTGCTTGAATGGGCTTAAATGGCATAATTAATAATCCTTGTAAAATCCTTAAGCGATTAGAGGAATGTACCTTTCGTTCAATACCATTGAGACGCTGGAACTACAACCACAACTTGAATACTAGTTCTATCCATTTTATAGGACTTATAGAACCCTTATATCACTGTTTACTTTTTTTAACATATACATTTAGATTAGCAGACAAATAGATAACAAGAACTTTGTTAAATATGATATCCATATATAAGCTACAAAAAAATAGCCCATCTATCGACGGGCTATTTTTTATTGTGTTTTCATCGAAACATCTAATTCTATAAATAGTAGCTCTTTTATAAAAAGCTACTTAAAACTACCAAGGCGGTTAGATAATTGACTAATGATTTGATCAATTTCTTCATTAGCTTCAGCTTCATTATCCAGATTGCCATTAGGAGTTAATTGGTTCATTACTTCAGGCAATAGCTCAGCGAGCCCTTGTTTTACCTCAGTTTCATTAGCGCCAGTATGAGCGGCTACTTGCTGGATTTCACTTTCGTCAAACAATCGGTTAATCTCATTCGGATCTAGATTATCATTTGTTTCGTTGTTGCTCATCCAAGAACGTGCCTGACCTTCATAGCCCATACCAGTGATTTTTGATAATGCTCCACTTAGACCACCATTACGCTTAATCCAGCTGAGTACCATGGGCATTAACGCAGCAACGAGCATACCTTTACCACCAAACCCACTACTGGTTTGTTGACCCCCTAATACACTTCCTAAAATATCACCCAGACCACCAGTACCTGCATTCATACCACTGCGCTGGCTACCGCCTGCGAGACCACCAATAATGTCATCTAAACCAAAACCGTTATCTGACTGACGATTATGCTGCTGAGTGCTATAACCACCTGCCTGACCACCGCCCAGTACACTGCCTAAAATATCACCAAGGCCCCCTGTTTGGCGTGTCTCCGTACGCTGATTGACTGGATTGCGCTGAGCATCGTCTGGATTCATTGCACTACGCGCTACTTGGCTCACTAAACTCCCTAATAAGCTCATTATATATTCCTCTTGTTATTATGTGGTTTACTACAAAAATAATGCTTTAATCTACAAAAATGTCGCATCTACCTACATGACTCTTAATAACATAATGGCAAATCTATGCGTTTTGTTCTCATTTTTTAATATAACAAACCTATTTATCTTTTGAGATAGCTGTTTTGTTATGACATGTTGAGCTTTTTCATCGTGCACAAAAAATTTAAAACCAATAGACGACTCATTATCTAGGATGAACTCTTACTGATATTGGCTAGGATATTTAACTGTCGCCATTGCTCATGATTTACTTGATCGCGAAATATAGTTGTGGAAAACATTTTTTGGTAGGGCTCAATGATATTGAACTCAATACTCGTCGCCCACTGATAGCGATGTATAGCGACTAATTCTGCTTGCCATAATTCATCACCTCGACCCGTTCGTATCAACAACTGCCATTGTTTATCGACACGCTGGCTAAGCCGTGGCTGACTGATATGCAATAGTATCGGTCTCGATACTATGAGGTAGCTTGCGACTGCTGCTGAGACTATTAAGACCAGCAAATATTGCCATAAGGCCAAAGAAGCCAGCCATGCCAATATCATCATGATGCCGATCAAACCTATATATAGTAGCCCGCGTACATAACTGGCAGGCTTAATAGGTGTATCAATGCGTAAGGAGGTTACAGATGTCATGTCAGCATACTATAGGAGATATTAATAACTACTGTGACTTTTTTTGAGGCCTAAACCAGGTCTTTGGTATGGCGCCATGTTTTTATCTTATTGACCAATGCCCAGATGTCGTCGTCTTCTGGACGATTTTGATTAGTAAAATAATCCAATAAGTCAGGGTCTTCATGAGTGAGCATTTGAGCAAATGTTTCTTGCTCAGTAGGATCGGCTGTCAAATAAAGCTCTTTAACATAAGGGTCGATATAAAAGTCTAATTCTTTTAAGCCACGGCGAGCTTGATAAATAATACGGCGCTGCTCATTGGTCGGTTCTGGCTGAGTTGTACTAGTCATAGGTTTACTCTTATTAATTTAAATAGTTTTATTAGTTGAGATAGTTTAGAAATAAATATCAGGCATAGCGTATAGAATATTGATAGTCTTAAAATCTTACTATTCGTTTGAACATGTAGAATGAGCTTCACAACGATATTCTGACAGTTGACTCCATAATGCCACTGCCTGCTGCATCATCGCCACATTATGCGTGCGAACGATGCTCGCGCCTTGTTGTAGTGCAAAAATACCAGCTGCTGTACCGATCATATCTCGTTCTGTCGCTTGGGTAGTAGCAAAGGCCTCTACTCCACTTTTGGTCAATACTTCTGCTAAAAATCGCTTACGTGAAATACCAAACATTATCGGTAGGCCAAGCATCTGTAGACGACTCAATTGGCTTAATAATGCGCAGTGATGCTCATAGTCTTTAGCAAAACCAAAACCTGGATCGATGATGATTTTTTCATGTTTTATTCCTAAACTGATGACTTCCTCAACACGCATGGCAAGCTCTGTAGTAACGTCATTAATGACATCATCGTATTGAGCCAAACCATCCATCGTCGTTGGTTCGCCGCGCATGTGCATGAGCATAACCGGTATATCAAGTTCAGCCGCCAATGCTGCTGCACCTTCACGTTTAAGAGCACGCACGTCATTCCATATGTCGGCACCTTCATCAAAAGCTGCCTGCATCACTTCAGGGCTACTAGTATCAATAGACAACCAAATACTGTCACCACAATACTGTCGGATAGCCCAAACCACTGGCACAACGCGCTGTATTTCTTCAGAAGTACCTACGACATTTGCGTTTGGACGAGTAGATTCACCACCGATATCGATAATAGTAGCGCCCTGCTCTATCATCTTCTGACAATGAGCAACAGCAGTATCTACTCTGTGAAATTGCCCTCCATCTGAAAACGAATCTGGTGTGACATTAAGAATACCCATAATATGTGGCTGTGATAAATCCAAAATCTTATCACGGCTCGTTACTTGATAATTGGGTAAAGGTTGGAATAGTGACATGAATAATCCATCAGCAGTAAAAAGTATAATACGGTTTTAGTTATTGTTCTTCATACTTATAATACCAGTAAATCTTATAGGGTTCTAAACCATTCATACAGTGTTAATAAGAAAAAAGCCCTTTATCGTAAAGGGCTTTTTATTGAACATGAATACGCTAGCATTTACATCGCCGGTAGTGGTGGCGGTGTTGAACCTGTCGTTTTAATATCATTCTTTGACAAGTTCACTTCGTTATGGCTATAGACCTTAGGCGGACGTGGGTCTTCACCTGCTAAGATATCTTGCAATTGATCACGATCAATGGTTTCCCATTTCATTAATGCATCAACCATAGCGTGCATTTTTTCTTGGTTGCCTTCAATCAACTCGCGAGCAATATCATACTGCTCTTCTAGCATGCGGCGTACTTCCTCATCAACTTTTTGCTGCGTGGCTTCAGAAATCGTACGACCTCCACCACCGAAGTACCCTTGCGAACTATCATCATCCTCATATACCATGATACCAAGTGCATCAGACATGCCGTATTTTGTGACCATTGCACGTGCCATTTTGGTAGCGCGCTCAAAATCGTTTGAAGCACCCGTTGACATTTGATTAATGAAAACCTCTTCAGCAATACGACCGCCGAACAGAATGGCTAGGTCGCTCAACATTTTTGATTTATACATACTGGTCTGATCATGCTCAGGCAGCTGCCATGTAACACCTAGGGCAAAACCACGCGGCATAATGGTAACTTTATGCACCGGATCAGTACCTGGTAGCAACTCCGCTACTAAAGCATGACCTGCTTCATGATAGGCAGTCGCACGGCGTTCTTCTTCGCGTATTACCATAGACTTACGCTCAGGACCCATGTATAGCTTGTCTTTTGCGTCTTCAAAGTCGTTCATATCGACACTGGTCTTGTTACGACGTGCTGCAAATAATGCTGCTTCGTTTACAAGGTTGGCGAGCTGTGCACCACTAAATCCAGGTGTACCACGAGCAAGAGAGCTTGCGTCTACACTAATCGTATTTGGCAATTTCTTCAAATGGACTTTTAAGATTTGTTCACGGCCTTTGATATCTGGCAAACCGACTTGTACTTGACGGTCAAAACGACCTGGACGTAATAATGCTTTATCAAGTACGTCAGCACGGTTGGTTGCAGCAATGACGATAACACCTTCATTACCTTCAAAACCATCCATCTCGACCAACAACTGGTTCAGTGTCTGTTCGCGCTCATCATTACCGCCACCCATACCGGAGCCACGATGACGACCGACTGCATCGATCTCATCAATAAAGATAATACAAGGAGCACTTTTCTTCGCTTGCTCGAACATATCACGGACACGCGATGCACCAACACCGACGAACATCTCAACAAAATCAGAACCTGAAATTGAGAAAAATGGTACTTTAGCTTCACCAGCGATAGCTCTTGCAAGTAGCGTTTTACCAGTACCTGGAGGACCTACCATCAAAATACCGCGAGGAATCGTTGCCCCAAGTTTGGTAAATTTATCTGGATCACGTAGAAAATCAACTACTTCAACCACTTCTTCTTTGGCTTCTTCACAACCTGCCACGTCTTCAAAGTTAACATTGATTTGATCTTCGGTCAGCATTTTTGCTTTTGATTTACCAAAGCTCATCGGGCCACCGCCTTTACCACCAGCACCACCCTGCATATTACGCATAAAGAATAAGAACAGACCAATAATCAGTAAAATTGGGAAGCTGGCTATCAGTAATTGCATCAATACGCTTTGGCGCTTTGGTGCAGTTCCTTGAACTTCGACTTGGTTCTCACGTAGCATTGGCATGAGCTGGTCATCTGACACAGCTGGTCTAATGGTCTCAAAAGATGAGCCATTTTTCTTTTCGCCGGTGATCTGCTCGCCGTCGATCTCGACACTGGCTACTTGGTTTTCTGACACTGCGGTCACAAACTCAGAGTAGTTAAGGTTATCCGGCTCAGAAGATTGATCAAAGCCGCTAAACACCAGCACCAAAACGCCGATTACCACCAGCCACAATAAGGTATTTTTTACCATGTCGCTCACTAGTTATTCCCATCCCTTACTTATTGGTGTGTTTATTAAACACGTGACGTCTATAAACGTATTGCTCATTTTTAGCGAATATCCCGATACTAAAAAACTGCTACATTAAACTTGTATGACTTCTAGATAGCCTAAAAATTGTTTTTATAAATAATCAGTATGAGATAAACGTAGATATACGATCATTGAGCTTGTAAAACGCTTATTATCAGACGACTTTGCCTAAAACATATGCTAAAAACAAAGGTAATATACCATGATATGTGGTGCTAACCCGTATAATTCAAGCAAGTTTCACGATTATTCATTTAACTTCTGTCACAGCGCTTATATTTCGATAAAAACACTTTATGGCGGTTTATCATCTCGCTTGCAAGAGCAGCAACTTATTGATGTTAAAACTATTTAATCGCTATCCAAAACATCTCTTTTGACCGTGGTCGTGACGCACCTGGCTTTATACTACGAATTTTACTAAAATCTTGCTGCATCTGCTTGCGTAATTCTTGTGTACCCTGACCTTGAAACACTTTCATAATAAGTGCGCCACCTTCTGGTAAGGTTGCGAGTGCGAAGTCCACTGCCAGCTCGCACAGGTACATCATACGCGGCTGATCAATCGCACTATTTCCAGCGGTATTGGGTGCCATGTCCGACAGTACTACATCGACTTGCCTATTCCCTACTTCTGCCATAATAGCGTCGAAAACCTCAGCCTCACGAAAATCACCCTGAATAAAGGTAACATCAGGCAAGTTATCCATGGCCAAAATATCAGAGGCAATTAAAATACCATCATCACCTACCAATCGACCAGCAACTTGTGACCAACTACCAGGCGCACTACCTAGGTCTACGACCGTCATGCCCTTTTTAATCAAATTGGTTTTTTCGTTAATCTCCAATAATTTATAAGCAGCCCGAGCACGATAGCCATCTTCTTGAGCTTTTTGCACATAATGATCGTCAATATGTTCTTTCATCCAAGCACTGCTGCTCTTTGATAGTTTTTTGTTTTCGATACGCGTGGCCAAAATACCTGCTCCTATTGCTTTACTAGATCTAGCTGCTTTAATTACTCTATCACTTACATACTGATATTAATTAGATGCGTATTATCCTAAATACGGTGTCAAACAAGTTTTTGATTCATTAGTGGTCACAAACTGACTAAATTCTATTGGTTAAATAACTGTTTTATAAGGCAGTAGCGTTTATAATGTACCAAACATTCAGTTTAACATTTTCGTCACGTAAAATCGTGCAAAATCCTGCTGATCTCATGCAAGATGGTTACAGATTATCTATAATGATCAATAACTGTTTTTGACAGTACCACTTTATTTTTACCAACACTTAGGAATTATATGCAACTCGATAACGCTACTATCAAACGTCTAAAAGGCATCGGTCACGAGCTAAAGCCTATCGTTATGATCGGCAACAAAGGCATTACCCCAACTATTACTGAAGAAATCGATCGCGCGCTGTCAGATCATGAGCTTATCAAAGTGAAGCTACCTGCTGGCACGAAAGAAGAGCGTGACATCGTTGGCGCTGAACTCGCTAAAGCGGCTAATGCATCTCTGGTTCACTCTATTGGTCGTATGGCATTATTACTACGCAAAAACCCAAATGCTAACCCAAAACTGTCTAACTTAGCACGTCACGCGCAGTAATCTGTCATGACCGACTAGACTTAAGTGTTTAAGTTTTATATTCACTTATCTCATAGCTAAATGATAATGAAATACAGAAGCCGCGACGCATCCTGCTCGCGGCTTCTGTATTGTCTGATGCTCTCAGTTATACTTCTAGAATAATATAAGAGCACTTACTCAGTACAACTTCTCTTCTGACTCTCACTTTTTTATTAATACCATCGAGACTTATTAATAATGAACCAATCTTTTAACCTCCGTATAGCCACCGAGACGATAGCGAAAGATGCTCAGCAGATGAGTGTGTCTATAGAAGAACTAGAGAGTATCTCTATCGAAGTAAGTGCAAAGATTACCCAACAACCAGCTTTGCAGCTAGTACTGACCTATCGAGTGATTCTGCCTAGCCAAACTCTAGCCAATCAATTAAATTGGCCAATATGGCAGCAAGCCCAAGTAAATTTCACTGATTATCTATGGGAAGAAACCTGCCTTGAATTTTTTATTGCTGGCAGTAAGCTGAATGACAGCAAGGTTAATGACGAAGATATCGTAACAACTCACCAAACGATGCCTCACAACATACTATTCCAACATTCACCCTCTTATGTAGAAGTTAACGCTAGCCCTGATGGACGTTATGCTCTGTATCAATTTGAAAGCTATCGCAACCCTGCGGCACTACCGCCTGTACCTTTATATGAGGCCGATAGAACCACGCGCGTATCTATTGATTGGAACGACCACAAGGACCTGACTGCTATATCAGTAGAAAGCCTGTCATCTAGCACTCCGACGGTAGTACAGTCAGCTTTTCGTTATGAGCGCAGCTTTAGCCTGCCTATAACTCAACTGCCGAATCAACAATACGCTGTTGCAAACATAATGATCGAACAAATACATCCTTGTGTCATCTTATGGTTTGGCGAAACTGATTTATACTTCGCCACCAGCCATGCCTCCCCGCCTGACTTTCACAATCGCGACTATTGGCCAAATTTTGAGCTTTAATTCGGTTACATGAGCTGTACTCACTTAGACATCACATTTTAAGCACAAAAAAAACCCAGCAATGTCATAAGGAGCATTACTGAGCTTGGAGAAAACTTTAACTGTGTTTAACTGATGCTTATTTATCAGCCATTGCAAGGTAAATACCACGGTCTGACGCATCATCAACATATTTCGAATCACGCCATGTTGTATAGCTGTACGTACCGCTATATGGGCTAATGCTATTTTGACGGAAATCAGATACCCAGTCGTTACCATCAAAAATCTGGATATGACCATGTGGACGGCCTGAAGTACGGTTATAGACTACAACGTCGCCAACTTGTGGTTCCATGTCGTTGCTAATCTTGGTGAAGCCAGCTTTGGCGAGCGTACCACGAGAAGCATACTGATAAGCGGACGGATTAGGCGTAAATTCGTAGCCAGCTGACTGCAATGCTTTACGTACATAGCGAGCACAGTAACCAGAGCTTCTAGATAGCGCTACACGAGACGCATTTGCTGCTGCAATAGCAGGAGCAGAGTTACGGTCAGGTACACGGCTAGCTTGCTGTTGGCGCTGCTCATAAGACAAACGGCTAGTCAGTGAAGCTAGCTGATTTTCTTTTTGCTTAGCATGAGCACTCAAATTATCGATGGCCTGACTGATTTCATCATTACTAAATACATGTGCACCATTATTAGTGCTATAGATATTACGGCTGGAACCATAGTTCGCAGTAGTAGAAATATTTGTGATGGTATGACTCAAGGTATTATTTGGTTGAAAGGTTGTCTCGGCAGCACCACTCGTCTGTGCAATACCCATCCCCAATACTGACAAAATTAATAAAGCTTGTTTCATAAATTTACTACCTATTGTTAATACAAGTCTGCTCGTCATCCGTAACGAAGCATCAATTAATTTAGAGGATATAATCGTCAAATAGACGTGATAAAATCCCTATTACAACGGTTCATTTTTTTCAAATAGTGACTAGTGCCAGTAGCACCTTCCACCTAGTCAACTATCTTATAAGCCATCTGCTATATGTTGCTTTTGGCATGTCTGTTATGAGTATCGAGTTTGTCACCCATTAGATGAGTACTTACGATGTCAAAAAAACAACCTAATCGGCTTGCCCAGCTGATAGATCATCAAGCATTTGCTGGTAGTGCGCTACCTCAGACCCTTGCTAACAACATGCGGCTATATATAAAAGCAACCAACGAGATAAAAGAGCTATTGGTAGACTGTCTACCTGAAGAGATCCTCAATACCTGTTGGGTTGTCGGCTTAACACCTGAGCAATTGATATTAAGTGTTAGCTCAATGACAGCAGCAAATCATATTCGCTATTTACATAGCTCGTATTTGCAAATACTAACAGAGCAGTCAATTACATTTAAACAACTCAGGCAAATTCGCGTCGTTGTGGCTAAAAGCTCTGCTGATAATTATCTATCTAAGCCATCGTCAGTAGCATCGCTGCAATTGCCTAACTCTCGTAAAGCCAATGAAAATCAGGCGCTTAGCCAAAACACAAAACGGACTATATCACAGGCCGCAGAGCATGTCACCACTGACGAAAATCTCAAAAAAGCCCTTTTGCGCCTAATGAATAACTAAAAAATACCTACTGCTAAGTGTAAAGTTATGTAAATAAGAACAGATAATGGCATTGATATAAATGGTTTTTTGTAATGTATCAGCCAAAAAAAATCCTTCGTTAGTTATATCTATAATACAGATACAACTAACGAAGGATTTAAAAAATATCTACAGCTTTTGTACTATGTGCCTTAACGATAAAAACATAAAACAATATAGGTAATATATCCAGAATATAAAATATTATATAAATGTAATTATAGCCTAACTATGTAATATTGCGTAAATGTTTCGATAATTCGTGTATATTCCTGTATTTATCCTTCGATAGCTAAATTACTAAGCGATAAATACTCGATAGGACAGATTACATTGTCATCAAAAGTTACAATTTCAAAGTTATCTTCGTCAGATAGTATTTCACGTACTAATAAATTATTTAGAGCATGACCAGACTTATAGGCATTAAAACGACCTAAAATTGGGTAGCCAATCAGATGCAAGTCTCCTAAGGCATCTAAGATTTTGTGACGGACAAACTCATCATTAAAACGTAAGCCTTCTACATTGAGTATATTGTCATCATCAATAACAATAGCGTTTTCCATACTACCGCCCAATGCTAGGTTGTTTTGACGTAGCGCTTCTATATCACGTAAAAATCCAAAAGTACGAGCAGTGCTCAACTGCTCGATGAAGTTCTGTGTAGAGAACTTCAATTGTGCATGTTGAAAGTTTTTATCAAAAGCAGGATGATTGAAATCGATTTCGAAATTTAATTCATAGCCATCATAAGGACGCAGCTCCGCCCATTTATCTTCCAGTTTTACTCGTACTGGACGTATAATTTTAATGAATTTTTTAGCTGCTTCTTGCTCACAAAATCCTGCGTCAAGTAAAAGCGCAACAAAAGGCGCAGCACTACCATCCATGATCGGTATCTCTGAGGCAGAGACCCGAATCAATAGGTTGTCTACACCTAGACCGGCGATGGCGCTAAGCAAATGCTCGACCGTTCCTACCCGCGTACCACCAAATACTAAGTTCGATGACATCATAGTATCTTGTACTAAAAACGCACTCGCTGGGATTGGTTGACTACCCTTTATGTCTGAGCGCTCGAAAACAATACCAGTGTCAATCGGCTGTGGATGGAACTCCAAGTCAACAGGCTGACCACTATGTAGACCAGTACCCGTAACGGCAATTGCTGTTTTTATGGTTCTTTGGTTCATGGTTGTCTTCTCACATATTTTGTTACAATTGACATAGTGTACCATTACCTACCCCTCATTCGCTATATATAAAAAGCGTTAATTTCCTTATCTCCTTGATTGATAACACTTATCGTCAATACTCTGTAGTTAATTCTTACTTTGCATGACCTTCCTAATGCCATAAATCAGTAAGCCTTATACCAAGTTCAACAGTCATAAATCCTCAAACTATATGGAAGGTAGTCACAATTTTTTTATCGAAAACGATCTAACTTTCTTTAAACACAAAAAAGCCAGCGTACAAACGCTGGCTTTTTCTCACTTACAATGAGCCAAAAATACTATTTATTTTGTTGACGCTTCAAATAGTCTTGGATACTGTTTGTTTTAGTCTTAGGTTGCTCCTGAGGTGCCCTTGCGCTAGGACGTACAACGCTATCTTGGTACTGCTGAGCTTGTGACTGCTTTTGACTGTTTAAAGCGCTGGTATGTACGTTAGGATCGACAGGTTGCGTGCTATTAACAGAAGGCACTGCCTGCTCTGCTACTTCTGGCTCTTGACCTGCGTTTTCGTCCAACGTTAGACCAGTTGCAATGACTGTCACATGTAAGTCATCGCCCATTTTTTCATCGATAACAGAACCGTAGAAAATGTGAGCGTCATCAATATCAGTAATTTCTTCTACTATTGCACTGATTTTGCTCATCTCATCTAGTGATAATGACTCTGAAGAGATCACATTAACCAGTAGACCTTTTGCGTTCTCTAAACGCAAATCGTCAAGCAATGGTGATCTAATGGCTTTTTCAGTTGCTTGGCGCGCACGATCATCACCGCTAGCACGACCAATACCCATCATCGCATGACCTTTAGCAGTCATTGCAGTACGGATATCGTTAAAGTCAATATTAATCATACCCTCGCTAGCGATGGTTTCAGCAATACCTTGAACGGCATGCAACAGTACATCATCCGCTTTTTTAAAGGCATCTTGCATAGAGATATTGCCGTATACACTCATCAACTTATCATTTGGAATCGTGATGATCGAATCGACAAAGTTAGTTAGCTGCTCGATACCTGCTTTAGCAGCTTTGATACGCTTACCACCTTCGAATTTAAATGGCGTCGTTACAACAGCAACTGTCAGTACTTCCATTTCTTTTGCAATACGAGCAACAACTGGTGCTGCACCAGTACCCGTACCGCCACCCATACCAGCAGTGATAAACACCATATCTGAGTGATCAAGCAATGCGCGAATCGCTTCTTCTTCGCTTTCTGCTGCTTCACGACCAACTTCTGGATTTGCCCCTGCCCCTAGACCGCGGTTCGTTTTTGCACCCAGTTGCAGCTTATGCGGTGCAGTAAGACGATCTAGCGCTTGTTTATCGGTATTGGCACAAACGAACGTTACACCTCTGATGCCTTGTTGTACCATATGTTCAACTGCATTACCGCCGCCGCCACCAACACCGAATACAGTGAAGCTTGCTTGGCCATTATTTTGAAGCTGATTATCATCTGGCATGGTGTATTTTGACATAAAAAAGATTCTCCAGTTGCAGATAGCGTATAAGTCGAAGCATAGTAACGCACTCATGTGGCGCGCTATCGACATACTATATATAAATGTATTTAAATAAAACAGGGTATGGCTAAAATCATTCAGTGTAGACAATAATATGTCATTACCATTCAGTACGTTTTTTTTGAAACTAATTTATTCGAAATGTTACCTTGTTTTTTGCTTAACCAATTTAGAGGCATTCTATAGCGTATGGGTGCTTTATTAAACAAGTCTATAATATTTTCTTTAAAACATTCGCAAAACGTTGGCCCGCACTTCGAAAGACGCCTGATACTCGATTATTTTGAATGGCTTCAGGTTCACTTTTTTCACTGCGGCGGAATTGCTCGCTCTGACTATATAGCAACGTACCAAAAGCCGTTTGATAAGCACGGTCGTTAACTTGGCTATTGAGTAGCTTAAAGGACTCGTCATTATCAAAATGATTATAAGCACTGATAGCAGGATGGATGTTGGTCAATACCACAGGCATTTTTAGTAGCTTTTTGGCAAAGGGTATCATACCTTTAATAGTACTACCGCCACCAGTCAACACAATCCCTTTATCGATATAGCCTATCAATCCTGCCTCGTGTAACTGACGTGCTACTTCAGTAAATATCTGAACATAACGAGCTTCGATGATACGTGCCAAATTATAAATACCGATGTTAATTTCGTCACCCGATCCTTGAGGTTTGAACAAAAAGAATGCGCTTGGATCGACACTATTGACATCAGCTGTACCATGAGATTTTTTCAGTTTTTCAGCTTCAATCATGGAAATACCAAAATCCGCTGAAATATCCATCGTCACTTCATGACTACCTGTCGCGATACAATGTGTAAAAATCAACTTATTCTCTTTATACACACAAATACTGGTCGTACTAGCACCAATATCTACCAAGCAAACACCTTGCTGGCGTTCCTCAGTCATCAAACTATACTCAGCACTGGTTACGGCATCAAAAACGATATGATCAATGCCAACGTCACAACTTTGTAATAGTTTTTGGATATTTTGACGGCTAGCAACAGGCATCATCATCATGTGGTACATCACAGTAATATTGTGTGCCATCATCTCGATGACATCATCCACCATAAAGTCTTGCTCATCGACATAGATACCTTGCTGGCAACAATGCATCAAGTAATTATCAGATGATAAATCGCGCGACTTTGCATTAGCCAATGCTTGTACCATGTCTTTTGCACGTACAACTTCGTCTTCTACTTTGACCTCTCCAGCACTGTTTTTGCTAGATAACTCAGGTGTCGCAAGTGTTAACCAAACACTATGCACACGGCAGTTAGCCGTATCTTCTGCTTCTTGAATGGCTTGTTTTATAGCACCTTGCAGACGTTCACGGTGTTTTATCTGACCCTGATAAAAATCACTGTTTTTAACTTGTCCTACGCCTAAAATACGAATGTCTTTTGCAGATACAACATTGCCTATTACGACATATACTGCCGTGGCACTTAGATGGACAACAACCAGATTTTCATTATTTTTCATGGTACCAGACAAATTATCGCTAAACAGAAGAACAAATGATGCTCTTCTATTAAATTATTAAAAAAAGCGTCACTAATACGCTATGATGTTGTACATATCTTATTTAAACTAAATAAACCGTCTTAGCCCAGCTGTCGATTATCTATAATCATTATTCCTACTTAGGCTATTCTGATTCATCACTTTGCGTCGTATTCCAAGCAATGGTAAAACCATTTTTATATCGTAAATCTACAGACTGCATTTCATCTCGACGCGTACTTAATTGATTGCCAAGCAGCTGGCTTAAATTCAATAGTTTTTGTGCTGTATTCTCATTGTCTACAATCACACGCAGGCCATTGTCAAAACGAATCAGCCAGGTCATTCTTGGTGATAGAATGATATCTTCGACCTGCATACCAAGTGGTGTATACCAATCATTAACTTGTTGCATCTGTTGCATAATGACTGGTGCTTGAGACATCTCACCTTGTAAGGTCGCAAACTGCTCTTGTATTAAATCTCTGCTATCAGCAGGAACAAACACAGCACCTTTTGCATCAACCAAACGTTCTGTACCAAAATTAGCAACCGCTTGTTTGGGTAGTGCATTGATAACAATACCACGTTGCCAGTCACGAGAAATGCTTACTTGATCTACCCAAGCTAAACCCATCGTGATGTCTCGCAATGCCTGCAAATCAGAGGTAAAAAAGCTACTTACTTGCTGTTGTTCCATTACTTCTTGCAATGAGCGATATTGAGCAACAGACAGACCTTGATTACTAACATAAATATTTGCTGGCGGTGCATCACGTAATGCTTTGCCGCCCATCATTAATATTAGCACTAACAAACCTAAAACCAGTACCATAAATAGATACTTTACCGTTGCTGGTATTTGGAGCTTAGATTTTGGGCGACCGTCTTTATCACTCATCAAGTCAGTTACCTCGTTGACAGTTTGAGCCATAACGACCTTTGTCCCTATATTTGCATAAAACTGATCATGCTATTTATTGATATAAATCTGCGTATTCTTGGCAGAAGCTTATTAAGTCGATATATTATCAAATTTTATTAAAAATACAGCTTACCTACAGCCATTACGCTCATCTAAACGTAACATTTTTCTTAAATTATGAATAAGTTAACAGCTGTATCCATCAAAAAACACAAATATCGTCAAAACATGCCTATTTTTACAATATTAACGTATTTTATGGTTAAACAATAGTCAAACACTAATTAGTGGTAGTGAATTTACACAAGTTTACATGAGGCTGTGGTATAGCAGCTCTAGTGATACAAAAAGACATCATCACTTGCTTAATTTGATTGAAATGGCGACTATAACGTCTGTGCCAAAATGTGCCAACATAGGGCGTCAAAATCTAGTCCCCGAGCTTTGGCTGCCATTGGAACCAAACTATGACTGGTCATACCTGGTACGGTATTAATTTCGAGCAACCAAAAATTGCCCGCTTCATCTTGCATGGCATCGACACGTCCCCATCCTTTTGCATCTACTGCACGAAACGCCGCAAGACTCAAATCTTGCAAATGCTTTTCATCAGCAGCACTCAATCCACATGGAATATAGTAACTGGTATCATTACGATTATATTTGGCTTCAAAATCATAGAAGTTAGTGATATCAGCTGGTTCGAGGCGAATAACAGGATAAGCTTCATCATCGATGATAACGATCGTAAACTCACGACCTGTGATCCAGCGCTCAGCCATCACCGCATCGCCGCATTGCACCGCAGTTGCATAAGCAGCAGGTAGCTCATCAAGATGATGGACCTTGGTCATACCAATACTTGAACCTTCATGAACTGGCTTAATGATAAGTGGTAGACCTAACATATTGACCACTTGCTGCCAGTCGGTATCAGCCGTCAACAATGAAAACGGTGCAGTCGATAGACCGCAACCATGCCATAGCTGCTTGGTACGTACTTTGTCCATACCAAGTGCAGAAGCTAGAATGCCTGATCCTGTCTGCGGTATCTCAAACCACTGTAATACGCCTTGTAGCAGACCATCTTCGCCGCCGCGACCATGCAATACATTAAACACACGGTCATATCCGCGTAGATCAGTAATGTCCTGGTGCTTTGGATCAAAGTGAGTCGCATCAACGCCTTGGTTTTGGAGCGCTTGCAATACTGCTGCACCACTGTCCAGAGATACGCTGCGCTCATTGCTACTACCACCATAAACAACCGCTACTTTACCAAACTGACTAGCGTCTTCTGCATTAGTTGTCACATCTAAAGATGTATCATTGATAGCTGACTTTTGAGTGCTATTATTGTCTTTATTATCAGTTGTCATGAGGTTTGTCCCTAAATTTTAGCTTACTTAATATAAAGGTTATTGGCGGCCAAATCGATAGCAATCTGCCCAACATTACCAGCACCTTGGGTGATTAGCATATCGTTGGCTTTCAACAAACGCTGCATAACAGGGGCTAGATTGTCTTTATCAACGATGGTCGGTTCAACTTCACCACGCAAACGAATACTGCGCGCTAATGACTTGGTGTCAGCACCTGTAATCGGACTCTCGCCTGCTGAATAAACATCTAATAATAATAGCTCATCAACACTCGATAGCACTTCCACAAAATCATCGTAACAATCACGGGTACGGCTGTAACGATGCGGCTGAAATAGCATCACTAAACGACGATCAGGGAAGCTTTGACGAGCGGCTTTGATGGTAGCATCGACTTCTTTTGGATGATGACCATAATCATCAATCAATAAGACATTGCCATCATCGATATCAACAGAGGCATGTTGCTCAAAACGACGACCCACGCCTTCAAACTTCTGCAAAGCACGCTCAATTGCTGCATCGTCAACGCCTTCATCGGTCGCCATAGTGATGGCGGCAAGAGCGTTATAGACATTGTGCGTACCAGGAATATTCAACGTCAGGCGCAATGGTTCACGGTCACGGCGTAATACTGTAAAGTGAGTTTTGGTACCTTCAGTCTCTAAATCAACAGCTTGCACATCATTGAACGGCTCAAAACCAAAGGTCAATACTGGACGACCGATATCATCAATCATTGCATATAGTTCAGGGTCATCACCGCAGACCACTGCCAAACCGTAAAATGGCATGTTTTGTAGAAACTGGATATAAGCGGCTTTTAATTTATCAAAGCTATTTTCATAGGTTTCCATATGGTCTTGGTCGATGTTAGTCACAATCGCCGCCATAGGATGTAATGATAAGAAGGATGCATCAGACTCATCAGCTTCTGCAACCAAGAAGCGGCTGCTACCTAATGCTGCATTTTTGCCTGACGCATTTAATTTACCACCGATAACATAGGTAGGGTCTAGTTGCCCTTCTGCCATCATCGTAGTAAGCAAACTGGTCGTCGTCGTTTTACCATGTGCGCCAGCAACCGCAATACCATGACGATAGCGCATTAGTTCACCAAGCATATCGGCACGGCGTACTACTGGCAATCGAGCTTCAAGCGCTGCTTTTACCTCAGGGTTGCTACGGTCAATCGCTGATGAGACAACGATAACATCAGCGTTGGCGATGTTTTTGGAGTCATGGCCAATCGATATCTCAATGCCAATTTGCTGTAACCGTTTGGTCACTAAGCTTTCTGCGATGTCAGAGCCACTGACCTGATAACCTTGATTATTCATCACCTCAGCGATACCGCACATGCCTGAGCCACCAATACCGATGAAATGCAAATGCTGAATACGGCGCATCTCTGGTATTTCAATCAAACGCTTAGGTAAAGCTTTCGCAGAGGTAGGCATAAGGGTCTCTCTTTATTAAAGGTCAATAAAATTTAGTAAATTCAAATAAGGGGGCTAGGTTACAGACTATAGCGCTTGCCAAATGATGTCAGCAACTTGCTTACTCGCACTACGGTTGGCCAATGCATGGCCTTTCTTAGCCATTGTTAAGCACTTCTCTCGATTGAGTGCGCCAAGCTCATCACTCAGGCTTTTGGCAGTTAGCTCTGACTGCGGCAACAAAATTGCAGCATCATGCGAGGTCAGCGTGCGCGCATTAGCCGTCTGATGATCATCAACTGCATGCGGTAGTGGTACAAAGACAGCGGCTATTCCGACGTTTTGAATTTCAGTCACTGTCAATGCACCTGCGCGGCAAACGATGATATCCGCCCAGTTATAAGCTGCAGCCATATCATCAATAAATGGCTGCACAGTAAACTGATGATTGTTTAGGTCTTGTTCGCTATAAGCCGCTTGCGTGGCTGATTCATTGTTGCGTCCACACTGGTGAAGCACTTCAAATGGCTGACCTAGCAATGCTAGTGCTTTTGGTACTGTATCATTTAATACCTGAGCGCCAAGTGAACCGCCTACTACCAACAGTTTAAGCGGTGAACTGTTATTTAATTCGTAGCGTATGGTTGGATCTGTGACACCAGTGATGGCATTACGCACAGGATTGCCTACTGTCTCAAGCTTGGCATCTTGCTGACTATTAGCAAAGGTATTTTCAAATGCTTGTAATGTCTTGGTCGACAGCTTAGATAAATAGCGATTGCTCATACCAGCGATGGCATTTTGCTCATGAATAATCAATGGCGTATTAGTCATACGCGCAGCAATACCACCAGGTGCAGTGACGTAACCACCAAACCCAACGACCACATCAATCTGATTACTACGAATCACTTTTACGGCAGCCATCGTCGCTGACAACAGAGTGACAGGCAGCTTTAGTAGTCGACCAACGCCTTTGCCACGCAGCCCTTGCATATTAATAGCATGGAAGGGATAGCCTGTCGGTTCAACCAAACCGTTTTCCATCCCATTTGGCGTCCCCAACCAGTGAATCACCGCACCGCGTTGGGTCAGCTCGTCGCTCACTGCAAGCGCTGGAAAAACATGCCCGCCCGTACCAGCTGCCATCATCAATATATGCGGTGTTTTCATGAACGCCTGCCTGTCTTTACTTTATTTATATGAAGAGTTTATCTCACTGCTGCGATGCCGGTTATAAAAAATAATGACCTAGCCAAAGCCCGCATAGTATAGAGGAAATTATTGTCTTATATACAGTACTTTATGCAGCAAAAACAACAAAAGTCCAAGCCATGACTGCTCAAGGCTTGGCGCCGTGTAATGCTAATAAACGATAAGAGAAATTAATGACTAACAATACCAGCTTTACGTAGTCAAAAGCTTCCTTAGTATAGATAAAACTATGCCTTAACTTTATTCTCAATCGCCATGATAAAGTCGGTTGCGATATCTGTACCGCATTGATCATCAATCTCACGTACACACGTTGGGCTAGTGACGTTAATCTCCGTGATACGCCCACCGATCAAGTCTAGACCAACAAACATTAGGCCTTTTTCTTTAACGATTGGTGCCACAAATTCTGCTACTTGGCGTTCGATACCAGTCAATGGCATAGCAACACCATTACCACCAGCTGCTAGATTACCACGGGTCTCGCCTTTCGTTGGAATACGGGCCAAACTATAATCTACTACGACTCCATCGACGATTAACACGCGTTTATCGCCCTCTTTAATCTCTGGCAGATAACGCTGCGCCATGATGGGTAAAGTCTCAAGCTCAGTCAGTATCTCTAACGTCACCCCAATATTTGGGCTATCAGCAGTCAAACGGAAAATACCAGTGCCGCCCATACCATCTAGTGGCTTGACGATGACGTCCTGCTGTTCAGCGATGAATTTACGAATATGTGCTTGTTTACTAGTCACAATCGTTGGGCTCATATAATCGCTAAACCACGTTGCAAATAGCTTCTCATTACAGTCGCGAATTGCTTGTGGATCATTGACCACGAGTACGCCTGCTGCTTTGGCATGATCAAGCATATAAGTGGCGTAGATAAAGCGCATATCAAACGGCGGATCTTTACGCATCAAGATCACGTCATAATCGCCGACTGGTCCTGTGCTTTTATCACCCAATGTATAGAAATCTGCAGGATCACGCTTCACTGTAAGCGGCTGCGTATCAACCATCAACTGACCACGGTCCAACCACAAGTCATGAATCTGACAATAACCAAGCTGATGTCCACGATCTTGAGCGGCCCACATCATAGCGAGGCTGGTGTCTTTTTTATAATTGACTCGCTCGATAGGATCCATAATAACGAGTATTTTTAGCGATTTCTCTTGTTTTTGTTGGCTCATGATAAGACTCACTTACGTTATATTGTTAATATGAAACGAACTCAGTGCCCAACTATACGCCGTACTGCTCACGGTAGTGTTGCATTTTGGCTAACTGGGTCGCGTCTTTATATTGGCTATTGTCGTCGGCCAAATAACTGATCAAATCGTCGATATCGACCAATGCACGAACTGGCACTTCTAGTGTTGCGGCAAGCTCTTGAATAGCAGAGTGCTCGGCTTGACCTTTTTCTTTACGATCGAGTGCGACGATAATACCAGCAACGCTTGCGCCTGCTTGCTCTAAAATCTCGACCACTTCGCGCATGGCTGTACCTGCTGTGATGACGTCATCAAGCACCCAAACGGCCTTGCCAGTTACGTCAGCACCTACTAGATTTCCACCTTCGCCGTGAGTTTTGGCTTCTTTACGGTTGTAGCCCCATTTAGCATTGATGCCATGGTGTAACCATAACGCTTGCGCTGTCGCTGCGACAAAAGGAATACCTTTATAAGCCGCACCAAAGATGACTAGCTCTTGCTCATTATCGCCATTATTTGCACCCATTTGTTCAGCTAAGGCATCTGCATAACCACGTGCTAGTAACGACAACATCTCACCAGTCGCAAGCAAGCCTGCATTAAAAAAGTATGGACTAATACGACCAGACTTTAGGACAAACTCACCGAACTTGAGAACTTGGTTGTCTAGAGCCAGTTGAATAAATTGATGAGATGAAAATGTAGGGTCTTGAGGGCGTGTTACATGAGACATTATGACATTCCTATCAGCAAAAAGAGGGGGCAAAAAATTTGCATTATTGTACGCATTATTGATCAACTTGACCAACCATTGATCTCATAATCCTGCATATTGGCATAGCGAGTCAACAAACCACTACGCGACGAGATATTAAAATAGCTTTGTCCATCTGCTCGTACTTGTATCTCCCAGCCCAAATGATAAGCGGCAACAATAATATGACCAGCAAACAGTCGAATCTGACGATATGCGTGACGCTGTGACGGCTCACAAACGATCTGACTGAGCAAGTAGCTACGCATATGCTGACATATTTCTGCGGCGCTATAACTATGATTGATACTCTTACGGGTACTACATTGCTTTAGCGCATGGACAGCCACGCTACATGCCATGATATCCGTTGCCAAGCTGCCCTCGCCTGTCTCAAACTGCTGCGGTTGCAATATCACTTGCCAATCGTCAGCATACAGACTGTTAAGTAGCTCATCAGGATTATAACGTTTGGTCAATGCGCGCATAGATACGGAAGAATTTTCAGCCCTGTTGTCATGATTTGAGTCATTATCTGAGTCTCTAGCTGATTCAACTACTGTAGAACTATCAGTAGGCAAAAACCCATAACGGTTCAGTTTTGGATAAGCACGAATCGCCTGCTGAATATCTGACATATCTAATAATGTCATATCTGACAATGCTGGCAATAATGGCTGCTCACTATGATTCTGATAAAAGCTATCAGGTAATTCGATAAGCTGTGCCGCATTCAGCAATGATAAATGCTCAGCCAGTGCTTCTGAGGCAATTAGTGACCATTTCGATAAGCTGTCTGCATTGGGCTGATAGAATCGAGTCGAGTTGCCATAAAGCTTGCGCAGTTGACCATTCAGGCGACGAGCAGGCTCAGGAATATCACTCAATGGTCTGGCAGGATCAAGAGGATGTTGTTTGGGATCAAAGTTAGGATGTACGATCGCAGGTTGCTGCGAATCAGCTAATATAGACGATTGCTCAGCCTTTTTTTGGACGTTACCTTCTGCTAGCTGCCCGCCTTCTGTTGCCAGATTAGCATGAGACAAACGGTCGTCAGAAGTAGAAGGCTGGGACATGAAATCTCCATAAACTATAAAATACGAAACAAATAAAAACGATTACATCAAGGGCTATTTTCCTCTCTAGGGCTTAACTCTAAAGGCTTACTCTTGATGATTTAAAATATCTCGGTAGCCTGTCTGCCAATCAGCATAATCAAGCCAAGCTAACGGAATGTTGCTGTGCAAGCGTTTTCCTGTCACTGAAGTTTTTGTATTATCAATAGTAGGAGGTGTCTCGCCAACCTGCTCACTGAGCCAAACCCCTAGCTCAAACGTAGTAACAGGTCGATAGTCCGTCGCTAGATAGACAGACTTTGGTGTCTCTATGGTCAAAACTTTAGTGATGATATTGACCAAGTCGCAATCCATAATACGGTTGCTCCAATGCTCAGCTGGCACTGGATCTTTATTCGGCTCACGAGCCTTACGTAGTCGCATTAAGCGCTCACGCCCATAGATACCACTAGGACGGATGACCACTGCTTTATCACCAAAGCCTTGTTGCAGCGCTTGTTCTGCTTGCAATATGACCTTCGAGGCTTCACGCGCAGGCGTGACAGGTACAGTATGCACATCAATCCATTCGCCATTGTCCTGACCATAGACACCAGTAGAAGAGACGAATACCACACGCTCAATTTTAGCGAGCTGTGGAGCAAGCGTTGCCAAATGCTGACTAATCGCTAGATAACTGTCGTGATAACCGGTGGTTGAATACTCGTCAGGGGTGACGATAATCGCAATATGAGTAAACTCTTGCAGTTGCTCAGTCGTCAGCGTCAACGCATCAGTCTGCAAAAAATCTGCGCTATCTACTAAATCATAATGGTGGCGCTCACTACGAGCAAGCCCAGTCACACAATAGCCATCTTGCGCAAGTTTGTTGGTCACTGGCAGGCCGATATCACCTTGACCGATAATTAGTAAGTTTTGCGTACTCATAAAGCACCTTTCCCTTTGTATAACTATTACAGCGCTTAGAAGCCATTTTGTTTAAATTAATGCCTAAATCAGTGGCTAAACCAAGGTCTAAAAATACCGTCTGTACGATAGCTGTATATCATCATTGGCATCGATACGTTCTTGCCATTCATAATTAGCATTAATACGTAATGCTTGCTTTTTATCAATATCGTATTGCAGTCCTAGGCTTGATATTGGTTGCCAATAATGGCCACGAACGTTGGATTCATCGCTGCTGCCATGATACCAATATGGCAATTGCAATTCAGCTTGTGCGCGTAACTGATTGTTAATCTGATAACGGCAGCCCGCATTGATACCTGCGCCTAGACGAAAACCTTTATTGATACCACGTCCTACTTGCCCCGTACCTGCCAAAAATGTATAGCACAGTTGCGGCGGCATCTCACCAGTACCTGCAGCTGGCGTACCAAATGCCCATGACCAGCCTTTCTCGTAACCGATACTACCGACCAGATGATCCGTACCTGTTTTTTGCGAGCCATCATTTACTCGTGTTGCCTCGATACTAGCGCCCCAAGTGTTGCCCTTTTTGGCAGTATTAATAGGGTTAAAAGAGCGGCCACGAATTAAGGTAACGTTTTGCAAGACCACACTGTCTGGCTGATGAGGTTTATTGTCATCCGTATCATACAGTCGCAATGTTGCCGCTAGCCCTTCCAAGTTAAAAAACTGTGGGTATCCTGAAGCATGGTCAAGCGTATCATGAAAGCCCGCTCGAAACCCAATATCCATATAGTCATTGTCCCCACGCTGCCCTATAGCTATCGTGCCCAACTGTAGCGGATGCCTGTCTATCGGATTATTATCGGATACGTCGATTTGACGCTTAAGTAGCGTTTGCCCATCACCTGACATGCTCGATACAGGGTTAAGCTGCGCAGACTTGATCTCATTCACGGTTTGTTTAGCTCTATTATGATAGCCCAACTGCGCGTACTGTTGTTTTTTCTCATTGAGCTGAGCTTGACGTAAAGTATTATCAGCAGGTGTATAAGTGGTACTTGCCAGCAACTGCTCATCATTTAGTAGCTGAATCACATCAAAAGGTACGACGGCATAAGACAAGTGGCTCAATAAGTTTTGCTGCGGACGAACCACATCAATAAGGCGCAAAATCTCGGAAGCACAGTTGTCCGTGGTAAAGTAATACGGCATCTTTAACGCTTTGGTTTCCCAAACGTGGCGCATAATCTGCTGAACTTCCGCTGGCGTCAAACTCAACTGATATGTCCACGCGTCACGTTCATCACCTTGCAGATATTTCGCTAGCATCTCTGGATAAGAATCAATCTCGATAGCACTATCGTAGCTACCAATCATTGACTTGGTAGCATAGACTGGAAAACTGTCGTTTGGATCACCGTCTACCGTATAGTTCAGCGCATAAGCCTTATCGATTTGATTTGGATCGGCGATGCTCGCTTTTGAGTCAATGCGTAGCAACGTATGAGCAAACGCCGAGAGTGGATTGTCCAAATACTCCTGCGCAAACATAATAGATAGCTGCTCAGGCGCCAGTGTCGACATCCATTCATCTAACTCAGGACACTCAGCTGATAGACTTGCAGCATCGATCGCTAGCACCTCTGTCAACCATGCCACTCGCGCTGGAAAACGACATAAGACAGAATTATTATTATCAGTTTTAACTTGGTTGTTATCAGTTGCTGATGATGACGCTAACTCTTGCGCAAGTGCTACGAGCATCGCATCTAATTCTACACCTGAATCTCGTTGACCATTCTTACTCAAAAAAAAGCTCGGGTCATCGACCAAACTCTCGGTTTGCTTTTTACCAAATACACTGTTTTTATCATCGTAAAAATACAATAAGCGTCGCCATGTTGTATGCTGTGCCAAATTGTCTGCTTTTACTTGTTGCCGCCATGTCGATAGCAACTGGCCTGTAGCCACACTTAAATCCGATAAAGTACTATTTTGAATACTAGGTTCAGTGCTATTAATATCTTTGGGCTCAGCCAATACGTCTGAATCAGAATAAATCGGTGCTATGCTAGATGCGTCAGGTGACAGTGCCTCTGTTTCAAGAACGGACAATGGCGTTGGTAAAAATGCCTGCGCTTGCGCCGAAAGTAATATTCCTGCTACTGCTAACGGTAGGCTTGCTCGCAGGCCAATGGTCATTAGCGTACAATCGATAGGTATGGACATCAGTTTTATAGACATGAGGTAGAATCTCGCACGTTATTGTTCATACGCTATCAGCGTTATTAAAGTTTCTGGGTCAAAAAACCAAATACATCGCCCGCTATCGTTTAGCTACTTAGATAGATTGCCTATCACATCATTATCAATACTAGTATAAAAAGAGAGTGTTATGACTGCATCATCACCAAACTCATCATCCACGTCGCCAATGACCATCAAAGATGGACTGCTATCAGCAGCCACTTGGCTAGCCTCACCCAATTATAATGTAAGACCAACAGGTTTGAGCCTTGACGCCATCGTTGTACATAACATTAGCCTACCACCGAATGAGTTTGGTGCCTGCGACACTAATGGCACACACTATGTGAAAGCATTATTTACCAATCAATTAGACTGGGATGCTCACCCTTATTTTCAAACAATCAAGGGCGCAGAAGTATCAGCGCACCTGTTAATCGAACGTGATGGCGCTATCACTCAGTTTGTCAATTTCAACGAACGGGCTTGGCATGCTGGGCGGTCTAGCTACTTAGGCCGACCTGAATGTAATGATTATAGCATTGGCATCGAGCTTGAAGGGTCGGATTTTACGCCTTTCACTGACATGCAATATGACAGGCTCGCACAAGTCGTCAGTGCTATCTATGAAGCTTATCCTAAAACACGTCGCCACTTGACTGGCCACAGTGATATCGCGCCTGGGCGTAAGACTGACCCTGGTGATTACTTTGAATGGGCAAGATTGCGCCAGTTAGTTTCTGATTCAACAAAAAACGATACACCGTCGCATAAATGATTTCCACACTCAATCCATTTATCTCAATTATGAAAGTGATATAATTCGTCAGTTTTTCATCCACATTACACCAGCACATAATTCAATATACAACTTGGCAAGATAGGTTCTCATGGCAAAAAGTCGGTTATTTCGTTCAACCATGGTGGTCAGCAGTATGACCATGTTATCGCGTATTTTAGGTTTGATACGTGATGTTGTATTGCTAGGGGTTTTTGGTGCAGGTGGTCTGATGGATGCCTTCTTGGTCGCCTTCAAAATCCCAAACTTTTTACGAAGACTGTTTGCGGAAGGTGCGTTTAGCCAAGCATTCGTGCCTGTACTGTCCGAATACAAAGAAAAGTACAGCTTACAACAAGTTCAGATTTTGGTCAGTCGTACCTCGGGCGCATTGTTGCTAGTGTTATCGATGCTTACCGTGGTTGTCATCCTAATTGCACCTTGGGTAGTAACATTGTTTGCCCCTGGGTTTGCCGATCAACCTGATAAATTTGCCATTACCGCTGAGCTGCTACGCCTTACCTTTCCGTACTTACTATTTATTTCTATGACAGCTTTTGCGAGTGGTATTTTGCAAAGCTATGGCCGTTTTGCTGCACCTGCCTTTGCACCGGTGCTATTGAATCTGTGTATGATTGGTGGTGCGCTGATTTTCGCACCGATGTTTGATACGCCCATTATGACGCTTGGATATGCCGTGGCTATCGCAGGTTTGCTACAGTTCTTGATACAACTACCGCAGCTTTGGCAACAAAAACTGCTTGTCGCACCAAAGGTTGATTTCCAGCACGAAGGCGTTCGTCGAATTTTAAAATTGATGTTACCTGCTATCTTTGGTGTATCTGTCACCCAAATTAACCTCTTACTCAATACTGTGTTTGCTTCATTGATGATCGGTGGGTCGGTCTCTTGGCTTTATGCAGCTGAACGTATGAGCGAGCTGCCATTAGGGCTGATTGGGGTGGCAATTGGTACAGTTATTTTACCTAGTTTGTCGAAAAGTGAAGCTCAAAAAGACGATGTCAATTTCAAAAAAACCATCGACTGGGCAGCACGCCTTATTATCTTAGTCGGTATACCTGCTTCGGCTGCGCTGTTTGTACTGGCAGATGTCTTGATGCAAGCACTGTTTTTACGTGGTGAATTCACCTTACGTGATGCACAGATGAGCTCACTGGCTCTGCGTAGTATGGCAGGTGGCATCTTAGGATTTATGCTGATTAAGATATTTGCTCCCGCTTTCTTTGCGCGTCAAGATACCAAAACTCCCGTAAAAATCGGCATCATTTCTGTCATTGCCAATATGATCTTTAGTGTTATTTTTATCGGAATATTTTACTTCTTAGAAATACCGCTGCATGGTGGTTTGGCATTGGCTACGACTGGTGCTGCTTTTGTAAACGCAGGCTTGCTATATTACTTCTTGCATAAGCGTAATATCTTCCGTTTTGGCCCACATTGGAAAAAGCTGTTTGTACAGTTTGCTATTTCGACTGGCTCTATGGTTGGCGTACTCTATTTTATGCTACCTTATTTCCCTACAGACGATGCCCAGTGGCAACGTATCGTTGCGCTAATTATTATGTGTGCCATCGGAGCACTAGTGTATGGTGTGGTATTGCTAGCCACTGGTTTTCGCCCGCGCCAGCTAAAACACGGTTAGTCTAAATGATAAGAAAATTCATAATGGGCTTACGAAACCAAAACAAGCCTGTTATGAGAAATGACAATGCTCGCTGCTGATCATTGTCATAATAGATCACTAATAAATACATAAAGTCTGAGGTTTTAATATGACAACGAAACAGCCAATCTTCCAGCGCTTACCAATTCTGCTAGCCACTGGTGTGTTAAGCACTGGACTACTTATTAGTGGCTGTAGCAATAATGAGTCGGCTGAAACTGTTACTGATAGTGAAGATATGGCGGAGACCGTTGATACCTCAGAAGATGTCACATTAGACAACGAGACAACTGACCAGACAGAGGTCGCTGACAGTGATAGCGAAACAGAAGAAATTACAGATGACGCTGAAGATGAGATAGCAATTAATAGTGACAATATTAATCCAGTAACTGCCCCCGCCGAACAAAAAAGCTTAGTAACCAACCCTACTCAAGCAGGTACACCAGAGGATACTGTTAAGCAAGCATTAAACAGCTTATATTATGGAGACGTAAAAGATGCAGCGTCATATTATCAAGTAGATATGGCAAACTTTGAAGAAGAGCTTGCCAATACTCAGGCTGCATTTCAGCAAACGGTAGATGGCGTTACGATTACTGATACCAAGTATAATGATGACAAAACTCGTGCCACCATTACTGGCGAGCTAATGCTAAAAGGACAGAGCGAACCTGCACCACTGACCTACCAGCTACAGAAGATAGAAGGTCAATGGAAGATTTTAGGTTAAAGCGTATCAGATGCCTCATCTAAGATTTCATCTGATGTCACTGTTTTACCAAGCATCACAACATCAGCGATAAACCCTTCCATATCGCAAACTTCTGGCATATAACCCCATTGCTCAAAGCCAAGCTTACGAAACAATCCTAAACTTGGCTGATTATGAGCAAAAACTAGTGCGATGATGTTTCGAATACCCAAGCTTGGTGCTTGCGTCAACATCCAATGGGTCAGCAAACTTCCCAATCCTTTGCCCTGATAGTCTTGATTCAAATAAATACTAATCTCGGTACTGATATGATAGGCCGTACGCGCATATAAATCACTAAAACTGCCCCATGCAACTACTGGCAGCTTTGCTTGATTTGCATCATTTGATTGTAATGCTTTGACCACATATATTGGTCTGGTTGCGCTATCTAGATGCTCGTTAAACCAAGCAGCACGCTCCTCTACCGTAACCAGTGCAAGATTGGCTGTTGCTTGCTTACCCGGTATGCTTTGATTATAAATATCTAAGACTTCTGCCAAATCTTCTTTACTCGCACGCTGTACAACGAACTGATCAGTAAGCTGATATGTTGATAATTCATTTGGTATAGTGTTCAAGGCAGCATCAGTCATAAGATCTCCATCGTCGTTAGGATTGTTATTAAAAACATTGGTCATAAAGAATAGACTTCCTATGCGTCATACTTGCATTACACGTAGACTATAGGATGTTAGTGTGGCTATTTTACTTTATAATGGCTGGTTTTAGACACATCAATTTTAAGCATAGACGTGTTTTTCGTTTTTTATTTGGTCTCATCATAGCTGAAAACTTATGAAAACCTATTTTCTTGAGCAACTAATTTTGTCAACAAACCCTTCATCTACGGACGCTGTGCCAGTAGAGTTGGCATCTTGCGTGCTCACTATCGGTAATTTTGACGGTGTACACCTCGGTCATCAGGCAATGCTAGCCCAAGTTCGCGAGATTGCGCGTACCCAAAATTTGAGGGCAGCGGTCATGATATTTGAGCCACAGCCACGTGAGTTTTTTGCACCCGCCAAAGCACCTGCACGTCTGACTAATCTGGCAGAGAAGCAAGCACTGTTAGCAGAATATGGTGTTGAAACATTGATCGTAGCAGGTTTTGATACAGAGTTTCGGTCACTATCAGCACAAGCATTTGCCGATATACTAGCCAAGCGTCTGAACGTAAAAGCATTGGTGTTAGGCGATGACTTCCGCTTCGGTCATGACCGTACTGGCGACAGTCAGTTTTTGCGTAACTATGGGCTACATGTGACCAATCTGCATACGGTCACTGATGACAATGCTAACAGCATTATTGACGAACATAACGTAATTAATGACTGTACTACTGATATAAATAGTAATGCTACACGCATTAGCTCTACTCGTGTTCGCGATTTACTATTGGCAGGTGAGCTTCAGGCAGCTAACAGGCTACTTGGTCGTACATATGCAATCACAGGAGTGGTTGTTCGCGGTGACCAGATAGGTCGCACGATAGATTTTCCTACCGCAAATATCGATTTGCAACGAATAAAGCCCGCCTTACATGGTATTTTTGCGGTCGATGTGGTGAGCTTAGACGCTGATGGCAATGTAATAGCAGATGGCTTGACTACCCTTGCCACTGACGGTCATGCAGGTGTTGCGGGGTTGCGCGCGCATAGTTTGTTTGGCACAGCTAATATTGGCAAAAGACCCTCTGTCGATAAAGGTAGTGACTGGCGATTAGAAGTTCATTTTCCAAAGTTACAAGCCGATTTATACGGATTGAACCTACAAGTACGTTTCTTACACTTTTTGCATGGTGAACGTCGCTATGATGGATTAGAAGCCTTAAAAGCTGGCATTCATCAAGATGTCGCTGATTTACTTGAGTGGCGCGAAAAGCAAATTTAAGATGAAAAGCAAATTTAAGATTTAGTTATTTTCTAGACATAAGAACCCCCGCGATAGGACTAGTATCGCGGGGGTTTTGTCTAATGTTATAAGTCTTTATGCACTAGGATGTAGACGTACGTTTAACTCATCGATAGTTTCTACCCACGCTGCATCTTTTTGCCATTCTTCTTGCAAGAACATGCGTTGATTATCTGTCCAAATATTAGCTTCTGTAAGCTTTTCTTCTTTTGCCAAAGCATTTTTTTCAATAAAGTCATTGATTGCTTCATCTGAATTATCTAGACCCAGTTGTGCAAATAGCTCATTCATTGTATATTCTGGTTCACCCAACATATCTTTCTCCTTAAATAGTACGAACATGATCGCACTTCTTGTTTAACGTGCTTATTCTTCAAATTGATACATTTATTGTAGCAAGCTTTACTTTAATAGCTGTTAATCAACGTTTATCTAACGTTATCAATTGTATTAACGGTAAACTACTTTTACCGATTTAATAGAGTAAATTCGACTGCTCTCATTTGCCTATTTCTCATAGGTACAAAAAAGCCCTCTATACTAGAGGGCTTTTTCTAAGCTGTTTATATAGCAGCTTTAGCAGATTAGCTACTTATGGAAGCAGGTGTGCTACTGCATCACGCTCTTCACTAAGCTCTTGCTCAGTGGCAGCCATTTTCTCTTTAGAGAAATCTGATGATACGTCAACGCCATCTACGATAGACCAGTCGCCGTTAGTACATGTGCATGGGAATGAGTAGATCAAACCTTCAGCAATACCGTATTCGCCGTTTGAGTAAACGCCCATCGATACCCAATCATTCTCATCACTACCTAGTGCCCACGTACGCATGTGTGCAATAGCAGCGTTGGCAGCAGAAGCAGCAGATGATGCACCGCGAGCTTTAATGATCGCAGCACCGCGCTGTTGTACTTCTGGGATATAAGTCGCTTCGTACCAGTCACGATCCACTAAGTCTAGTGCAGGCTTACCGTTTACAGTACAAGCGGTTAGATCTGGATACTGAGTTGATGAGTGGTTACCCCAGATGATCATTTTTTTCACGTCATTTACAGTGCTGTCAGTCTTACCAGCCAACTGTGCCATAGCACGGTTGTGATCAAGACGAGTCATTGCAGTGAAGTTGCGTGGATCAAGATCTGGTGCATTACGCTGAGCGATAAGTGCGTTCGTGTTAGCAGGGTTACCAACTACCAATACTTTTACATCACGGCTAGCGACTTCGTTCAATGCTTTACCTTGTGCTGAGAAGATCGCAGCGTTGGCTTCTAGCAAATCTTTACGCTCCATACCTGGGCCACGAGGACGTGCACCAACCAGTAAAGCATAATCGATATCTTTAAATGCGACATTAGCATCGTCAGTTTGGACAATACCAGCCAACAATGGGAATGCACAGTCTTCTAGTTCCATGACCACACCCTTTAGGGCGTCAAGAGCTGGCGTAATTTCAAGTAATTGCAAAATAACTGGCTGATCTTTACCTAGCATCTCGCCAGATGCAATACGAAATAGCATCGCGTAGCTGATATTACCAGCGGCACCAGTGACGGCAACACGTAAAGGCTGTTTCATTGACATTGAATACTCCCTAATTAATTATTAGATAATTCTAATGAACGATTATCATTTTAGATATCGACTTGTTTGCCGCATAGCAGCATGTATAAACCGAGAGCTAGTGTAGCACTTCATCGCAGTGACCGTCTAGATACAGTCATAGACCTGTCAGGGATTATATTGTTACATTTTATACGGAAGAATTTTTGTAGAGGCTAAGCGCTTATAGATAAAGCGCTAAAGGGCTGTAGAAGTGAAAGACAAAGCATCTTGTGATCATGTTATACGTAGCTAAAACGGTCAAAATAGGCAGTCTATACTGCTAGATACAAACAAAAGATATTGAAAATGATATTAAAAGAGAGGTCTAAGCAGACAAGTAAAGACTATCGTCCACCTGAAATGATAAATCGACTACCACAGCTGTCTACAACATCATGACAAGTACCGAAGTCATTACCTTCATAACACACATGTATATCAGTGAGTATTGATTGACGACGGCTGCCATTTTGACAAATAAGATCCACACTATTGGAAGACATACCACTATTGAGACGGGTCATTTGACTGATAAATCTTGATTTGGAAACCGTATAACTGTTGCCAGTATTTAGCTCGTTCGGTAATTTTAATCCACCTGCATAGTTAGTAATCTGTCGAAAATAACTGCTGGCACTAAGTGGACTACAGGCTCCATAGCGCTGCCACGCTTGGCTACGTACCGTGGTGTCAGGCATGATGCGGTTGACGACTTTTAATTGTAGTGGTGTAAGGCGTGGCTCACTACCACGGCCGCAGCGTTCACCATATCCCATATCCAGACCAGATACGGTCAATGAATATCCTTCTAAACACTGACGCATACGGGCACGTGTTGGCTGCATACTACATAATGCTGGTGTCATCTCAATCATTAATACGCGCTGACCACTCTTAGCTGTACTAGCTGCCTGTGCTGGCAAAAGAACAACACCTTGTATGAGTAATAAAGCGCCGAAGCTCATCGTTGCTTTAATGCTACCTAAGCTGTGGTTACTAGCCAAAGTTGCACGCAATCGAACCATAGAATTGACAGCCTTATTACTCACGTTTGTCTTTGTATTTGCCTCTGCGTTCGATAGTGAGCATATCCGACTAAATAGCGAATATTTGGTTTTTGGCGACATAGACAGACTAGAATATTTTTTGATCATAGGACTAAAGGCAGTTAATTAGCAATGATAAGACATAGGCTATAACTTAAATCATTAGACGCGATACATAAAACACGCATTGACCTAAGAACAAGACTGAAGAATAGGATTTTCCATTAAGGCAATGGTAACAAAACGTTTTTTTTAATCTATAGCAAAAACGTAAACGTTGACGACATCGTCAGAAAGCTCGATAAATATTGGTAAAGTACTGAAAAATAACGGATGTATAACTTGCCTGAGCCAGCTAAGCAATACCTTAGCAGAACAAACCAGCAGATAAAAATAAACCACTAACAATAAATCATTAGTGGTTTATCGAATATACATTCAGTGGCTAAAATCCAGTTGGTATCGTACCCATACGCTGGCTAATCGGCTGACCACGGCCTAACAAACTACCATAAATAGTGGCATTTTCCATCACGTGTTTGACATAGTTGCGTGTCTCAGGAAACGCAATCGATTCTACATACTGATCTGCGGCGAGTGAACCATAAACTGGCTGCCAGCGTTTGGCATTGTTAGGTCCAGCGTTATAGCCTGCAGTTGCCAATACGGGCTGATAGTTGAGCTTACCCAAGATATCACCCATATACCACGTACCATAGCGAATATTGGTATCACCGCTATTAGCACGGCTCGCACTATAAGTCTCACCTAGATTTCGAGCGATATATTTTGCGGTATTAGGCATGACTTGCATTAGTCCACTCGCGCCTACGTTTGAGCGCGCAGAGGATACGAAACGGCTTTCCTGACGCATAATGCCATATGCCCACGCTGGATCAATACCTGCTGACTCACTATAACGCACGACTGCACTTTGATGCGGCATCGGATGCGAGAGTGCTAAGCTATCCACCCTATCGGTATTATCAATCGCATAAATCGCTCGATCGAGCCAGCCCATATCATAGGCTTGACGAGCAGCAGCAATAATCAAATTATCATCACGATTGTCACGAGCTTGCTTAACTGCCCAGTTCCATTCGCGGTTGGCATAACCACGGCTAGCATCAGAGTTGTACAACGCAAACGCACGAGCAAAGTTGGCATCTTGCATGACGCGCGCGCGATCAGCAGTACTCACGTTAGGTAAATTACTACCACCTAAACGGCTAGCATCAAAACGCTGGCCTATTTTATCTTTTGCCATCAGTCCATAGTAGTCATTACTTTTTGCTAGGTTTTGATACATTTTTTTAGACGTATTACGCTTGCTGCTATCGCTTGACTGCTCGTAAGCACGAGCCAGCCAATACTGCCACTGGGCTTCTCTTTGTGTTTCGCCATTCATTTTTGAGATGGCTTCTACCACATCATCCCAACGACTGAAGCGGATTGCCGCCATGGCGTAGTCTTCTGCTTCTTCAAAATTAAAGTCATCATCCAAACTATTGCGGAACCAATCGACTGCTTCAGCGTTAAAGCCATCGTCAGTATTGTGATTCATACGCTGTACGCCAAGGGTGCGGTAAGCATAGCGTCGGGTTTCGTCATTCAATAATCTGACGGAGCGCTGATTGTCTTGTTTGATATCAAAGTCTAACTGTAACGCTGCTTCACGATAAGACTTATCAGCCATACGGCCGATTGCATACATATATAGGTATTGATTGGTTTGGCTAGCAGGCTCACGACCGAAGCGGCTAAAGAAAGACGAAGGGTTTAGCTGAATTTCGCTCAGCGCAGAATAAGCAATAGGTGTACCAAGGCGTGATGATAACGCCATAATGTCGCCTGTCTTGCCTTTACGTAACATACGCTTGAGACGAGCAGCACGATCCTGATCACTAATTAGCGCGTTGTTATTCATCTCCATCGCTAACTGATCACACAATGCTGGTTGCTTTTTGGTGGTTAGCCATACATCAGACTTGGCTGCCATAGCACGCATGGTGTCACCACCATTATTGAACCCAAGCGCAATTGCACATCGTTCACTGGCATCTGCATTGGTGATCAAGTTGGCTACTTGTCTCACCGAAGCATAATCGTTTGACCCTGCTTTGGACTCCGCAAAATCAGCTACCAATTTCTCAGCCATAACCGTGTCTGGATACTGACGTACAAACTGAGAAACAGCCGCTGAACTCTGTGAATTAAGGTCTAAATTCATACGCCAATAAGCCGGATACATCGCAAACAGACCGCCACTCATCATCTGTTCATAGTTATAAAGCGCACTCACATCACCGCGATCTGCGGCGATAGCAGCTGACATAAATGAGTCGATACTGTTGTCTTGCTGGTAACCTTGCTGATAATTACTTTCTTGTTGGTAGCTGTCCTCATCGCCCCACGTCAACTCTGCACAAGCGACTTGTGACACACCAAGTGCACTGACTGCTGTTACCACGCTCAACGCGCTCATCCGTAGCGTACCTACTGTAATTCGCTTTGACGCGTGCTTTTGACTGATAGACTCGTCGTCCTTGATACTGTGCGCAACACGCAACTTTGTCATACTGACTCTCTTTATGATATCTCTACAAATATGTGAACAACGGTTCGTTAAGTACCGCCAAGGGTATATCAATCATCATACTATACTCATTGTGCTTTCAACTATCTCCTTTACCTTTTGTTAATAAATATGACAGCACGGTGTAACATAAAAGTGATAGTGAGCTTCTATTTTTATGATTAGCAGTATTAGTAATAGTAAACAATTGATACTGCTATGAATTATTTACCGTATTGACAATTTATCGCTTGTGCTAATTTTTCACATTGGCACAGGGTTGTGATAAAATACGCCACCTGTTAATCATCGACTTTGCTATATTTTTGGTCAATCATGGACTTATCCTTATGAGTGTTACTGTATTCAACCCCCGCATCAATGACGCTGCCGTTACTGAAACAACTGCTGACGCGCCAGCTATCACTGCACTCAATGAAGCAAGTTCAGCCCAAGCGCCCGTCGAGAAAGCAGTGACGAAAAAGGTCTTTGTGACCACTCAAGGCTGTCAGATGAATGTCTATGACTCTGACAAAATGCTCGACGTCCTCGGTGACTCACATGGTATGGAAGTCACGCACGATATCGATGAAGCCGATGTGTTACTAATGAATACCTGCTCTATTCGCGAAAAAGCACAAGAGAAAGTGTTTTCAGAATTGGGTCGCTGGCGCAAACTAAAAGAAAAACGCCCAGACTTAGTCATTGGTGTGGGTGGCTGTGTGGCCTCTCAAGAAGGCGACAACATTCAAAAACGTGCGCCTTATGTCGACATGGTATTTGGCCCGCAAACCTTGCATCGCCTTCCAGATCTCTATGATCAGTCAAACGAACAGCGTGAAATCGCACCAAAAAATCGTATTGGTACGATTGATGTGTCATTCCCTAGTATTGAAAAATTTGACTTTTTGCCAGAGCCAAGAGTAGAAGGCTATAAAGCCTTCGTATCTATTATGGAGGGCTGCTCAAAGTATTGCTCATTCTGCGTAGTACCTTATACTCGCGGTGAAGAACTGTCACGTCCACTTGATGACGTATTGGCTGAGATTGACAGCCTTGCCGCTCAAGGTATCCGTGAAATTAATCTATTGGGTCAAAACGTAAACGGCTATCGCGGTGAAAAAGACGACGGCAGTATTTGCCGTTTCGCTGAGCTATTACACTATGTCTCGCACGTTGATGGTGTAGAGCGTATTCGCTATACCACCAGCCATCCGCTAGAATTTACTGATGACATCATTGATGCTTATGCACAGTTGCCAGAGCTGGTATCGCACCTGCATCTACCCGTGCAGAGTGGCTCAAACGCTATCTTGGCTGCGATGAAACGTAATCATACGATTGACGTTTATATCGATCAGATTAATAAGCTTAAAGCCATTCGCCCAGACATTCACTTGTCGAGTGACTTTATCATTGGCTTCCCTGGCGAGACAGATCAAGATTTCCAAGACACCTTAAATCTAGCAAAAGAATTGAATTTCGATCATTCTTATAGCTTTATCTACTCTAAGCGTCCAGGCACGCCAGCGGCTGAGTTACCAGATGATGTTAGCTTTACCACTAAAAAGGCACGCTTGGCAGAATTTCAAAAAGTCATTGTTGACTCAACGCTAGCGAAAACGCATGAAATGGTCGGTACTACGACACGCGTATTGGTTGAGCAAATCGCTAATCGTCATCCTGATTGCTTAATTGGCACAGCAGATAACACTCGAACCGTCATGTTCCCATACGATGTTGAGCAAATGGATGAAATGTTGGGTAAGCTTGTCAGCGTACGCATTACTGATTTCGTTAGCCCGCACATGGTTAAAGGTGAGCTAATCGAAATACTAGCGTAACTGTCGCATTATAAGTTTGAGTAAGAATAAAAAAAGCCGTTCGCTATTATAGTGAACGGCTTTTTTATCGTTTTTAAGTTGAGCAATATGTATTGATCACTTATAGAACTGCAATTATCGACAAAAACTCATCACATAAAAATGACTGCCACTGATAAATAGCAGGTGTTACCATCAAGGCACTGCTAATACGGCACAATTGCACAAATCACTACTCTCAAACTGAGTAATATCACCAGCATCAAGCTCTGGAACAGGAAATACTCTCACGGTCAGTGGTTTATTTAACCGATATGCCATGGTACCTGTATCTCGCATTAAGGCACATAACTTATCCTTGGGTGTATCACCTGGAATAGGAACTGTATCAAGACCGATACCGCAGATGGCACTGTTGGTCAACAACATAGGAATATCAAACTCATTATCAAGTGTGGCTTGCGCCAATCCTTTGTCTTCAGTAACCGCCAGCATCAATCCTGAGAAACCGACTATATCGATGCCTGTGATTGACTTAAAAACTCTGGTCAGTAAAGCAGAGGTCTCCACTGTACCTGAAGCGCCAAAATAAGGTACGCCAAGCAGTTTGTAGACATCAACCATAGAATAACAATCTTTAGAAGGCGCTGGTGAGGTGTCTATGCCGAGATAACGCCAATCTGATGCTGAATTAAGCTGCTGCACACAACCATCGATATTGTTGATATGGTACTGCAAGGCTTTGCTCAAGGCATCAAATATAAACTGCTGGTCTTTTTGATAAGTCATACCATCTAAGAGAGACTCTTTACGGATGTACTGCAACGTTTCCACCAACAAATCGGGAGTTTCAAGACCAACAACAAAACCCTTCTCAGTCTTGCCGCTATGATAGCTTGCTGGAAAATAAGGAATAAACTCATCGCAGTTAAAATTTACAGTGAAATTAAAATTCCCTTCACCTCTGGGTGTCAGTTTAGCGATAGCTTGTACCGTATCAGCGCATTTTTCAATAAGTGCATTATCTAAAACACCTATCTCATTGGCAGTCACATTCACACAAGCGTTGCATAAATCACCATATCGCGCAATCAGTTCGGGCAATAACTCAATCTCCTGTGCTGTCTTGGCTTCACCGATTGCAAAGCGCACTCTCAGACCACTTTTGCCTTCATTAAGTACGTCTAGAATATCAGTGATTGTTGCCAATCCAGTAGAAGCCGTCGATAGACTTGAAGTATCTAGGTATTCACCGTATGGGTTAGTCACTATCCGTATTGATTGCACGGTATAGTCTTTACTATTTAGATTTGCGACTACTTTTTCACAGTGTGTAATAGCATCTTCCAGTGCAGCTTGCCACGTTGCCATATCTGAATATAAGTTGATAAAAGTTGTCACTGTCCGAACTTTACACAGCTTTTTATCTTTTAGTTTTTCTATCATTTCAAAACCTAACGATGTATTAACATTACTATTATCACTCATAATCTCTCCACTTTTTGAACGAAAAAATCCATAATACGTAGCATACAAACTTACTCAATTATGAGTATACATAGGGACTGCTAGTAAAATGGGTTTGTTTTCGAAATGATGTCAAGCGTGCCGATAAAAAGCAACGCATCATGTATTATCATTACACTCATTGATGATACGCCGTTCTAGGCTTAACACCAAAACTCTTTGGAAAATGAGCAATGACTGCTTTGGTATGGTTATTCAGCCAACCAATCCGTCTGGCGCAAACGCTGCTTGGTCTCACGGCGACGTTTTTTGCGAACGATATCGATGTCCTCCTTTTCGTGAATACCGCCTTTTTTTAATAGCGGATCCAGTGCCAAATAGTTGCGTGGCTTAACAGTACCTAACGACTGCTGAACGCCTGTTTCAGCTTGTTGCTCTAACTGCCGTTCGATTTGTTTGGCCTTTTTTAATGTTTGTTTTAAGCTCATGTTGTTACCTATATTTTTAATAATGCTAAATCTGTTTTATATATTTGAGTAACCGCATAGTGAGGCCACGACTAAGACATCAAGCGTAAACAGTACATTTAACTCAATTAACACCGGCGTGACTCGCTATAATTTTACTCATTAGCCTTTAATACACATGACTTGCTTCAGCGTATGCACCACTTCTACCAAATCAGCTTGATTGGCCATCACTTCATCAATGTCTTTATAAGCGCCAGGTATCTCATCGATGACACCTTCGTCTTTACGGCACTCGACGCCATCAGTCTGTGCTTTTAACTCATCGATAGTAAATGCTCGTACAGCCTTGCCACGGCTCATCTGTCGCCCTGCCCCATGCGAACATGAGCAAAATGACTCAGCTTCGCCAAGACCACGTACGATAAAAGACTTTGCACCCATAGACCCTGGGATGATACCGAGCTCACCATCATAAGCACTGATCGCTCCTTTACGCGTCACATAAACCTGCTCACCAAAATGCACTTCTTCGGTGACATAATTATGATGACAATTGATGGCTTCTTTGGTCAGCTGAAATCGTGGCAATCCTGCTTGTGGCGATTGCAATGACTTAATCACTAAGCGCATCATCTCGCGGCGGTTCTCTAGCGCATAATCCTGTGCCCAGCCAACCGCTTCAACATAATCAGCAAAGCTATCAGACCCTTCGGCAAAGTAAGCCAAATCACGATCAGGCACATGACCAAAACGCGATTGACGTTCTTTTTTTGCCAGATTGATAAAATAGCGACCGATACAGTTACCAATACCGCGACTGCCCGAATGTAACATTACCCAGACATCTTTGTTCTCATCCAAACACAGCTCAATGAAATGATTGCCACCGCCTAGTGTTCCCAGCTGCTTTGCCCACGTCCGCTCAAAACCTTTGAGCATCTTTAGCAATCCCGGATACTTATCAGTAATTGGCTTTAGACGCTTGCCTAATGGATCAAGCGTTGAGTTCTTGGCTTGAATTTGCTTGTGCATATTAAAACCGACTGGCACTTGCTGCTCTACTACTGAACGTAATGACCGTAAGCTGTCAGGCAAATCACTCGCCGTCAGGGACAAACGTACTGCGTTCATACCACAGCCGATATCGACACCGACCGCGGCAGGAATAATTGCCGACTTGGTCGGGATCACGCTGCCGACTGTGGCGCCTTTACCAACGTGTACATCAGGCATCACCGCAATATGCGAGTGTACAAACTCTAGCTGAGCCAAATTGCGTAATTGTTGCATCGCCCCTTGCTCAACATCCGAGGTGTAAATCTTAACTGGTACGCCGTGTTTACGGTTTTCATTTAATACTAATTGAATGCTCATAATTTTTCATTTCCATTTTATTTTTTTAATAACCATATAGTATTTTTTTGATTATTATAATTTTTAGACATTACTTTCCTATCTCAATTAAACAAAACGTTTAATAAGAAAATTATTTAATAACCCATAAAATTTAGGCAATAAAATACCGTTTTTTATTAATTAAAAAAAC
>NZ_JBQSVH010000008.1:0-135384 GCF_052376135.1 Psychrobacter sp. AOP7-C1-14 | reverse complement strand
GGTTCAGGCTCAACAACTGGTTCAGGCTCAACAACTGGTTCAGGCTCAACAACTGGTTCAGGCTTAGCACTATCAACTGACTGTGCTAATTCCTCGTTATCATAAATACCACTTTGCAGCTCATCGTGACTTGGTGCTTGATAATCAACATTATAAAGCTCTGGCGGCGGTGCTGACGCTTCATGTGTAATAGCGTCTGGAGCTGAGCTAGAAGAAGCTGACTCTATAGCTGGTGCTTCCGTAGCAGACCCATCACTATCATAGGTATTGTTCAAAACCTCATCGACTGGTAGCGGACGGAACGCCAGTAACCTCAGAATACACATCTCAAGCGCTTGCATCGGTGTACTTGCAAGCTTGACACCTTCACGCGCTTGTACAACAATTTCATAATACAGTTGCAAAACATCGGGGCTAATATGTTGAGCTAGCTTATAAATATCTTTTGCTTGCGCCTCATTAACATTGAGAGCGACCTCAGGTAACAGTTGGGTCAATGCCAATTGATGCAATAGCTCAGCAAGCCCATCAAACATACTAGTCGCATCGACCATTTGCGCACGCATTTGCTCAATGTGAGTGGCAACAGCCGACTTATCATGATTATAAATATCTGTGATTAGACGCACCAAGTCAGCGGCATCAATGAGTCCAAGCATAGCATTGACAGTGGCATCATCTAGTGCGCCTTGACCAAAAGCGATGGCTTGATCAGTCAATGATAAAGCATCACGTACAGAACCTTTAGCTGCACTTGCTAATTGCCAGATAGCTGGCTGAGTATAGTCAACCTGCTCTTTAGCCAAAATATTCGCCAAGTGCTCGCTAAGCAACGTTTGAGGTAGCGGGCGTAGTACAAACTGTAAGCAGCGTGAAATAATGGTAATCGGTAGCTTTTGTGGATCAGTCGTCGCTAATAAAAACTTCACATGTTCAGGTGGCTCTTCTAACGTTTTAAGTAGCGCATTAAAGCTGTGCGTAGACAGCATATGTACTTCATCAATCAGGTAAACTTTGTAACGTCCTTGGCTTGGCGCATAAGGCACATTGTCTAATAGCTCACGCGTGTCTTCGACTTTGGTGCGAGAAGCGGCATCAATCTCGATAAGATCAATGAAACGCCCTTGATCAATAGCAACACAGTTATCACACACGCCGCAAGGGGTACTGGTAATACCTGTATCACAATTCAAGCATTTAGATAAAATACGCGCAATCGTCGTCTTACCCACACCGCGTGTACCTGTAAACAGATAGGCATGATGCAGACGATTATAATCAATCGCATTAATCAACGCTTGAGACACATGCGTTTGCCCAATCAACTCGTGAAAGTTTTTTGGTCGGTATTTGCGAGCTAAAACTTGATATTGCTGCGTCATAGTAAATGCCAATGTAAATAATACAAATATAAAGGAAGCGTCGAACTAGTGAGTCATACTATGTTTAGGTTATAACTGAGCTTGAAGTTGAGCCAGCCGGTCATATAAGCGCTGAGTGCTTTCATCAATCAATGAGCCTGCTTGATGGAAAATATCTAGATAAGCCTCAGTATTTACACTGTCTTCGCAAGGTCTAAACTCTACACCAAGTAAAAACAAATCGTCCATTACTGGCTCTTGTAATTGGACATTGATGTCTGATAATAAGTCTTTATAAGAGAGCCTAACATTTTCTGCGCTTAGCGAACTGCTATCGTCTTGTGCATAAAACACCATGAGATAATGACGTCCAAATACATGATAGGAATGCTCATGACGGACATAACCATTCCAGCGTGAGTCTTGATCCATGGTTCTATAAGCTAAGATTTTTTCTACTAGACACGCATAGGTATATATTGACTCATCTACCAAAATATCAACCTGCTCATTTGGTAAAGGTGTGCCCGCTTCAAAATAACGCTCAATCACACTGTTAAATAGCTTGAACCACATCCGAGTATTTTTTTGCATTTCAGCCATTAAGGTATCGGCAAATACAGTCTGATTCGGCTCTACTGCTCTAAGTAAACGCGATTCAATTTGCTCAATTAACCCATTATCGAGCAGTTGCTCCTGAACACGAATGGCTCGCTGATGAAAATCAGGTGATAGTAGAAACTGTTTGAGCAATGTTGATTCGTTTTGGAATGATGCAAAGCTGGACAGTTGACGACGATGAAAATCTAAAAAGGTCGTTAAATCACTTGGCGTCACCAGCTGATTGAGGATATCAACAAAGTTTTGATGACTAAAAACTTGTAAAATACTTTGCTCATCATCTAAGTCTAAAACACAGTCCTCTGCAAAAAATCGACTGCCATATTCATAGCCAACCGCATAAGATGAATAGCCTGACTGATCGTCCTGATGATTGATAGACAACGACGTTAGACCAATAAAATAAACCGCTTTATCAGTTATCGAGGCGTTCCTATCTATAATTAGGTTATCGTTTTTTTGATAAATCTGAGCATGGCGCTTGATAAGTTGGTTAACAACTTCTTTTCTCCACTCGCGAACTTTAGCGTTATCTACTTCTTGCTTATTCGCTTGCATGACAACCGTATTGACCAGCAGATAAATAGTAGCGCCAGAAAACTCAAAAACAAAATCATAACCCTGAAAATGATCAGAGTCAGTGATTTTGTCATTAGGCAGCTCATACAATGATAAATAACATTGTTGAATCATTTTTTGCCATAGCGTATGTGATGCTTGCTGCATATCCATAATACCTCTATAAACGATATTTCACAAAAAAGCTTATACTCATTCTGTAAAAATGAGCAAAAGCTTTTTGTGTTAAGTTAAGTATCAGTTTGGATGTATAGCAAGCAAACCCATCTTAGCTGTCTTGTTTGCGGCGCATATGCGGGAACAAGATCACATCACGGATGCTAGCCGAGTCGGTAAATAGCATCACTAGGCGATCGATACCAATACCCTCACCGGCTGTCGGTGGCAGGCCATAAGACAATGCTTCGATATACTCTTCATCAAAATGCATGGCTTCATCATCGCCAGCATCTTTTTCAGCAACCTGACCACGGAAGCGCTCAGCTTGGTCGGCTGGATCATTAAGCTCACTAAAGCCATTGGCCAACTCACGGCCACCAACGAACAGCTCAAAACGATCGGTAATCTCAGGATTGTCATCACTACGGCGCGCTAGTGGTGATGTTTCCGCAGGATACTCAGTGATGAATGTTGGCTGACGCAGCTGATGCTCAGCCGTCTCTTCAAAGATAATCGTTTGTAGTTTGCCCACACCAAACACATCTTTGACTTGTTGCTTAAGTGTCGTTGATGCATATTCTGCTAAGTATTCACGATCATTAATACGTGCCATATCGAAGTTTTCAGCATATTTTGCAATCGCATCAGACATTGATAGACGAGCGAATGGTGCTTTTAGGCTAATGGCTTCTTCTTGATAAGTCAGCTCTGTCGTACCCAACACATCTACTGCTAACTGATTGAACAGACGCTCAGTCAAATTCATCAAATCATGATAATCAGCGTATGCTTGATAGAACTCAATCATAGTGAATTCAGGGTTATGACGGGTTGAAACCCCTTCGTTACGGAAGCTACGGTTAATCTCAAATACTTTCTCAAACCCGCCAACGACCAGACGCTTGAGGTAAAGTTCAGGTGCGATACGTAGATATAAAGGCATATCCAAAGCGTTATGATGCGTCTCGAACGGACGGGCTACTGCGCCGCCTGGAATCGGATGCATCATTGGCGTCTCAACTTCCATAAAACGCTCGTTGAGCATAAATTGACGAATACCACTAACGATCTGACTGCGAAGCATAAAGGTGTTACGAGTCGTCTCATTGGTCATCAAATCAAGATGACGGTTGCGATAGCGCGCTTCGACATCAGCCAAGCCATGGAATTTGTTTGGCATTGGACGTAATGATTTGGTCAATAAAGTAATTTCTTCAATATGTACATATAAGTCACCTTTACCTGAGCGACCGATATAGCCTGATACACCAACGATGTCACCCAAATCTAGCGACTTAATGCTTGCACGTGTCTCGTCATCAAGCTCTTTACGTGCGACATACAACTGAATACGACCTGTCATGTCTTGGATTACGATGAACGAACCACGGTTGAGCATGACTCGACCTGCCACGTTTACTTGCGTTTTTTCACCATTCGCTGCTTTTTCTTCAATTTCCTGCTTTGAGACACCATCGAAAGCCGTCTGTAAGTCTTGCGCATAATCAGTGCGTTTAAACGTATTTGGATACGGCTGCTTGCCCGAAGCACTGATATCATCTAGTTTAGCTTGCAGTTGTGCAATCAGCTCGTTAGCATCTTCTGGAGCTTGCTCTTGATTCTGATTTTGATTATTGGGCTTTGACATAACACTCTCAAAATTATTAGGTGATTAGAAGAAGAAATAAAAACTATAAACTTAAAATAAGACGTTCAGATAAAACACGTCCTAACAAACACGGCAATTAATCGACACAAATAGCAGGCTGTGCCACACCTTTCTTGATAATTTGATAACATCCAAACAAACTGCTATCGCTGGCGCATTGTCCAGTTTGATTCTTAGCATTTGGTTGAGCAAATCCGCTGGCGCTCTTACATTGTCCTTCGCAGTCGGCACTGTCTTTACAAGCTTTACCAGCATCGCTATAAGATAACACACACTGATAGCAACCACGCCTACCTTGCTGCACAAACCGTCCACTTTGTGAGTGACAAGCCGCGACCATCTCACTGGGCGGATAGACGCAAGCTTGATAAGTAAATGGATCGGCTGTCACATTTTCCAATAGGCTATCGGAAGACTGCTCTGCTGACGTAGATGGTATAACACTACAAGCAGACAACCCAATCACCATAAACGTACTCCATAAAACACGATTAGAGAATAGTCTTAAACTAGGCCTGTCAATTATCACAATTATTACCCTGTATTAGGTATCAAAAACAACTGGCTATCTCTTCGTTCGTGCTTATGTCTGTAGTACTGATAATTCTGTAACTGTCTTATTCGCCGCCGCCGATGCTGGCCATTAGATCAGCTTGATGCTCACGTAATAGTGCATCAAGAATCTCATCCAAGTCGCCTTCCATAATAGAGTCAAGCTTGTATAAGGTAAGGTTGATACGGTGATCGGTCATACGGCCTTGTGGAAAATTATAGGTGCGGATACGCTCTGAGCGATCACCACTACCGACCAAGTCACGGCGTATAGAGTCCGCCACGTCGACCTGTGCTTGCACTTTGGCTTGTTGGATTTTAGAGACCAGCATCTTCATAGCATGCGCACGGTTTTTATGCTGACTGCGCTCTTGCTGACACTCTACCACGGTACCTGTTGGAATGTGGGTCAAACGCACTGCAGAATCAGTAGTGTTAACGTGCTGACCACCAGCGCCGCTTGAGCGGAAAGTATCCATTTTTAAATCAGCAGGATTGATATCAACATTATCATCAATCTCAACTTCTGGCATGACCGCAACTGTACAAGCTGACGTGTGCACACGGCCTTGGCTCTCAGTTTCAGGGACACGCTGTACACGGTGCGCGCCCGATTCGAACTTTAAGCGACCATATACACTATTACCAGATACGCGAGTGATGATCTCTTTATAGCCGCCATGTTCACCTTCGTTGGCTGACAGCACTTCCACTGTCCAGCCTTGGTTCTGCGCGTATTTTTGGTACATACGGAACAAGTCACCAGAGAAAATCGCTGCTTCATCACCGCCTGTCCCTGCACGAATCTCCAAAAATGCTGGCACTTTATCATTAGGATCTTTTGGTAGCATCATGACATTGAGCGCTTCTTCCATCTCAACTATGGTATCACGTGCACTTTCGATCTCATCAACCATCATCTCTTTCATGTCAGGATCTGTTGCATCGGCTAGCATCGCTTCTGCGTCAGCCTGATCCGTCTCTGCACCCACATAGTTTTGCCACAGCGTCGTGATTTCCATCAAGTCGCTGTGCTCGACAGACAATTCACGGAACTTATTATTATCACTAATGACGCTAGGATCTGATAATAAAGCGGTGACCTCTTCATAACGGTCTACCATCTGGTCTAAACGCAGGCGTAAGGATTCTTTCATAAAAGGACTTTTAATTGAATAAGAGGAATAAGCCCGTGATTATAGCAAATTTTTCAGGGTAAATTAAAACCTCTAATCATTCTTGTCGATATTCTGAGTAATTTTGACGTTATCTTTTCAAACATCTCTGTTTATATTTAGATCTCACGACTCAATTTCAATAACGAAAAGAAAGACAAAAAAATAGCCAAGAATATTCTTAGCTATTTTTATCTATACGGGAGATGTAGTTAAAGTACTAAACTTTACGAACCAACACCGAACCAATAGAATAACCTGCACCAAATGAGCAAATAACACCCAAATCACCTGACGCTAAATCATCCTTATGGCGATGGAATACGATCATAGGACTTGCTGAGCTGGTATTGGCAAATTCAGCAATAACACTCGGCGCAATCGCTTTGTCAGCATCTTTACCGATCACAGTACGTAAAATCAAATCTAACATATTGGCATTGGCTTGATGCAACCACATCATTTTAACATCAGATGTTGGGATGTCATTTTCGTGCAAGTGTTCAGTGATAATCTCTGAGACTTTTGGACAGACTTCGCGGAATACTTTACGGCCATTTTGCAAGAACAGCTTATCCGTTACCGGTGCTTTAATATCGGGATACATTTCAGTCTGCGCTGCTAGATACTCTGAACGATCCATAAAGCCATATTCGTTTTTGATGTTGGTCGAAAACTGAGTAAATAGCTTAGAGTTTAGAATCTCATAACCTTTTGGCGTATCCAACTCTTCAACAATAGAAGCCGTCGCCACGTCACCAAAAATAAAGTGGCTGTCACGGTTGCGCCAGTTTAGATGCGCTGAAGTGATCTCAACGTTGACCACCGCAATGCGCTTGGCCAAGCCAGAGATGATAGAGCCATGTGCTTGTGATAGACCGAAAGTCGCTGCACTACATGCAACATTCATATCATAAGCAAAGCCGCCAACCATACCAATTTCGTTTTGGATTTCGATGGCAACCGCAGGGTAAGTGCGCTGGAAGTTTGAGCAAGCAAGGATGATACCGTCTAAGTCGTTGGCCTCAAGCCCAGCATCAGCGAGTGCGTCTTTTAGTGCTGCTGCACCCATCTCTGCCATTACCGACAGCTCTTCGCCCAAGTTACGATAAGGGATAACTGGTGCCATGATTTCAGTATTTAAAATACCTTCTTTTTCCATCACATAACGTGATTTGATACCAGATACTTTTTCGATAAAAGCAGCTGAAGAAGGCTCAAGTGCCGTTACTGTCTCTGCAGCTATCTCTTCGGCATGTTCGGTATTATAGTTTTCAACATACTGGTTAAATGACTCAACTAGCTCTTCGTTACTAATGCTATAAGGTGGGATATAAAGACCAGTGCCTGTGATACAAGTCGTCATGATAAGCTTCCTTGTCTACTACTGTGGTGCTTGGAATAAGCATAAAAGTGGAAAAATAATAGCCATTCAAATTCAGTGAATAACTGTAAACTTAAAATCAGTGTGTTTATTATGCCTGAATATTATAATTTTTCTAATACTTTGTTACAAATAATCTGTTTCTTGCCATAAATGAGCAAAGACTGCCGTCCATTTTCGATAGCTACGTTATAATTGCCGTGATTTCGTTCTGCACCATTCGTCAAACTGGCTCAATTATGCAGAACTTTAACATACGTTATTCAGAACCCTGATACACGCTCATATTTAGGAATGCTAATGGCAGAACTTCTCAACTGGTTATTTGGTCAATACGCTGACTACTCTACGATATTCATTATTCTGGAACTGATTGCTGTTGTCTTTGGCGTAGCAAGTGTCTTACTTGCCAGCAAAACCAATGTACTCGCCTTTCCTATTGGACTGGTAAGTACGGCGATATTTGTCTATTTACTGTGGAAGTGGCAGCTGTTTGGCGATATGTTCATCAATGCTTACTATACCGTGATGAGCTTATATGGCTGGATTAACTGGTCAAAGAATAAAAGAAATCAGTCTGTGGCGCATAAGCAGTCAAACAATGACAACAGCGTCCACATTGAGCATTTGCATACAGGTGACATACCTATACTCTCTATTTTAGCAGCAGGAACAGTGTCTTTTGTAGGGCTGGTTTATTATTTCCGTCCAGTGATTAACAATGGCTTTAGTTTCGATGGTGCGGTACTTGGACTACACCTATTTACTTGGGTCGACTATACTGACATGCTCACTACGGCTCTATTTTTAATGGCTATGTGGCTCATGGCACGGCGCAAAATCGAGCATTGGATACTCTGGATTATCGCTGATGCGATATCGGTACCGCTATACTTTTATAAAGGTTTTACTTTTACTGCGCTACAATATGTAGTCTTCACTCTTATCGCAATCTGGGCACACTATGAATGGCAACGACGCTACTGTGTACAACCTCGAGCAGCATACGCCTAAATCTGTCATCAACGTCGCTGTACTAGGCGCAGAAAGCACGGGCAAAACCACGTTGTGTCGTGATTTGGCAGCGTATTTTGATACTTCTTGGGTATCAGAGTACATGCGTACTTATTTGCAAGCAAAATGGGACAACGAGCAGCTGACTTGTACATGGGAGGATCTGCTCCCTATCGCACAGGGACAGATTACGTTAGAGAACACCTTAGCCAAACAGGTCGCTCAAACGTCCGATACCAGTCATTATTTATTTTGCGATACGAGTCTGTTTGAGTTGATGGTCTATTCTTACTGGTACTATGGCAACTGCCCTAGTGCTCTAAAGCAAGCAGCATTAGCGCATCATTACGATTTGATACTATTGACTGATGTTGATATCCCTTGGGTGGCTGATGACCTGCGAGACAGTCCGCACCAACGTGATGAGATAAGTGCCTATTTCGCCAGTCAATTAAACAAGCATCAAAAACCATTCCAGCGTATTAGTGGCGATAGAGACGAGCGTGTCCAGAAAGTAGTAGCGCAGCTCGCTAATATAGGCAAAACATCATACGACTAAAGCATAAAAAACCATGCCTATAATTATCATTTATTTACTTAATTTTTTTGTCTTTAAGACTTTTTTGTCTTTGAAACTGAAGAGATACCCATGCTAAAAAAGTTTGAGCTTTATTTAGAAAAAACCATATTTAATAGTCGTTGGATACTGGCGCCTTTTTATCTAGGATTGGTGCTAGGCATTATTTTATTATTTATTAAGTTTGTCCAAAAGCTATGGCATATGTTTGCTGACATTCTCACGGCCTCTGAGGCCAGTGTGATTGTAGATATATTGGTATTGGTTGATATCTCTTTGGTTGCCAGTTTACTGCTTATTATTATATTCAGTGGCTATGAGATTTTCGTTTCAAAAATCGATACTGGCAATCATGATGATCGTCCTATCTGGATGGGCAAAGTAGACTTTTCGGGTCTGAAACTAAAAGTTATCGGAGCGATCGTCGCTATCTCAGCAATTGACCTTCTAAAGTCCTTTATGGATATCTCTAGTGGAATGAGTGAGCTTGATGCTGATAAGCTCATGTGGAAGGTTATTATTCACATGACCTTTGTATTGTCTGGCTTGCTATTCGCCATCATGGATAAAGTGGTTGGCGATACAAAAAAGCATTGACACTCAAAAAATAATTATCCAAAACTATTAACTATTACCCTTTCACAGTTTTTCCATACTTCCTGCACAGTTTATCTTCATGCCTTTCCTATGATGTCTTTTAAAACCACAGTCTGCTATCTCAGCAGCTGTGTATTGAAGACATTTAGGAGGCAACAGTATGCAAAAAACATTATTGACCAAACTATCCATCATTGTAGGACTTTGTATCGTTTTTTCGATCGGACTTACTATGATTAGCGATATTATATATGAAAGGCAATACTACGCAGAGTCAGTGATAAAAGAAATCACCAAGCAGCATGTCAATCCACAAGAAGTTATCAACCCGTTTATCGCCATTCCTACAACCGTCACACCCGCATGTCAGTCAGATACATCTGATACACCAAACACAAAGAGCAAATGCGATCCATCATACTCTAAAATTGAGACGCTATTTGCTACTCAGACGCAGGCTGCACAGGATCTAAAAGTAAATACAGACACTTATAAACGCGGTATCTATAGCGCCACTAGCTATGATGGTCAGCTTACCTTCGATCAGAGCTATACGTTTGCAGAGGCTTTAGACAAAGTAGATCAGGCTGCAACTATAACCAACAATGATTCAGATTCAGTCGATACATCTTCTAATGCAGATAAGACACAACCAGCCAAAACCATTACCCACTGGAATCAAGCAAAACTTATCATACCCGTGTCTGATTTGCGCGGTGTCGCCACCCTACCTACCGTCACAATCAATCAAAAATCAATTGTAGCAAACTATCCGCAGACACCAATGCTAGAGAATTTAACCTATGTTGAAGTAGATATTCCTAAAGATATATTGGATCAATTGACCAGTCCTACTAGCCAGCAGAACAAAGATAGCCGTGTTGCCACAGGTTCAACGAATAAAAATCCAGATAAATCGGAGGACAATAACCAACCACCTAACCTTAACAATCAAGCGCTCAATATTGTGATCGACTTACCTTTGGCAGGCATTAGCAATTTAACGACTGTACCAACGGGGCAGACTTTCACTCTATCCATGCACAGTGATTGGCAGACACCTAACTTTATCGGTAAAGCACTACCAAATACCAAGAGCATTACTGCTGAAGGATTCGATGCCAGTTGGCAAAATCAGTACCTGACTGTTGCCAACAACCAATACCTTTCTCAGTGTATCAGCACACCTAACCAGCACTGTACTATCATGAGTGAATCATCGCTCAATACCGATAGTTTTTCTACAGTCTCAGAAGGTGTGGTCACAGCATCGAATGACAGCTCAAATACTAATCACAGAAATATTCAACTGAACAGTTTTGGGGTTAGTTTTGCGAGTCCTAATGATGTCTACCTACAAACTGAACGAGCCATGAAGTATGCGTTGCTCTTAATCTTAGTGTCGTTTGGTACTTTCTTTTTATTTGAGGTGCTCAAATCAAGTCGCATTCACCCTATTCAATATCTGCTAGTCGGCTGTGCGCTATTTGTATTTTATGTCTTATTACTACCGCTTGCAGAACAAATCGCATTTTGGCAAGCATATATGGTGGCGGCCAGTGCTTGTGTCGGGCTTATTGGCTGGTATAGCTACTATGTATTTGGCAGTTTTAAACGAGCTTTAATTTTTACCGCTACGCTCGCTGGATTATATGCTGCATTTTTTGGTATTTTAAGTACAGAAGACTTAAATCTATTACTGGGTGCGATATTCTGCTTTGTAATACTTGCCTGCGTGATGGTTATGACTCGCAAACTTGACTGGTATAAAGTCACATAGACGATGCAAGCTATCTAAATCTCACGCTGTATAAAATGAGTCAAACAAACTGGCAGTAAACAGCATATTTTGAAATGACAAATTGAAAGAATAAAGTACTTGGCTACCTTACGCTTACCAACTAAGCTAAGGCAGCCAAGTAGTAATATTATTTGACGATATGGCTGTTTAACGCTTTAGCCCAGTTATTGCAATTATCTTCGCAGCGCGGGCAACAATGATTAGGGTCAGGTATCTTATTGACATAACCGCAATACATACAAGCATAGTAAGTATCTGTCTCTATTTCTTCGACTGCTTGATACTGCTTAGGAAAAAGCGGCATACCATAGTCCGTTTTTTCAGATGTATGTAATAGAATACTAAAATTGCCGTCAGCTTCTAGCAAACCTGTACGCACTTGACCTAGATGCTCAACGCTTTGTTGACGCATTTCAGCAAAAAACTCATCATGTGACATCTCACCTTTTTTTATCTTATCAAGTACCAGCATGCCATTTTCTACAATATATATTGCGCGGCCTTCTAAGAGATCTTCAAAAGGCTGGAACTTCATCATTACCCAGGTGCAGAGCCTATAGAGCAAAATAACAGTACCCATGATAAGTACCGCTTGGATAATGGGCAGATCTTCGGTGAACATAGGGTCACCTGCGATAGAGCCCAGCGATAAAATGATAGTCAGCTCAAAAATAGAAAGCTGACGGACGCCGCGCTTACCAGTAAATCGCAAGAATGTGATAATTAATACAAACATGATAGTGACACGTATTAAAATTTCTACGGCAAACAACCAAGTTGTGTCATGAATAAAAATACTTGCCCAATCCATACTTTCTTTTCCTATCCGTTTATCTGATTTATTATGTTTAGTGAAAGCTATTCTAATCGTTCGTTTGATGCCAAGCACATCATCGCTATTTTCAGACCTTATCGTCAATACAACTATCGTTATTCTGATTTAAGACAGACTTTTTGCCACAAGTACGACAAAATATCCTGTCTTTTGAGACAGCTACGAATTAGACTGTTAAATTCTCAATTTATTATTTTCACTAAAAACAAGCGATTGTTATAACGGCGTACCTCACGACCCAAAACTAAAACCCTATGCTTACCTATGTTGTGCTATTTATTCATTGTAGGAACTACTTTTGAAAGCAACTATTTATACCATCATTGCGCTAATCGCCTTTGCTGCGAATTCTTTGTTTTGCCGAATGGCATTAGCAGAAGGCTATATCGACGCTTGGAGCTTTACCATTATCAGGCTGGTTAGTGCTACGGCCTGTCTAGGCATAATTATGGCTATACAGGCTTACAGGCTGCGACGTCAAATGTCCAACCATGACAGCCCTACCGTTCATGCTATATTGAATGATAAGGGCAGTTGGTTGAGTAGCGTCAGTTTGGTAATTTATGCGCTTTGCTTTTCGATTGCGTATGTAGAGCTTGATACCGGTACTGGTGCATTGATTTTGTTTTCAGCGGTTCAGCTTACGATGATTGGTTGGGGTATCTATAAAAAAGAACAGCTCAGCGCGCTACAGTGGTTAGCGTTTGTCGTTGCCGTGGCAGGGTTTGTATATCTGATGTTGCCATCAGCTGCCATACCGTCACCATTGGCTGCATCGTTAATGGCTATTAGTGGCGTAGCTTGGGGAGTATATAGTATACGCGGCAAATCATGCTTCTCACCGCTACGAGCGACAGGGTTCAACTTTGTGCGTAGCTTAGTCGCTGTGCCTATACTTTTACTGGTAGGTATGACATATCTAGATAATTTGGGTTTTGAAAATATCAATTTGCATAGCATCACAATAGAAGGTGCACTACTCGCCTGTGCGTCAGGAGCGATCGCCTCTGGCATGGGCTACAGTATATGGTATACAGCGATGCCATTGTTGAAGAACACACAAGCAGCTATCGTTCAGCTATGCGTTCCTGTGATTGCTGCGTTGCTAGGTGTGATATTTTTATCTGAGCAGTTAACCATGCCATTTATAACTGCAAGCACAGTTATTTTGGGCGCGGTCTTGGTGTTTACCCTAAATAAAAAGGTACCGGCATAAATTAAGATTATCAATAATTTATCATTAGCTAAGCTGCTCAGAAAAGGTTCAAACTAATTACGTTACCAGGTAATATAAAACGCCCCGATTTATCAAAGTCGGGGCGTCTTTGTATTCGAGTTATTATTTTAATATTGCTAGCCTATGGTCACTATTCTTAAAACAATAGCCTTTAAACACCAGTCTTAAATAACGATCACTTCTAGACGAGTCTCGACATTGCCGCGAGTGGCATTAGAGTATGGACATACTTGATGCGTGGCTTCAATCAACTGCTGCGCCTGTGCTTCATCAATACCTGACACTTCTACAGACAAAACTACCTCTAAGTTGTAGCTACCGTCAGCTTTCATACCAATACCTACTTGCGCAGAGGTTTTTGAAGAAGTAACAGGTAACTTCATATGCTGTGCAGTCATGCTCAAAGCGCTATCAAAACAAGCCGCATAACCCATAGCAAAAAGCTGTTCTGGATTAATGCCTTCTTTATCTTGCTCTTGAAAAGACACCAAGTCAAATCCTAACGAACCATCGTCTAATCCAGTATGGCCAGAACGTCCACCAGTAGCTGTTGCGCGCGTTTTATAAAATATTTTCATGAATAATTATTCCTTGTTTCATATTATTAGAGGTCCTACTTACGCTATTGCGATGAGATTATTATAGAATCCTCTGCATCTATACGTTAGAACAAACCTCTACAAATCTTGCCTAATCCTATAAATTTTTATAATATCGGGCAATCTTACAAAACAAGTAGTCATGATGAATCAAACAATTATTGATCAACTTTTAGCAGTGCTCCCTAGAAACAAAACCATCGAATCTGCTGTTTCAGGTTTATTCTTTTACTGCGCGGACAAACCAAGCAAAGCCGTGAGCTATATACAAGAGCCAAGTATTTGTATTGTACTGCAAGGTGAACGAGAGATTTACTTGGGTGCTGACTGTCAAAGGTTTGACAATAGTAACTTGATGTTCTGTCCAGTTAATATACCGCTAAGTATGCATATTAAGCACGCTTCGATAAAAAACCCTGTCATTGTTTTATCAATGAAATTAGATTTAGCCATGATTAGAAACGTCTTAGCGCAGATACCGATCACACAACCAGTGGCAGGTAGTCATCTAGGCATAAAGTGGCACTTAGATGACACCATTATGGACGCGTTTGAGCGACTGATCCGCTTGCTTGATTATCCAAATGATATTAGTTTTCTATCTTCTTTAATTAAACAAGAAATATATTATCGCCTACTCTTAGCTGAGCAAGGTAATAAACTTAAACAATTGGTAGTTAGCGGTAGCCATATCCATCGCATTGCTCAAGCGACTGACTGGATAAGGTCGAATTTAAATAAACCTATTATGGTTGAAAGCTTAGCTAGTAGATGCGGTATGAGTACCTCAGGGTTTCATCAGCATTTTAAAGAAATAACCCAGTTAAGCCCGCTACAGTATCAAAAAAGCTTACGGTTGATGGAGGCTAGACGCTTAATAAAAATGCACGGAGTGCAAATATCACAAATAGCAATGCAAGTAGGCTATGAAAGTCCTAGTCAGTTTAGCCGAGAATATAAGCGATTGTTTGGTGTGAGTCCGAGTAACGATTTCTAGTCATAGTTTTAGTTTTGGTAAAATAATTTACTTTGCTTAGGCTATTTTTTATTATACCTATCAAACTCTTCCTTAGGGAAACATCATTTTTAAATTAAATGATTCATGGAATATGTTAAATAAATAGAAAAACTGGTTGACCTGCATATATATTCGTATTATAACATATACAATATATTCAAAATAATAAATATATAGGGCAGCGTTACGCTGTTGTCGATCAATAAAAAGCTTGGGGAGGAGATAACATGATTCGTCTAAGCTACACTCTCAAATGCTGGGCGCTTGGCATCACTTTTTTTACAGTGTTTTACTTCATGGTAGTCATGAGCGACCCTGGCTTTAGCAAGTACATTTATATGTTAGCTTTTAGCACCTTGCTACTCCCTATTTCTAAGCGTGCAGTCGATGTCATCACTGATTTTTTCGCACCAGATATTGAGTTATTTAATGGATTACTGCCATCACTTTTAATTAATATTGTGATTTGGATATTCACCCCATTTATCGTCGCAATAACAGTGATCGCTTATGTGCTTTATAGCATGGGTGTACTGACAGAAAAGATTGGTCATTAGATAACAGCTATTAGATACCAGTCACTAATTATTAGATATTAAGTCTCAATAGCTCATAGAGAAGATGGTTTACAAGCTATCTTCTCTATCTAAGTATATAACCAATAATAGCTTTAACTTATCATCTTTAGTTGATAGTTTGCTTGCCAATGAACTGTACGACTGCACTGAGCCCTTGATGTCGCTTTCCTTCTGATACCACACGCAACTTCTCTACACCAATCACTTCCTTCAGTCCCACAAGCTCATTTTGAAAGTTCTGCAAAGCGCCAAAACGCTCCCTTTGACTGGCCGGTGGTCCACCGACTGCCTCTGTTTCAAGCTGTTGTTCTGTATAGGCCTCAACGATAAATACTCCATTTGGCTTAAGAGCAGTGACAACTTGTGCATGTATATGTTGACGGACCGTTTTAGGCACGTGTGCCCAGATAGAAACTATGGCATCCCATTTATCCTGACCAAAATCGTAGTTTGCTAAATCAGCTACTTGGGTGGTAATAGCTACCCCTCTGTCTTTGGCCAACTTTTTCGCTTTGATCAGACCTACTTCAGACATATCCATCGCAGTCACATTGAAGCCTTGTTCAGCTAGAAATACTGCATTTCTACCCTCACCTTCTGCTAAGCATAGTACGTGTCCACCTACAGGTATCTGCTCAAACGTCTCTCTCAAAAAATCATTCGGTTCGGTGCCAAATGCGAACTCTGGGCCGCTGTAGCGTTCATCCCACATTTTAATCATCCTTTTATTTGAGATTGATATCTAATCAAGTAGCTAGTATATAGCCTATAAAGCATACATCAGAAAACTTTAGCCTAACTCAGCTTATCCCACATCTTGCTTAAACGCTTGGGTGATACAGCCATACGAGTTTTCATAGGCTGAGCAAACAGTTGAATACGGTATTCCTCCACCATCCAGCGATACTCACTGATGGCTTCCTTATCCGCACGTCCTGCAAGGCGCTCCATATGTAAATCTAGCGCATAAACGCCATCGAGATCGGCATCAAGATTATGTTCAAGGCGTTCAAGACGAATCTCTAGTGCCTCCAGATAGCGTGGATACTGTTGCCAATGGCTATAATCCATCCGATAAACAAAATCAGCCAAATGTAAATCTTCTAGCTGATCTTCGATATCATCGATAGACTCACCAAATATCTCACGATCTAACATTAGTAACCCTTGGCGAATACGTTGCCAACGAGTATAAACATTCTTAAGTATTTTAATGACACTTTGACCAGTTAATAAGAAGTTACTCGTTACTACTTCAAGCGTCTGGATATATTCCTCAGCGGTAAACGGTAGCTCTTCACTCAATCCAACTGCGATATCATCAGCGCTTTCTGGCAGATTCTCAGAATGATCAAATAGAACATAATGCTCTTCAAGAGCCGCGTCTAACGCAGCATCTATAACAATCGTTTTGAGTTTATCCATATCGCCAAGTGGTGCAAATGCCAGTTTAAATATGCTATCTATTTGGCTCGTTAACTGCTTTTTCTTTGCACCAAGTTTGCCTTTAATTAAAGTCAGTACACCAATACGATGTGCTTGGAGTGCTGCATTGACATCAGTATATTGATGAATTGATACAGCTTCTCCCGCTTCATCAGCGACCAGCGCCGCAAACTGCTTCATCACCACGCCTGCGCTATGGTGGTTTTTACTAAAGGCAAAATGCTCGGGGAACTCAGTATGCACGCCTTGCTGCTCATTTACTGCTTGACTGGTCTCAGATGCATGACGAATCTGTAGGGTCTGCAGGTCACGGCCTTTTTCTATGATACGGTTTTTCTCATCGACCACGCAGATTTGTGGCTGCAAATAACGGTCAATCGTCGATGGATTGAAATTCTCTGGCGTCACCGACATGATACCGCGACGATGCAATGCCTGACACAGCTGCTTGAGCAATCCTTGTCCACCTTCTGGCTGCAACTCATCAAACAAACTATCTGCCGTATTAGGTATCGGTACGATTTGACGGCGTATCTCTTTTGGTAATGACTTGAGCAGCTGCAATACCAATTCATAACGCCAACCGGGTACGCCCCACAGTAGTTCAATCGCATCGAGCTGCGGTAATGCGGCTAGCGGCACACGTATGGTCACGCCATCATCATCGCTGGCGGGATCGAAAACATAACGAAGCGGCAGTCTTAAATCGCCCAGCTTCCACACTTCTGGGAAATCACCTGTGGTCGGCGCTTGGCTATTAAGTACATCTTCATCAGTAAAGAATAGATGCTTGGTATCGTGCTTCTCGACTTCTGCACGCCAGTCTTCAAACGCTTTTCGACTGGCAACGTGCTCAGGGATTTTCTTATCATAGAACTGATAGAGCGTCTCTTCATCGACTAACAAATCACGGCGACGTAGCTTGTCTTCGATACGTTCAACATGAGCAATTTTATCCATGTTATGTTGCAAAAATGGTGCATTGCGACCAAAGTTGCCCGTCACCAAGCCATCACGAATAAATATCTCTCGTGACTCGACCAAATTAACTTGCTCGTAATTAGTCAGCTGCTTACTAATAATAATCAGGCCAAATAAACTAATCTGAGCATAAGCTTTAACGCGTCCTGTTTTCTTAGACCAGTGTGGTTCGAAATAGTGATATTTCAGCAAATCACCTGCCGCTGAGGTAATCCATTCAGGTTCGATTTTGGCAACGGTACGCATAAAGACCTGTGAAGTCTCTACCATCTCAAACGCCATCACCCAAGGGGGTATTTGTTTAAACACAGTACTGGCTGGGAATATCTTAGCCTTTTGCTGGCGCGCAGCCAAATACTCACCGCGGCTTTCAGTCTTATGCGCAATGATAGACAATAAACCTGTCAATAATGCTCTATGCAGATTGGCATATTTGACTGCTTTTAGTTCTTCGTCTTCGATCGCTGTTGGATCGTTGACAGCCACATTTTTATCAGAGGCTTTTGAGTCATTGACGTCGGTTAACTTAAGCTCAGTAACCATCTGTACCAATTGACGGTGTGTTTGATGCCATTCACGTACTCGCGGAAAGCTTAAATAGTTTTTCTTAGCAAATTGCTTACGCTGATTTCCAGACAATTTATTACCGTCTTCATCCTTTTCAAACAGCGCCTTCCACAGACTCAAATAAAACAAAAAGTCAGAATCGTCTTGACGGAAGACCGCATGCTTTTGATCCGCTTGCGTACGCTTATTGGCAGGACGCTCGCGGGGATCTTGCACAGCGAGCGCTGCCACAACAATAAGCATTTCACGAATACAGTCAAAGTCAGAACCAGCGACTAGCATACGTGCCAGCCTTGGATCGATTGGCATACGTGCCATTTTCTGACCTGTTGCTGTCAAGCGCAGCTGATCAAGCCCTTTTTGACGCTTCGGCTGTTTGACTTTATTTTGAGCAGTGATGTCTTTTTTAGAAGTAATCGCGCCCAATTCATCTAGTAATTTATGACCGTCAGTGACCAGTCGGCTATCAGGTGGCTCGATAAACGCGAAATCATCCACACTGCCTAGACGTAGGTTGGCCATTTGCAATATTACTGACGCCAAGTTGGTACGTAGAATTTCAGGCTCAGTAAACTCAGGGCGACCGCTAAAATCTTCCTCAGAATAAAGGCGAATACATACACCTGGCGCAACGCGGCCACAGCGGCCTTTACGCTGATTGGCAGCTGCTTGTGAGATTGCTTCAATCGGTAGACGTTGTACGCGCGAGCGATACGAGTAACGCGAAATCCGCGCAAAGCCTAAATCGATCACATAGCGAATACCTGGTACAGTCAATGCAGTCTCAGCAACGTTGGTTGCGATAACAATACGTCGGCCTCGGCCCGATGGCTGAAAGATACGCTGCTGCTCTTCATAAGTCTGCCGTGCAAATAGTGGTAAGACTTCAGTATGGCGTGGACCATGACGCTCAAGCACTTCTTGCGTTTCACGAATTTCTGCTTCAGTCGCAGCAAATATCAAGATATCCGCTTGATCGGCGTGACCTTTACTCTGAGCATCGCTAAAACACTCCTCGACTGCAGCAACTACAGCACGCGGTAGATTCTCTTCAAAATCATCGTAGCTATCATCTTCTGAGCTGTTCACTGGCTCATCTGTCAACGGACGATAGCGAACTTCCACCGGAAAGCTACGCCCCTCTACATTAAAAATGGGCGCAGGGACTTGCCGTTTGAGCTTATTGTCATAATGGCTAAAGTATTCACTAAAGCGCTTGGTATCTAGGGTTGCAGAAGTGATAATGACTTTTAAGTCTGGACGCTTGGGCAGCATCTTTTTAAGATAACCCATAATGAAGTCGATATTTAGACTACGCTCATGCGCCTCATCGATGATAATCGTATCGTATTTACTCAAAAACCGATCATGACCTAATTCAGCGAGTAAAATACCGTCAGTCATTAATTTAACAACAGATTGCGCTGAGCCTTGCTCATTAAAGCGAATCTTAAAACTAACGGTATTACCTAATGGCTCGCCTAACTCTTCTGAGATACGGTTCGCCACACTACGAGCAGCCAAGCGCCTTGGTTGTGTATGCCCTATTTGTCCAGTGATACCGCGCCCAGCTAGCATCGCAAGTTTAGGCAGCTGCGTCGTTTTACCAGAACCTGTCTCACCAGCGACAATAATGACTGGGTTATCAATAATCGCTTGTACCAAATCTTCTGCTCGTTGGCTAACGGGCAAATCCAGATTTAGTTTAGCTGGTAAATCACTGGGAATACTATCGATACGCGCCTGCACAGCTTCTTGAGAGCGCGTTTTTATTTTCTCATACTGAGCACGTTTTTTCGCAAGTACATCTTCTGGATTGTTCTTCTGCTTAGAATCATGGTTAGCTTTTTTATTTTTAGACACAGCAGCACGTGCCAGCTCTCGTTCGAGACGACTTAAGTAATAGCTGTCTCTAGCAAGAACTGGTAAATCAACCGGTGGTACTGTTGGCTTCTTAGCATCTTGCGTTTCATTGACGGCAGATGCGTTTAAATCGTTGTTTTCAGGGGTATTGAGCTTAGAATTATTGGACATATTTGCTTAGGCTATTTATTGTGTAGAAGTGATTAGATTATGAGGGCAAATAGAGAGTGATTCAAGGTAGTTGTGATGTTCGGTTGCAGAGCTGACGTTTTGCTACGATCGAGAGAACCATAACACCCCTACCCTAATAAGTAGTATTAAATGAAGCAGGGGTTAGGCTATGAACATTAAATTTCAAACACTTAAAGGCATATAAATGGTCTAAATAAGAAAGCTAATCACTACTAGTATGGATAATCTGTTGACTAGTCGCAGACCCCACAAAAAAGGTGTGCATTTTCTGCAGTGCCAACCTAGGAAAAGGAAGGTGTAACGAGAGTATTAGTTTTTCAAATTCTACCATCTCATTAGCTAAGGCCCGAGCGATATCCGGTTGGATCTGTGGGTTTTCGTAAATATTGTCAATCAACCACGTTAATTGTGGGAAACTAACATTACCGTGAATCTGATAAAGGATAGGTAACATTTCATCAGAGATTTGGCAGTGCGTTTTTAAGAACATTCCATTTTTGTAATACATATTCAGTGACATATTAGGATAACTTCCTTAAATTTTTAATACTCAAGTAACCAACATATTCTTTGTCCTCTTTGAGATCAACACCGTCAGTAATCACGATAGGCTCAATCAATAGCTGAACATTTAAGAGTAGATCGTTCACGTTATAGATATCATCTATATCCACTTCGAACTTATCATCAATATGTGACGCGGCATCGAAAGGTGAATCATCATCTTTAAAGGTAAACTGTTTATAAAAGTCGCTTTGCTTTGCCTGCTTAATAGCCTCTGCCTGACTTGTGGCCACGATCAGAAGCTTGTAATGAAATTCTTCAAAACTGCCCTGTTGATAGCCACCCAAGTTTATGAAAAATAATTTCAAGTTAGGATTTTTGTTTACTTGTGCACCTGATTTGACCAGTTTGATCGTATAACCATCAACGTTAGTAATCGCTCGATACGAATCAATGTGCCATTTATTTTTGACCTCTGGCCAATGCTGATTGATATCTTCTACCAGCTCACTTACTTGATTGGCGACGCCAAAGAAAATATCGTGTTGCTCAATCAAACGACCCTTAGGACGACCACCCAGTTGAACCATATATAGTGTTAGCATGTTACGTCATCTCTATTAAATAAAAATTCATAGTCAATCTCAAGGTAATGCTATCACTGCCAGATAGCATGTGCTCAAATACAGTCATACTGGAGCGACTCTACCTGTCTTCAATGCAAACGCCCAATCTTCACGTCCATTTTTTAGAGCAAGATTTGCTGCTGCTTCATGATTATAAGCGACCTTGATATGCTCAGTTTGCCACTGTTTACCTTGTTGGGTCTCTATACACTTGATAAGCGCATAACTTGCATGAGGCGAATAAGTTTGCATCTTATGTATAATAGGCAAATCATCTTCATAAGCTGGATAGCCAACGCTACCACTATTCACAATAGTTTGTCCTGATGATAGCCTTACTGTTCGCGGAATATGTGTATGACCACATAAGATAACCGCACTATCAATACCACCAAGCAATGCCAATATAGTCTCATCATTACGCACTATTGGCTGACCCGTTTCGATATCCTCTAGCAAATATGTCATGTCATCAGTCGGCGAACCATGGCAAAGGTATACATCTTCATTTACATGACAATCAAATGGCAAAGATCGCATCCATTCAATCGCTTTTTCAGAAAGGTCTTTGACAATAAAATCCATGGTTGGATTATTAGTAATTTCTGCCGTAGTAGCTTCATAAATCTGTCTATCCTGATTGCCTCTAATGGTGATAATGTCATCTTGATGTGCCATCAATAGCTCATAGGTAGCGTTAGGTGCTATTGGCCCATACAAAATATCACCAAGATTGATAATCTGATCAACACCTCGATATCTGATATCGGCAAGCACAGCTTCAAGAGCGTAGACATTACTATGAATATCTGAAATCGCGGCGATGGTTGTTATCTGTTTATTGTCTAAGTTATTCATTTTCTAACTCACTACTCAAAAACTGCTTTACAACTTCAACAGTTGCTAACGGATCTTCTTCATGCGGTACATGACCTAAGTTATCAAATACCTCAAGTTGACTGTTACGTATATCTTTATGAAACAACATAGCATCTTCTACAGGAACGAGGTCATCTTTTGCACCCCATAGGATTAAAGTCGGTATATCCAACTGCTTTATTTGCGCTTGGTCACTATCATCAGTCTCATTTAGGCGACGACTTAATGCTTGCCGATTGCCTTGGCGCAAGGTCAACTCATAATACCTATCAACCAAAGCGTCGTTTACTTTGCTATCGTCTGCATATACGCTTGAAATACTTTTTTCAACGACACTTCTGGGCAGAATACGATTTAGAATTGGTGACATCGCTGGATATTTAGCAATCTTAAAACCAATAGGAACATGTTTTGGCGTTGCTGAATAGCCAACTGCATCTACCAATATTAAACGACTGATACGCTCAGGATACAAAGCTGCCGTACGCCATGCTACCTTACCCTCTAATGAGTTACCTGCAAGTGTGACACGATCTAATTTCAAATGGTTGAGCACTTTAATGACAAACGTAGCATAATTTTCACTACTATAGTGTGTGCGTTCGTCCATATAAGAACCGGTCGGACTAAACCCTGGTAGATCCATACTTACGACACACTACTGCTCAGACAGCGCCTTTGTCCAACCTTTCCATGTATGCAAGCTTACCGAGGTTCCATGCGACAAAACGATTGTTTCAGGTGGTTTTATTCTAGACGATATTACTTTAGGTTCAGCGTTAAACGCTTTGCCCATTGATACCTTATTAAGGTTTGTATCACACTTACCTGACTGCGCCACGTGTGCCTGCATACCTTGTATGTCTATAAATCCACTGCTGGACAGTTGCCATCGTTTTAGCTCAGTGACAGTACGATCAGGCGCCCAATATTTTGCTATAAATACAATAAGTACAGCAATTGCGCCTAGTACTATAAGAACCATTGCTTTTAGTAAATACAGTGCCATGTGATCAAATCCATGTAATAAGATGACGCGCATGACAAAAATTCTATACCGTTATCTAATACGATAAGCAACAAAAAACCCCAATGTTCAATTTGTCTTGAACATTGGGGCTTCAGTATCGATAAGCGTATATGGTTATAGTGACTACTTGATTATATCAAGAAGAAATATGCCCATAGTCCAATAACGATAGTAGCAATAATATTTAATATAATACCCGTGCGAATCATTTCTGTCTGTTTAATCAAACCAGTACCAAACACAATAGCATTTGGTGGCGTCGCAACTGGCAACATAAAGGCACATGATGCACCGATACCGATGACTAGTACGAGTACTTCATGAGGCAAGCCCATCTGCTCAGCGATAGCAGCAAACACTGGCACCAACAATGCAGCAGATGCTGTGTTAGAAGCGAACTCGGTTAAGAAGATAATAAATGCAGATATCGCAATCATCACCACCATCAGTGGTGCCGCAGACAATGCGTTAGCGACCGTTTCACCAAGTACTAAAGACGCACCTGAGACTTTCAAAACTGTCGATAGTGCAATACCGCCACCGAACAGCATGAGTACGCCCCAATCAGTATTGTCAGAAACTTGCTTCCACGATACCAATCCTAAGCTCACTACTGCTGCTGCCGCAGATAAAGCAATAATAGCATCCGTATCAGAAATATCTAATGCTGCACCGATTTTCTTAGAGAATATCCAGCTCAATGCAGTAATAATAAAGACAGTAATGGTCACTATACGTGGCTTATTCCAAGCTATAGGAGTCTCTTCAACCAATGTGATTTTACGATTTAGATTGGGCTTAAGGAATAAATACATCGCACCCAATAATAATGGCAATAGCACCAACATCATTGGTATACCAAACTTCATCCAATCGACGAAAGCAATATTAAGTGCTTTGGCTGCAATAGCGTTAGGCGGTGAACCAACGATCGTACCCAAACCACCTAGACTCGCTGAATAAGCAATACCCAATAATACAAACACAAATGTACCTCGATCTTTTTCACGATCAACTTGCGTCAAAATACCAAGGGCTAATGGCAGCATCATCGCCGCCGTGGCTGTGTTTGATATCCACATTGATAGAAATGCTGTCACACCAAATATCAAAAATACGGCCGTACTAAGCTTACCACCTGACATTGATAGAATCTTTAATGCAATTTTTTTGTCCAACTGTTGTACATGCAAAGCAGCAGCTAGCGCAAAACCACCAAAGAATAAATAAATAGTCGGACTAGCGAAACTTTGCAAGCCTATTTTGGCATCAAAATCTGGTATACCTATCAAGGCTCCTACCACCACTACCAGTAGCGCCGTAATAGTCACGTGCACTGCTTCTGTTAACCACAGTACACCGATAAAAAACAGCAAAGCAAGACCTTTATTGGCATTGATATCAAATGGTAAAATATTATAGATAATCATCGCAATAATCGCTGCAATTGCGACAACAATTAACCCTTTGCCTGTACCTTTTGGGAAGGTATCAGTAAATAAATATTCATTGCCATCATTAGGAAGATGGCTATCTAGCTTTTGCTCTGACATAGAATGTCCTTATTGAATAAAAGACGGTATAAGAAACCTCAAGATAAAAACATAAATTACTGGTTGGTGTGTATTTTGATAAACACATTACCATTGAAGAAAAAATAAAATTGAAAGCACCGATGAAAAATGTATGACTGACTATCAATACTTATTCTTAGTAATGCCCTACATTTAACTATCTACAAGCAGCGCTTGAGACGTGCATATTAGAACTTGCCTTTCTACAACTTATGCTAGCCATCGGCATACCTAGTCATGAGTTACATTGTTAATTACATCATCAGTTACACACAGTCACTAAACAAGTGTACTCTGTATATGTACAAGATTATAATCACACTTCATACTAGACAAGTAAAATAAAAGCGTTAATAAATAAAGCTTTAACCAAGATATCTTTATTAAAGATCAAATAAAAACACTGGAGTACTTTATGACAGACTCAAATAAAACGGACTCAACGACTAAAATGGCACCAAAAGACATCAACCAAGATGGCTTAGCCAAAGAAGACCAGCAACGTACTGACGACTCTATGCTTGATATGATGCAAGGAATGCATGAGCACGAAGATCATAAAGACTAAAATAAAAGAATGTTTTAGTAGCTTGGTACTTTATACCCTAATGAACCTACAGAAGGTTTATATTAAATAAGATAGGCGTTTATGATTATGATAAGCGCCTATCCTTTTTTTGGCTCTCTAACTTCAGGCAGATGATCTGAAGCATAGTTATATACGAATGCTGCTGTCGAAACAATAGCAATGGGAACAAATAAGGCATCATAACTGATTGTCGCAAATAAGAAAGCACCTACTGTACTACCACCGCAGAAGCAATACCAGATAACCGCTTGAAACCCTAAAGTTGGCTTACTGATAGAGCGGCCGGCAAGCCAATTGCCGATTGCCGCCCCCATATCCGATGTCAACCCTGTCAAGTGAGTGGTACGAATGACCGCCCCACTATAAGTTGCTACCATCGCGTTTTGTAATCCGCAGGCCATCGCTGCCGCCAATTGTCCTAAATAATCATGCTGCTGGTATAACCAATAACTAACCAGCAATAATGCTGCTTCTAAGTATAGCGCTCGCCCATAACGACGGCCGAGTTTCAATGACGTCTGCCCAATGACAAAACCGCTCAGTATAGCGCCTGCCAAGAAGGACAGCAACAAAGTACCAATATATAAAATACTACGTGCGTCTGCATGAGCGATAGCCGCTGCAAACAGGCTCACATTACCAGTGACGTGTGACACGGATAAATTAGCGAACCCCATCAATGCCGTTGTATTCACACAACCAGCACTAAATGCCAGAATTGCCCCGCCCCATAGTATCCACTTTGGTAATTTGGTTATCATATCTCTCGCTCAAAAGTACATAGCTAAAGAGGCACACTGCTAAAAAAGCCCATTGCTAAAAAGACTCATAGTATAACCAGAAAAGACAGCCTATTGGCTGTCTTTTCTATTATCAAACACATCATTGATGAAAATTATTACTTCGCTGGTTCATCAAGCGTCATTAATTGCTCGCTGATAGCAACCGTATTGAAACCTGCGTCAACAAACATAATCTCACCTGTGATACCAGATGCCCAAGGAGATAATAGGAACAATGCTGCATTGCCTACTTCTGTCTGTGTGATATTGCGTTGTAGTGGCGCAATCTTTTCGCTAATATCAAGCATTTTGCGGAAAGACTTGATGCCACTAGCTGCTAGCGTGCGGATAGGGCCTGCAGATATCGCATTAACACGAATACCTTCGCCGCCCATAGACGTTGCTAAATAACGAACACTGGCTTCTAGACTGGCTTTTGCCATACCCATGACATTGTAGTTTGGCAATACTGAAATACTACCTTCATAAGTCAATGTCAACATAGAGCCGTGACGCATCGCTAGCAACTCACGAGCTGCTTTAGCCAATGCAACAAAGCTATAACTAGAGATATCATGTGCAATGTGACTTCCTTCACGAGTCGTTGCGCTAACAAAATCTCCATCAAGCTGATCCATCGGTGCAAATCCAATGGCATGAACCACACCATCAATACCGTCACCCCAATGAGCAGTCACTTGCTCAAAACAAGCAGCAATCGACTCATCAGAGGCGACGTCACACTCTAAAACCAAATCTGCTTCAAATTTTTCAGCGGCCATGTCGACGCGTTTTTTAATTTTATCGTTCGGGTAAGTCAGAATTAGTGATGCCCCTTCGCGGTGCAGCGCTTCTGCGATAGCCCAAGCGATAGAGAGTTTACTTGCGATGCCAGTTACGACAAATCTTTGTCCTTGCAGTAGCATAAGATTTCCTTTTGAATCAATCGAGATGATTTAGAATAAGAATTTATTTAGAGTAATTAGAAGGTTGAGACTACTAAATAGTACAAATGAAAAGATGAGTTATTATACACGAATTAATTTAAGTAAACAGTCGTAAACTGTATTTGGTTCTTGTTATTGGATTCGTAAATACCATTAACCAATAGAATGAAAATGCCTAATAGCAGCTTATCGCTTCAAGTAGTGTCGATAATGAGCGCTTTTTGCGAGTTATTAGAATATATTTTAGCATTAACGCTTCGACACAAAACGCACAGACTATAACATTTTACTGACTTCATGATGAAAACAGTATTTCAAATATTAACACTGCAACCGTTTCGATTAGTTACTAGACTTCCCTTTATTGATTAAAGCCTTAACTGCTACCCACAGCAGTATGAAGTTCAGCAGATTTCGAGTATAATCACAACCCTTCCCAGCTTGCACAATTTTTATAAGAATCCTCACATGATAGGATTCAACGTTAAGCTACACCCACATTTTGGATGGCTGCCAAACTTATGAGTAACACCCCCATCATAACCCCAGATTATAAAGAAAGTACCGAATCGTATCGCCAACTGATTGCTTCAACTGGCGAAGACTTAGATCGCCCGGGTTTGTTAGATACGCCTGTACGTGCCGCAAAGGCCTTTGCACATCTAACCCAAGGCTATCATCAAAGCATAGAAGAAGTAGTCAATAATGCTGTCTTCCCATCAGCCAATCGTGAGCTGGTACTGGTACAGAACATTGAGTTTTATTCATTGTGTGAGCATCATATGCTACCGTTCCATGGTATCGCTCATATCGGCTACTTACCTGATGGACAAGTACTGGGACTGTCAAAGTTCGCCCGTATCGTCGACATGTATGCTCGTCGTTTGCAAATACAAGAAAACCTAAGTGAGCAGATTGCACAGACCATTATGGATGTGACTGGCTGCCGCGGTGTGGCAGTTGTCATGGATGCATCACACATGTGTATGATGATGCGCGGTGTTAGCAAGCAGCATTCAACCACACGTAGCACCGCTATGCTTGGCGAATACCAACACAATAATCAAGCACGTAATGAGTTTTTGGGTGCTGTTCCTAAGCGTCAACCAGCGTTTTAAATTGCTGTTAATTGTTTATTCTGCTTTGAACAATACCCAAATAAAAAGGACGCTGATGCGTCCTTTTTATTTGGGTAAGCGGTAGAAAAACAGTACTAGCTAACTGGTTTCACATCACCAATCCAGTCGCCATAACCTTCAGCCTCCATATCTGCAAGCGGAATAAAGCGTAGTGCTGCTGAATTCATGCAATAGCGCTTACCTGTTGGTGCTGGACCATCATCAAACACATGACCTACGTGCGAGTCCGCGTAACGACTACGGATTTCCGTACGGGTCCCAAATATACCTGGATCTGGCTTTTCCACCACTAAGCTAGTATCCAATGGACGAGTAAAGCTCGGCCAGCCCGTACCGGACTTGTATTTATCACGAGAAGAGTACAGTGGCTCACCAGATACGACATCTACATACAATCCAGGCTCTTTATTATCCCAGTATTCATTGTCAAAGGCGCGCTCGGTTCCTTCTTTTTGAGTGACCTTATACTGAATGTCATTGAGCAATTTTTTTAGCGTATCTTGTGAAGGTTTTACGAACGTATCTGAGTTAAAACCTTTGCTTACTTTGCTATCCGACGTGTCGTTCATCGTCACTTGCTGCGCGCTATCTGCTGTAGGCGTAAACTTGCTAAAATCTAGCTCATAGTTTTTACCATAGACACTTTCGATAAACTGATAACGACCCGAGTTGAAAGTATAAGCTTTGTAGCGTATCGGATTCTTTTTATAATAATCCTGATGGTACTCTTCAGCGGGATAAAAATTACTAGTAGGAACAATCTCAATCACTACTGGTTTTTCGTATACCCCAGAGTCTTGCAATGATTGCTTAGCAGCTTCTGCAATTTTCTTTTCTTGCGCGTTATCATAAAAAATAGCAGGACGATACTGTGTGCCGCGGTCAACAAACTGACCTTTATCATCAGTAGGATCTGCGATTCTCCATAGAGCCTGTACTATACCATTGTAAGTAATTTTCTTAGGATCATAATATACCTGCGCCGCTTCTGTATGACCGGTTCCACCTGCTGACACCTGCTTGTAGGTTGGATTTTCGGCGGTGCCGCCCGTATAGCCAGACACTACTTCTACCACACCAGGGATTTTCTCGTAACCTGCTTCAACACACCAAAAACACCCACCCGCTACCGTGGCTACTGCCAATCCTGGTGTAGTCGGTGCATAGGGATTAGCGGCAGTTGTATTTTTTACAGTAGAACTACTTTCAGTTGATGCGCAGCCTGCGTAAATCGCGCTGCTCGCTATGATAACTAACCCTATAATTTTAGACGGTAATATGCGGTTCATAAAAATCTCCTAAGCGTAATATCATCTAAACATCTTAACGATTTTGTGTCACTGTAACATTCCTATATTGTTATATATTTACAGTTTATTAAGATATTTTTTATCAACTAAGTGTAATCACAAGATAAATTAAACGATTAATTGATAACGATTGTATATTTTAATATGAGTTAACTATAGAAATAAGACTAAAGCTTTATTATCTCAGATGCATTAAAAAAGCCCGTTCTCAAAAGAGTGACGGGCTTTTATTTATCGTAAAACTATCAATGCAAACATAGGATTATAACGCTGCTTTATTATTATCAGCACGTTCGTCACTAGCCAGCTTAATCTTCATTAGAATTTCTTTGATTTCAGCAGCTGATAGATAAGTTGGTACTGCATAAGTGTCACTAACTTCTTTTGCAGCTGCCTTTGCAATATCATCAAAGTCGCTGGTTTGCATACCCTTAACTGCTGGATCAATATTTAAATCTGCAATCAAGTCTCTAACTTGCGTAATAAGGTGATCTGCTATCTCACTGTCGCCGTTGGCTACTTGACCACCCTGTACCATACCAGTTCTTTTAGCCAATGCAGCCAGTCTTTTTCTGCTCGCTTTGCGATTGACGTCAAGTACATAAGGCAACACGATAGCATTGGCACGACCATGAGGAATACTGTAGTAAGCACCTAACTGATGGGCGATAGCATGCACATAGCCCAGACCTGCTTTGTTAAAGGCAATCCCGCCGTAATGAGCGGCGATACCCATCTCTTCTCTTGCTTTTAGATTGCCACCGTCTTTATAGGCTAGTGGTAGATAATGCATCACAGATTTTACAGCAGAGGCTGCATAGTAATCTGTCTCTACATTTGCGTTGGCACTCATCCATGCTTCTAATGCATGAGTCAATACATCGATGCCTGTATCTGCCGTGATATGCGCTGGCATACCTTTCATGATAACTGGGTCAATCGCTGCGGCTAGCGGTACCATTCTTGGGTCGATAGACAATGCTTTTTGATGCGTTTTGTCATCAGACACGACTGCACCGAGTGTCGCCTCTGATCCTGTACCAGCCGTCGTTGGTACGCAGTATAAAGGCGTCGCAGGCTTTCTTGCTTTGAGAATACCAATTAGCTGCTTTGGTTTGCACTTATTACCTTGAGACATCGCTATCATTTTGGCGGCATCGATCACTGAGCCACCGCCAATGGCTACGATAGAGTCACAATTGGCTTTTACTGATTGACGTAGCCCTTCTTCAACCACCTTAAAAGTAGGGTCTGGCGTGATACCATCATAGACGTGATAACTGATATTTTTTGCCTCTAGATAATCGGTAACTTTTCCTGGTATGCCCAGATTATTGAGCACCGTATCCGTGACAATAAACACATTGGTATTACCTTCATTGATAAGCATATCGCATAGCTCATCACAGGCAGTCTCACCGACAAACAGCATTGGTCTTCTGATAGGTATCACGTAAGACACTGCTTTTAATATCTTTGCCCGAGTCTTAGCAACGGCCAAATAACCAGCATGCTGCAAACTGTTGTTCTTTACCAATTTAGTAATACTGTTTTGTGTTTTCATGAGCACAAAATCCTTTTTAATTATGGTTTTAACTGTAATAAAGACCGTTTTGCTGAGTCAGTTAAATATTACTAATTTACGAGCGCCAAAGTGTATAAAGATTCGTATCACAGCATTGTAAAACAGGCGACTTTCTAAAATTATTGTACCACTGCTTTTTTCAGTATGTCGCTATTACTATGAACTGCGATGTGTTGGTTTTATACCAGTTACTTAGTTTAATCGCTTAATTTGATTGATCAATCTAAGTGGTTATAAGCGGCTACAGTAAGTCGTTTAAACTAGTCAGTACTTGCCTTTAAAAGTTGCTGAGTATAAGCGTGTTGTGGGTGATTAAAAAGATCCTTGGTACGTCCAGACTCTACGCAAATGCCTTCTTTTAATACCATAATATGCTGACATAGAGCACGTACTACTTTGAGATCATGGCTGATAAAAACATAGCTGACTTGCTGTCTTTCTTGGATTTCTCGCAGTAAACTGACAACTGCTACCTGTGTGGTACTGTCGAGCGCAGAGGTAGGTTCATCCAATATGAGCAAGCTTGGTTTCATAATGAGCGCGCGCGCCAGTGCCACGCGTTGACGTTGACCACCCGACAGCTCATGTGGATAACGCTGCGCAAATGCTAAAGGCAAATGTACCGTAACAAGACTATCTAGCACCGCTTGCTGACGAGTGACTTTATCCACGCCTTGTACCAGCAATCCCTCTTCAACGATTTGCATGACCGTCATACGCGGATTAATACTAGCAAATGGATCTTGAAATACCATCTGTATCTGCGATCGGAAGTTACGCAATGCTTTTTTGGACAATGCTGAGATGTCTTGAGCATTGACTATTATCTGTCCATTCACACGTGCTTGGTTGCTCAATAGTTGGCTAAGCGCCAGCGCAATGGTAGTTTTACCGGAGCCAGACTCACCAACGATACCCAATGCCTGACCTTTTTGTAGCGTCATATCGACATCCTTGACCGCATCGAACCAGCACTTGGTACCACCAAACAGACCTTTTTCAGTTGGGAACTGTACGTTAAGATTACTCACTTCTAGTACGCTTGATTGTTTATCTGCGTTATCGTCTTCTATAACCAACGCTTGCCCAAAGTCTTGCTGAATAAGCGTACAAGTATAGTCAGCTTTAGGCTGATCAAATACCGCAGACGTTTGACCTTGTTCAATCGTTTGACCTTGGCGCATAACGATGACCTCATCACTATAGCGCCTGACCAGATTGAGATCATGACTGATTAGTACCATCGCCATATTATGCTGGCGTTTAAGATCATCTAATAGCGCCAACACCTCATGCTGCAAAGTGACATCGAGCGCAGTCGTCGGTTCATCAGCAATTAGAATATCAGGCTGCTGAGCCAATGCCATGGCAATCATTACTCGCTGACGCTGACCACCCGATAGCTCATGCGGGTAACGGTTCAACTTGTCAGCAGGATCGGCAATATTGACATCATCTAGCAAAGCGATGCTGGTGTCTCGCCATTGTTTCTTTGGTACACCGCTTAGACGCAACGATTCAGAAATTTGTTTAGCGACCGTATGTAACGGATTTAATGCGGTCATCGGCTCTTGAAACACCATACCAATTCGCTGTCCACGAATAAACCGTAGCGCAGTATTACGCGCTTTATCATTGACGATGGGCAACGTAGACATACCTGCCGTACTTGCTAATTGAGCTTCACCATTAATGGTCAAGCTGTCTGGTAATAGACCTAACAGCGCAAGACTGGCAATCGACTTCCCAGACCCTGACTCACCAACAATAGCTAAGGTTTTGCCTTGTCTTAGCTCATAAGACAGCCTATCAACTAGCTGGACACCTGTAGTCGTCGTGATAGTAAGCTTATCTACGGTTAGCATAAGCTTGTTTTCTGCATGATTGAGACGTTTATCTTGCGCGTTGTTCTGCTCGGTGGCGATAATATTTTCAGTCATATTAAGAACGCCTCGGATCAAATGCATCACGCAATGCTTCGCCGACGAAGATGAGCAATGATAAAATAAAGGTCAAGCTAAAGAACCCTGACAAAGCAAGCCAAGGTGCATCAAGGTTGTTTTTCCCTTGTACCATTAGCTCACCAAGAGACGGCGAGCCAGGTGGTAATCCATAGCCCAAAAAGTCCAGCGCGGTCAAAGCGATAATATTGGCCGTTAAGATAAACGGCAGTTGCGACAAACTAGAAGCTAGTGCATTGGGTAAGATATGTCTGAGCATAATCTGGCTGTCCGAAACGCCTAAATTGCGTGCAGCGCGCACATAGTCAAAATTGCGGGCTCGCAAAAACTCTGCCCGTACCAAACCGACCAGCCCCATCCAGCCAAATAGTAACATCATGGCAAACAGCATAATAACGCTGGGACTAAACAGACTAACTAAAATAATGATCATAAACAGCTGAGGCATGCCGCCCCATACTTCCATAAATCGCTGCCCTGCCAGATCTACCCAGCCGCCATAATAGCCCTGTACCGCACCGACGATAATCCCAATCAGTGCGCCCGCAAGCGTTAAGGCCAGACCAAACAGTAACGACACTCGCATACCATAAAGTATTCGTGCCAGCACGTCGCGTCCCATATCATCAGTACCAAGCCAGTTCTGAGAGTTGGGTGCTGCTGGATAAGGCAAGCCAAGTTCGACGTTGGGCGTTTGATCGGCAAACGGAATAGGCGGCATTATATAAAACCCTTGCCCATCAATCAGCGACTGCACTGCAGGGTCTTTATAATTGGTTTCGGTTTCAAACACACCGCCAAACGTCGTTTCAGGATAGGATTTTAATACTGGAAAGTAATAATCACCTTGATACTGCACTAGTAATGGTTTGTCATTGGCAATGACATTAGCCGCCATACAGATGACAAATATCACCGCAAAAACAAACAACGATATCACCCCAAGACGATTTTGGCGAAAGCGATCTAGACGCGCTTGCCATATAGGGTTCAAGCGTTGCTTTTTTGTGGTAGGTAGCTGCTCAAGCATTAGCGATTTATTTACTTCGCTATTAACAGTACTGTTCTTTGATGAAGGTTGATTATTTGACATTAGCGGCCCTCAAAATCAATACGAGGGTCGATTAAGTGATAACTTAAATCACTAATTAACTGCAATAGTAGCCCGACCAAAGTAAAGATAAATAGTGTGCCAAATATCACTGGATAATCGCGTTGTTGAATGGCTTCAAAACCTAGCAATCCCAAACCATCAAGTTTAAATATAATCTCAATCAAAAAGTTACCCGCAAAGAAAATACCAACGATAGCGGCTGGAATACCTGCGATAATAATTAGCATCGCATTGCGAAATACATGGCCATATAGCACTTGACGCTCACCCAATCCTTTAGCACGAGCGGTCAGTACATATTGCTTGCCCAGCTCCTCTAAAAAGCTGAATTTGGTTAAATAAGTCAAACCTGCAAAACCACCTACCGTACTTGCCAGCAGCGGTAACGCTAAATGCCAAAAATAATCTTTTACTTTACCAAGCGCGCTTAGCTGATCGAAATTTTCGGACGTCAGCCCTTGCAGTGGAAAGATATTCCAATAGCTGCCACCTGCAAAGAACACCAATAAAATCACTGCAAAGACAAACACAGGTATCGCATGTCCAATCGCCAGCAGCATGGCAGTAGCTTTATCGATACCTGAGCCATGATGCATCGCTTTATAGACGCCTAGCGGAATGGCTATCATATAGATAAGCAGCGTGCTCCACAGTCCGAGCGATATCGATACTGGCAGCTTCTCTACGATAAGATCAGTCACCGACTGCCCTTTAAAAAACGACTCACCAAAATCTAGCTGAGCATAGTTATTTAGCATGAGCCAGAATCGCTCTGGAGCGGATTTGTCAAAGCCGTATTGGGCATTAATCGCGGCGACCATCTCCTCAGAGAGACCACGCGTTCCTTGATAAGTACTGTCGTTACCACCTGCACTGCCCGCGCCGATATTACTGCCAAGCGCGTTGTCTTTTGCGCCCTGCTCGATAAGCGCTAGCTGCTGCTCAACAGGTCCTCCTGGAGCCGCTTGTACGATTACAAAGTTGGCAAGCAATATCAAAAATAGTGTCGGCAATATCAGTAGTAGTCTTTTTAAGATATAACGACCCATAATGGCGACTTCCTAAATAAAGAGAGGGCAATGACGTCCAGCAGCGGATATTTTATGTTGAAGCTGTCTACAAAATATTTTTTAAAAGTTGTTTTTCAGCTCACGTAACGCTGCAAATACCGTCAATGATTTCTCATCATCGATAGGCATTTTTGATTTAACCCCCGCGATTACACTCGGCTCATGCGGACGCAAAAACACATTTATCGCGCGCTCATGCTCTAGTGTCACTGGTAGCGTTGGCAAACCTTGCTCAGTTTGCGCCTCTGCTCGTGCTAAAGCTTGCTGCATCGCTTCATTGTCAGGTTCAATGGACAGACCAAAACGCAGGTTGTTGGCCGTATACTCATGTGCAGGATATAGTAGCGTCTCATGAGACAACCCGTTCAATCGCTTAAAGCTCTCATACAGTTGCTCGATCGTACCAGTAAAGACACGCCCGCAACCTGCACTAAACAGAGTATCACCGCAGAAGCAGTGCTTTTGTCCATCAATATCCAAGATATAGGCCATATGGCTAGCGGTGTGCCCTGATACATCCCACACTTGCGCAGAGCAGCCCCATGCGCTCACTGTGCTACCATCTTTAATGGTTTGATCTTCATCGACGCCATGCTCACTATGCGCAACCAAATGAGTCATCGGATATGACTCCTGCAACGCTGCTACGCCGCCGATATGATCGTGATGGTGATGAGTGGTCCAAATCGATGTTAGTTCTAACTCGTGCGTTTCTAGATAATCAATGACTGGCTGTGCTTGACCTGGGTCAATGACAATCGCCTGCTTATTATTTTCATTAATCAATGTCCAGATATAGTTATCATTAAATGCTTTGATTGGATGAATGCGAATACTCATGTTAAATCCTTACCAGTAGTTATTTTTGTTAATCGTTATTTTGAACTATCTAATCTAGTTTTTATTCGAGAACCACAGCATATATTTGATAAAAACAATATATATGCTTAGCTATCCGTTGTTACAGGGTCAGACCTTATAGTAAACACTGCCTATTGTTTTAAATATTTATTGATGCGCCCTTCTGCCTCTTTATCGACCCACCAGTAATCGATACCCACTGCATTGGTCGGTAGCTTTTTGGTATGACGATACTGATCCCAATAGGCGACATTGGTACCAGACTTGCCGTATAGCGGTACAACATAATGCCCTGCGCGTAATAACCGATCTAGCACCTGCGTATACAATACAATCTCATCACGATTTTTAGCATTACCAAGAGCAGCAACCACCTGATCGACAGCTGCATTTTTGATACCAGCACTATTGTGGTTGCCTGGCTCGTCAGCAGCAACGCTACCCCAGAATGCCGCTTGCTCAGCACCAGGAGATAGACTTTGGGCAAAGACGTCCACGACCATATCATAATCAAAACGGCGCATACGCTCATAATATTGCGGCCCATCAACTTGGCGCAAAGTAGCATCAAACCCTAAACGTTTTAAATTACGAATATAAGGTAACAACACACGGCTCATGGTCTCACCTGTCATCAAAATCTCAATCTGAGCAAGCGATCCATTAGGCTGGTATAGTTTCATATCCTCATAATAAAACCCAGCCTCTAACAATAGCTTGCGTGCTTTTAACAACCCTTGACGATTAAAGCCATTACCATCACTAGTAGGCAGCTGCCATTCTGCTAACGTTGCTTTGCGCTGAATCGGTTCAAGCTCAGACAATAATGGCGTCAATACCTGCATTTCTGCGTCAGATGGTGTACCTGTCGCGGCAAGCTCTGAGCCATGAAAAAAGCTTTGCAAGCGCTCATACTGCCCATGAAATAGAGTTTTATTCATCCATTCAAAATCATAAACGGCTGTCAGAGCTTGGCGAACTTTAATATCTTGAAAGATTGGGCGACGCATGTTCATCACCAACGCTTGCATCGGTACTGGATTTTGGCTAGTTATCGTCTCTTTTTGAATAAGACCCGCCTTTACTGCGGGGAAATTATACCCAGTTACCCAGTTCGACGCTTTATTTTCGGGACGAAAACGATATTGTCCAGATTTAAAACCTTCAAAGGCAATTTCATCACTTTGATAATAAACAAACTTAATCATATCAAAATTGTAGCGACCGCGATTGACCATCAAATCACGACCCCAGTAATTGGGATCACGTATATAACTTACCGAACGCCCGGCCTCAACACGTCCTAATTTATAAGGTCCACTACCCATCAATGGCGTCAGACTGATTTTTTCAAAATCGGTATCAATGGAAGATTTGGCAAAAACAGGAAACTGCCCAACGGTTAGTAAAATTTCTTTGTTTTCAGCAGATGCAAAGACAAACTTTACTTGTTGATCATTAATAATTTGAATGTCTTTGATATCGCTCAGATAACTGCGAATATACATGGGGCCTTTATTCAATATTGCCTCAAAAGTCGCTTTTACATCGCGACTGGTCACAGCAGACCCATCCCAAAAACGGGCATCAGGATTGAGGTGATAGATAATCCAGCTCGTATCGTCCGGATCATATGTCACTTTGCTTGCCAGCTGCGGATACATGGTAAAAGCTTCATTCAATGAACCAGTCATCAAAGTATCATACAGATAGTCTGTGCCAATCATCGCGACGCCTGTAGTCATCCATTTGTTAGCGCTATTAAATGTACCGCGAGCATCTAGAGAAAGCGTACCCCCTGATGGCGCTTTTGGATTAGCATAAGGTAAGTAAGGTGCATCGATGTATTCAGTAGGACTATTGTGACCAAGCGCTTTCGTCGTGATAGGTGCAGCGATACTGCTCGGTATCCAGCTGACAGTAATGGTTAGCAACATGGTTTTTAATAGGGTATTTTTTATTATCATAACGTTATAACAAACCTCTATGCTAACCAATATAAATATCAAAACGTAGAGCCTGATAGCAAAACAGCGTGACAGCAAAATTTTATCATAACAAACTTAGGTTTTTTAACCTAATGGTTTGCCACGGATCTCGATGACTGATTATCACATTACATTATTATCGCTACGTACTAGTTTGACCAAACTGTCAGTTTATAAGTATAAAAAAGGCGCAACCATGATTAGTTGCGCCCTTCTTGATGTATATTCTATGTATGAAGACTTTATACGCTAGCAGTTACCCTCTTGCTTACGCGTACTTTTTCTCAAAGGCAACCATAAAGTCAACCAGCTGCTGTACCCACTCAAGTGGTACGGCATTATAGATACTGGCTCGCATACCGCCCACATCACGATGACCCTTTAGATTTAATAATCCAGCTTCTTCTGATTCTTCTAAGAATACTTTATCGAGGCTACTGTCTGCTAAAGTAAACGGTACGTTCATGATAGAACGATGCTTAGGATCTACTGGGTTATTATAAAAACTGCTCTCATCAATCGTTTTATAAAGTAAGTCGGCTTTTTGCTGATTGATTTTACCGATAGCAGCCACACCGCCCTGCTCTTCCAGCCAATCAAACACCAGCCCTGCTAAGTACCAAGAGTACGTCGCTGGCGTGTTAGACATAGACTCTTTGTCAGCTTGGTGCTTATAGTTCAGCAGCATAGGACACCATTCACTGGCCAGCCTCATCAGATCATCACGAATAATGACAATGACCAGTCCTGCAGGACCGATGTTTTTCTGTGCACCCGCATAGATCATGCCAAATTTAGACACATCTATCGGCTGTGACAAGATACAAGATGACATATCAGCGATGATTGGTGCCTCTACTTGTGGTGGCTCAAATATCTGTAGGCCATGAATTGTTTCATTGGCACAGTAGTGAAAATAAGCGGCGTCTTCACTGATATTCCAATCGCTTTGCGCTGGTACGTCAGTAAAGTTACTCTCTTTACCTGTCGCAACTAGGTTAATCTCGCCCAAACCCAATGCTTCATAGCGCTTGGCTTCTTTGATCGCTTTGCCTGACCATGCGCCTGTCGTCAAATAGTCACCACGTCCACCATTTAGCAGATTCAATGGAATCGCCGAAAACTGTAAGCTAGCACCGCCTTGCAAAAACAGCACTTTATAGTTATCTGGTATTTCCATAAGCGTGCGTAGCTTAGCTTCCGCTTTGTCAGTAATGGCCATATACTCTTTGCTACGGTGGCTGACTTCCATGACCGATAGGCCGCGACCTTGCCAATCAAGCAATTCGCTCTGCGCGCGCTCTAATACGGCTGTTGGCATGGTAGCAGGGCCAGCGCAAAAATTTGGCAGGCGATGCAGTGTGGCAGTTGCTGTAGACGTTGGGGTTGTAGGCATAATCACAGTCCTAGGTATGATGAAATAAAATGATGTTTTTATTTCAGTTTGTTGTTAAAGGCATTGGTATCGATATTAGTTTTCATGCAACTCAATGAGATATCTGCTCCCACAGCTGACGTTTAGTATCACTGTCTGCGAGCATTTCTTCTAATGTCGGCACAGTGGTCAGATTGGGATGTTGGAGGCCGTCAGGTAGCGCGGTCAGTGCAGCAACTTGTATCTCTTCGCTTCGGCCAAGTCGAAAGATATATCCTGCAAGACTGGCATTAGCAAGCTCAGCAGTATCCATACCATCACAAATTGGAAATGATGTCATCTCGCAAGTGATTGATAGCGCTTCAGTGATGTTTTTCCATAATTTTTGACTGTCACTATTCAGTGCTTTGATATCAACCAATATTACCCAGTCACCATAGCGGCCACCCTGCAGGTCAAATGGCACTACTTTTTTTAAGCTCTCGTCATTTACACGGTCATCACTATTACTTTGCGGAAAATTACTCTGCGCAAATTGAGGTTGCTCAATAGGTGCATTCGTTGAGGTAACATCAGTTTGGTTGGACACAGTACTTGAACTAATAGTATTCGAACTGACCGTACTCGAATCAACAGTATCAAAGCTATAAGTAACAGGGCTTTGTTCACTAGCCATCTGTTCAATGGTAGCTAGCGAATCAGTATCATGCTCATCTACAACGTAGCCGTTAGCATTATAATCATTGATATCATGACCACCAGTCGGTTGATCAACTGTATCTACGGCTTCAGCGCGTGATATTTCATTGTTGTTAGACTCAATGTCAGCAGAATTAGTATTTGATAGCTCAACCGAAGCTGTCGCAATGTCAGCCATATTGATGGTTTCTGACTCAGGCTGTACCCACTGATCGATACCCATCATCGCTAGGATCTGGCGTTGCTGCACACGGCGCTGTAATACAGTTAGCGGATCTTGGGTATCACTCATGCGACTCTACTATCCTACTCATTTTGTTTATGTCATTTATAGATACTTTTATGGTTTTGGCAGTTCTCACTGAGTATGCATCACACTATTAATCAAATACTAGATACATACCAATTAAAACAGCTGCCGAATACCAAGCCAACGCTCTGATATTGCCAGCAAACAATCGTATTCATCTTGGCTGATTATCGTATCGTGTAACATTACTGTATGCAATGTACTTAGCCATTGTCGATACTCATTATGAGTCGGCTGGTTGATCTCACTTTCATTATAATCTATTTGGCCACCATCCTGTTGCTTCTCTCGATAATTATCAGCATTCTGAGCATCTACCAAACGCTTGATAGAGTGATTAGCAGAGACAGGAACCGCAGAAATAATCGCCAATAACTGAATACTGTTCAATTGCTGTGCGGTCAATAATAGCCACTGTAAATTGAGGTCACTTACTGTCATGAGATCAATATCAATCAAGCGCGCATGACGTCTCAAATCTACAACATAATGTGCCACACTGTCATTACCTTCACTCAATAAAGATCGATCATGTATTGAGATCATCTGGCCTTTTACATCTTTTGATAGTCGATAAGCCAATAAAACGATAACCGACACATCTGCTGTATTAAGACCTGTAAATACCTGACCTGAAGGATCTAATTGCGCTCTTATATCCTCTATACCGGTCTTCAGTATCTGCGGCCATAGACCCTGCGCCTCTGTATCTTGTAAAGCTTCAGACAATATCGGTGGCAACTGCTGCAAATGTAGCGCTTGCCATAGTGACAATATTGGTGATTTTTGATGTGCTAACGCTGACGAATTATTCAGAGCAATTGCGACTGAATGAGCGTCATCGCTAGGTATGTTTTGATCTGACGAATCATGGGTCAAGCTTTTGGTTAAGTCAGATGTCAGATGTTGGTTAAATAACTCAAATATGCCCTGCTGATAGCGCAACAACATCGTACGGCATTTTTCTTGTTTTTTATAGTGCTGATGACTGTCGTGACTATGATCGTCTTTACTTTTGAGCTTTAGATCTTCGATAAATAGTTCAGATACATCCTGTTGACGCAATTGGTTTAAGGCGATCTCAATCAAAGCACTATCCAAACGCCTATCCAAATTGGTTACTACTGTCATCAGCTTAGTATCTATCGCATGCGGTAATATTTGCTCATGATTGATAGTGTCAGTCTCAAAAAACAAGCCATCATTCCAAATATCATTCAAATTATAAGTGGCAATCGTTGATAAGGGTCGATGCTGATGACAAAGTAAAACAGCTTCGACTAATGCTAGCGCACCTAAAGGATGATGACTATGATTGAGTACATACTGAGGTAATGACACCTTACGAATATCGCTAATTTCAATTAATGTATTTTCTGGTAAGTCAGCGTCAGGTTTAGCCTGCCATGGTTTTAACAGCTGATGAGTACCAACGTCTTCGGCCTGTACTTGAAGCCGCCCATCAACCACTACATCAGCTTCTATGGCAAATTCTAAACCGTCATCAGCTTCCGATTCACCACTATCTTTACGATTGTCGCTTGTAGACTCAACAGGAGTTTTCCTGTCACCTTTCTGGCTATTGTCACCTATATTAATCATTGCGGCTGTCTGTGCTTCAATGACTGACGAATGCTGCGTGTTTCTTTCTGATAGATTTTTACTCAGGCTATTTTCTTTTGTTGCTCCCCAGTCACCTAAGCGGCGTTGCCTATATATTTCTTTGACCTTTTGCTGATTTATTCGCTTTTCTTTGGCAATTTGTACCGCGAACTTATGATAAGCATCCGCATTAATAGCGCTCATACGCTCAGTCAAGCTTGGATGAGTGGCAAACCACGACACATCACCTAGGTCCGCCCCACTACTAGCGAAGAAAAAGTGACTGAGTCCATTGATATCAGCAATGCCAGACAAACGTGAGCCGAGCGAGTCTTGATGAATAGCTTGTAAGGTTTCGATAATCGCAGGTGTACGTGTCAATTGAACACTAGTGGCATCAGCGAGTAGCTCACGCTCACGATTAAAGCTGTGCTTAATCAACTGCGCGCTTGCCATACTAGAGAAGCTCAAGCCATGTAGCAGCAATGTCCAGACACTACGCGGGGCTTGACGATCTATTATAGGTGGTGTTTGTATCCACTTAGACTGACGCTTAGCTGAGGATTGCTGTTGTTGTGATTTCTGCTGCCAGTAGGCGACCCATTCACTATGCGTGGTGAAATTGGCAGTTTGCGCCTCTGTGTTACGTGCCAGCGTATCAACCTGTCTCTGTGGTAGAGGCTTTTGGGAGATATTATCATTATCAAAATAACGATGATTAGATATTGGGTCACTCCAGTCATATAGTATCTGTAAGCCTGCCAATACCACCATTAGCTGTAGATTGAACGTAGCATCACCGTGCAGTATATGACCATATTCGTGGCCAATAAGTCCGTATAACGCTTCATCAGACAATTTATCTAGCGCGCCTTGGGTAACGACGAGCACCATATCTTGGCTATGGCGACCAGCGACGAAACCATTGATACCCTGCTCATCAGGAAGCACGTACAAAATCGGTGCGCGCAAACCTGCCGCAATCGCTAACTGCTGGGCAATTTCATAATAGCGACGATAAACGGGCGGAAAATCGCGTTCATCACGCACGGCTATATGACGTGAACTATAGCGAACCTTTTCTTCGGCTTCGTGTTGATGAGCGACTCCTTGACTGTGCTCCCATGGCGCTTGGCTGTTATCAATGAACAGCCTAACGGCTCCTACTCGCTGAGCAATAGCACGACCACCTGCCCTTAGACGTCGATACTCTAAAAAACTACCACCAACGAAACTACCTAACGTCAAAACAATGACCAGAACCAATACCCAGTGATATATACCGCCTGTAAACACAGTTAGCAGTATAGACATAACAGCCAGGCCTACAGCCATATGAGCAAGTACAATCAGGAAAAACAGTCCATAGAGTAAGAGACTGCGACGCGTACGTATCCGCTGTTCACCAAAAAAATCCATCAGATTAGGCTGCCTAGAGTTCGCCAAAATTATCTAAACCTTAGCCCATATCGACAATCGGTGCTTGAGCAATCGCTTCTCTATCTTCAAATACCAACTGACTGAGTGGACGAAAGCTAAAAGTTGTACTAACGAGGTTATTAGGGAAGACTTCGCGATCATTATTATAAAACATCACGCTGTCATTATAATGCTGACGCGCGAACCCGATGCGATTCTCTGTATTGGTTAGCTCATCCATGAGCTCCTTGATCATACTATCGGCTTTTAGCTCTGGATATGCTTCAACGACAGCAGAAAATTGACTCAACGCCTTGGATAACATGCCTTCTGCTTTTGCAAATAGTGCCATATGCTCTAGTGAGTCTGGCTGATGCTTATTAGAATCTTGTAGATCTTGGGCATGATTACGCGCACTAATGACTCGTGTTAGCGTTTCTTCTTCATGACTCAAATAACGCTTGGCGGTTTCGACCAAATTTGGAATCAGATCATGACGACGCTTCAGTTGCACATCTATTTGAGCAAAGCCGTTCTTTGCTTGGTTACGTGCTCGTACCAATCTATTGAAAATGGATACCCCAAACACAAAGACTAACACCACAAATGCAATGAATAGCCAAACAAACATCTTCATAACTGAACTCCAAGGTGTCTAGAATGTTAATAAAAAGTTAATACATTGTATTTTAACTCATATTAATCAATAAAACCTCGGAACTAGAAAGGAAATCGAACAAAAATTCATTCTAAAACTAAATAAGCAATTAGATAAGCATCAAACAAAATATCGACCAAAAAAAAGCCCTTTATAATGAAGGGCTTAATACATCACAAATAGGTCTTTTATATTTTATTGGAATAAATATCAAATTTTAGGCAAAAAAAAGCGACTCCAAAAGCACATCCTCGGCACACATTGTGACTATTACCGTTGCTACCTTCCGGTCCTGGCGGGATTCATAGAACAATGTTGCGAGGCTACCAATGGAGCCACCAGTCGCAAATTATACAAGAAATTTTTAATTTTACAACCCCTATTTCAAAACTGTTTGTTTTAGGCCCCAAATAGCCTTTTAGTTTAGTTCATCAGCTCATATTATCAACGCCTGAGCACGAATGATGCCAGTAACTTAGGTCACAAAATTCTCACAGCAACTTATATGAATTTTGCTATTTTAGTGGATGAAGTTGTACCCACGTTGATGTTTAGAAAGTAATAGGGGCAATTCTTTGTGTATAAATGAGCTTTGAGAGTTATCGTTTATATATTTTTAGAACTAATTTAGGAGATAAAAATGAGAAACACTTTGTTGAATAAAGCAGCACTCGCTTCTGGTACGGTTTGTCTCATGACAGCAATGATGGGTAGCGCTCATGCAGAACCAACAGGATACGACCAACTGACGTTTCAGACAGAGATAAAAGAAGAAATTCAGAACGACGAAGTACGCGCCAGTTTGTACAAGAAGGCACAAGCAACTGACTCTAAGACCTTAGCTACGATGCTCAATACCTCAATCAATAATGCCATGAAAATCACCAAGCGCTATCCTAGCGTAACCGTGAGCATAGGACAGCAGCGCACCTATCCACGCTACGACAAAAATAATAAAATTATTGGCTGGACAGGTCAGGCAAACATAGACTTAAAGAGTACAGATTTTTCAGCGACTAGCCAGCTCATTGCTGACTTACAAGAAACCTTAGTGATGAACAACCTTAATTTTGGTGTATCAGATACTAAAAAGGATGCTCTAGAGCAGAAGTTAATGACCGAAGCCTCACGGGCTTTTCAGCAGCAAGCTAAAAGCCTTACCCGCGCCTGGGATGCTCGTGGCTATCGTGTCATCAATGTTAACCTGAACACAGGTAGCAACTATCCACGTCCGATGTACAGCGCTATGAGCATGAAAGCAGACTCGCTTGAATCGTCTGTGCCAAGCCAAAGCTTTGAGTCTGGTAACAGTACTATCTCAGTAACTGCTAACGGCACCATCGAGTTAACTAAATAAAATAACTTATACTTAAATAAGCGATTTACATTAAAAAGGTAAGCATCCTTAATGGTGCTTGCCTTTTTATTTTGCCAGCGTTATCTATTCATTGCATTCAATCATTATTGAGACCATTGCTGAGACTTAGCAACTTCCTGTTGACGCAGTTTTAGCATCAATTTTTGATACCAAGCTAATTTTTGATAAGCCAACAGCTGCTCTGCCTTTCTTTTGTTGTCTTGCAATGTGGTTGTATTTTGAATCACGTATACAGTACGTGTGATTTGCTCAAGTGTTTGGCCAGTTTCGCTTTGTACAACCGCCTTAATTGTATGAGCGCCTGGCAAAATATCAACAGTAGCAATAGATGCGCTCACACCTTGTGCAACCTCTTTATCATCCAAGTAGATACTAACGCTGTCATTTGTCTGTAACGCAGGCTTAATCTTTATATTGACATCGATATTCTGTACTGGACGACGATAGGCTCTCTCTTCACTAGGTTCAGTAATAGCTAATTGATAGTTTACCGGCACAATGTTCTTAGGATTTACCGCAGGCAACTCAGCAGTAGACGCTGTCTGCGACGCATTTGATGATTGGCGACTTGTATTAGGATTAGTTGTCGTATTCAGACCCGCTGACCTACTCGTCTCACTACCTGTCGCAATAGTTATTTGACTAACCTGTTTGCCAGCTTGTTGTTCGTAACTCTGCGGACGATCAGTAAAGGTAACTTGACCGGTTTGCTCATCAACCACTTTATAAATAGGCGCAGCATTCGTGAGAGGTGCACAAAGGCTAACGGTAGCAACCACCATCCATAACCCAACTTGCATCTTACCTTTTAAGAAACTCGATTTTGCTAATAACGTCATAATCCCTCAGCCTAGATAGTGTCTACTATTAATATAATTTTATAAAACTATTATGCGTGAGTTTTGACATGAAATCAGTAGTGATTTCAAAGAAAATTCAGCCATTGGACTGATACACTTTATTAATACGCATAAAAAAACCAGCCAAGTTAACCTTAGCTGGTTTTTTTGACTCAAAATAACTGAGTATTTTAGTGACTAATTAGCAGCTGTAGTACATATCAAACTCAACTGGATGCACAGTCACGTTCAGACGCTGTACTTCTTCTTCTTTCAAAGCGATAAATGCTTCTAGCATGTCTTCAGTGAACACATCACCTTTTAACAAGAAGTCATGATCATCTTTCAATGCTTGCAATGCAACATCTAAGCTTTCTGCCACTGTTGGGATTTGTGCTTCTTCTTCTGGTGGCAAGTCATACAAGTTCTTATCAGCAGCTTCACCTGGATGCATTTTGTTTTGGATACCGTCAAGGCCAGCCATCAATAATGCAGCAAACGCTAAGTATGGGTTAGCTGTTGGATCAGGGAAACGTGCTTCTACACGGACCGCTTTCGGGCTGCTTACGTGTGGAATACGGATAGACGCTGAACGGTTAGATGCTGAATAAGCAAGCTTGATAGGTGCTTCGTAATGTGGCACTAAGCGCTTGTAACTGTTCGTTGATGGGTTGGTAATTGCATTCAATGCACGAGCATGCTTGATGATACCACCAATGAAGTATAATGCTGTTTCAGATAGACCAGCATACTCATCACCAGAGAACGTGTTTACGCCATCTTTTGAGATTGACATATGTACGTGCATACCTGAACCGTTATCACCAACGATTGGCTTAGGCATAAAGGTTGCTGTCTTACCAAACTGATGCGCAACATTATGCACAACATATTTCAATTGTTGAACTTCATCCGCTTTACGTACCATCGTGTTGAATGCAACACCGATCTCAGACTGGCAAGAAGCAACTTCATGGTGATGAACTTCAACTGAACCTTCACCAACGATTTCTTCGATGCGTTCACACATCACAGCACGCATATCATGTGAGCTGTCGATTGGTGGTACTGGGAAATAACCGCCTTTTACACGTGGGCGGTGCGCCATGTTGCCCCACTCGTAAGTCTCGTTAGTCGACCATGCTGCTTCTTCAGCCGTGATTTTATGACTAACGCCAGACATATCGACTGACCATTTAACATCATCAAATACAAAGAATTCAGGCTCAGGACCGAAGTAAGCAGTATCACCGATACCAGTAGACTTCAAATACTCTTCAGCGCGACGGGCGATAGAGCGTGGGTCACGGTCATAACCTTGTAGCGTTGATGGCTCGATGATATCGCAAGTCACTACCACAGTCACCGCATCATAGAACGGGTCAACAAAAGCAGTTTCTGGATCAGGACGTAAGATCATATCTGACGCTTCGATACCCTTCCAACCAGCGATTGATGAGCCATCAAACATTTTACCATCTTCCATAACATCTTCATCAACGGTATGCGCTGGGAAGCTGATGTGCTGCTCTTTGCCGCGTGTATCAGTAAAGCGAAAATCAACCCATTTAGCATTAGAGGATTGGATAAGATCTAATAGTTTATTCGACATGAATAGTCTCCGTTGTGTTGATCACGTAATTGCGATTTAAAATTATTAATATGGTGTTCATGTTCCAGAATGTCAGATGTGCTCTCAATACTAAAATAGCGCATTCGATATTATGCTTATTATCAGCACTATTTTACGTATTAGTCAAGATGCTCATCTAAAGCGTTTACTCAATCAGACCAATATTTGTGCATATGATCTAACATACGCCAATTCACTCCTAACGACATTCTAGCAATATACAACTCATAATGCTGAACTCTAAGGCTCCTGTTAATAATTATTTTTAAACCAATTTTCTGTCTTTAAAAATAACCATAGCAGCAATAATGCAAGGCTTATGCCAATGTATTAACCCCTTAATCATAGATATAGTTAAGTATTGATACAATTATTAATAATTACAGCAATTTACATTGTATGCAACGTTAAATATTAATTAATTGTCGTTAAATTGGGTTTTAAAGCGGCACTTAATTAAAGCACTAACTGTGAACTTTTCGCACTTAATTAGTGCAAATACAGATATGTTTATGGTTTAAATGCTATTTTTTGGTGCGATGTCGATAGCTAAATTCATAACATTATCCCTGATCAAACTATCCTTGTTATTAATACAATAATAAAAAATGTATTTTTACTTGGTGCTTACTTAGATAGCCTATACCCTACATTTGATAGAAAACAAAATAGTGGTAAGATAACCGCGCGTAAGACCGCCCTCTGCTATCATCGCAGCTGCTTGTTTTTAACAACTAAGTGCCTCGATAACAGTGAGAAAAAATTTCATATTAAAAATATAATAAAACTGATAAGTTGAATCCTTAATGATTTTGATGATCGATAATTACGATAGCTTTACGTACAATATCGTACAGTATTTCGGTGAGCTAAAGCAGGACATCACTGTTTGGCGTAATAATCAGGTCTGTATTGAGCAGATTAAAACCCTCGCACCTGATGCCATTGTGATTGGCCCAGGTCCTTGCGATCCTGACCGTGCGGGCATTTCACTGCAAGCCATTAAAACGTTTAAAGGGGTTATTCCTATATTGGGTATCTGCCTGGGTCATCAAGCTATTGGTCAAGCCTTTGGCGGTCGAGTGGTCAAAGCTAGCGAAGTCATGCATGGCCGCTTATCAGCTATCTATCACAACGAGCAAGGTGTGTTTGCTGGATTACCTAACCCGTCACAGGTTACGCGTTATCATTCGCTTGTCATCGATAAGACAAGCCTACCAGACTGCCTTGAGCTCACCGCATGGACACAAAATGTCGATGGTAATATTGAGGAGATCATGGGCATTCGTCATAAAGAGTTTGCTGTAGAAGGTGTCCAGTTCCATCCTGAGTCGATATTGAGCGAAGCAGGTTATCAATTGCTCAATAACTTTTTACAGACTCATGATTTGGCTACGCTGACATCCGATGAGCTACCACAAGTTGGCTAGACTCGACTAAAAGTATATTGATAAAAATACTGCTTTCATGAGCCCATACCAAATTTCACACAGATTCATATAAAAAATAATAGTAAGCGAGACTACAATGAGTACGATAAAAATAGAAGAAACGCACACGCCAGAGAGTATTGCAAAATTGTCTGACGAGCAAACACATCGATTGCTAACCACAGCTTTGGGTAGAATATTCCAACATATTGATTTAACCTTTGATGAGATGTATCAAGTGATGCTGATCATCATGCAAGGTAGATGTAGCGACGCCATGATGGGTGCTATCTTGACAGGGCTACGCATGAAAGGCGAATCCATCGACGAGATTACTGCGTCTGCCAGTGCCATGCGTGCACTAGCCGCCAATATTGAACCGCAAAACTGCGATTACTTGGTAGATATCGTTGGTACTGGCGGCGATGGTGCTAATTTATTTAACGTCTCGACTGCATCGGCGTTGGTCGTTGCTGCTGCTGGTGCACAAGTTGCCAAGCATGGCAATCGCGGCGTCTCGACCAAATCTGGTAGCTCGGACTTACTTGAACAGGCAGGCATCAGTCTCGCACTTACACCAGAGCAAGCAAAAGACTGTATCGAAAACCAAGGTATCGGGTTTTTATTCGCACCCAATCATCACAGTGCCATGCGTTATGCCAACCCTGTACGCCGTGAGCTAAAAGCGCGTACCATTTTTAATATTTTGGGCCCATTGACCAACCCTGCTGGCACGCCAAACTTAGTCATCGGTGTATTTACTGCGCAATTATGTGAGCCGATTGCCAAGGTCATGAAAAATCTAGGCGCGCGTCATGTCATGGTTGTGGGCGCAAAAGATGGTCTGGATGAAATCAGTCTTGCTACTTCAACCACAGTTGCTGAACTAAAAGATGGCGAGATATCAGTTTATGAGCTGATGCCAGAAGATGCTGGTATTGAATCTCAAACCCTTATGGGTCTCGATGTAGACTCTCCAGCACAAAGTCTTGAGCTGATTCGTGCTGCGCTATCTGGAACCGATACTCATGACCGTGCAGTTCTTAAGGCTCGGGACATGATTGCTCTAAATGCAGGTGCCGCGATATACACCGCAGGACTTGCCAGCAACTACCCTAACGGTGTTAGCCGAGCACAAAAGGTGATTCAAAATGGCGATGCTTTACTCAAACTTAAGTCTTTAGCCAACTACACCCAGCAGCTAGTAGCTCAGGGTTAATTTATAGGCATTCATATAACGCGACCCCTGCCAACACTGTTTATTTACATTTAACGATATTCGGATACCAGTATGACCACAACCCATTCAGACATACCTTCAGTGCTAAAGCGCATTGTCACCACCAAAGTAGAAGAAGTAAAAGCCGCTCGCGAAGCATTATCTCTTGAAGCGTTGCAAGCAAAGGTCGCAGCTGACGATAAACCGCGTCGAGGTTTTGCCGCTGCGCTACGTGCTGCTAGCACTAAAGAAAATGGTATTGGTATTATTGCTGAGATTAAGAAAGCCTCACCGTCTAAAGGTATTATCAATCATAACTTTACCCCTGCTCTATTTGCACAACAGTATGAGCAAGCAGGTGCTAGCTGTCTGTCTGTATTGACCGATCGTGATTACTTTCAGGGTGATGACAGCTATCTTATTCAGGCGGCTAATACCTCAAGCTTACCGATATTACGTAAAGATTTTATGATTGATGTCTATCAAATATATCAATCCTATCTAATGGGCGCTGACTGTATTCTACTCATTATGGCTTGCCTAGATGACGCCCAAGTACAAGAACTGCATGCACTGAGTATTGAGCTTGGTATGGACGTCTTGATAGAAGTTCATACCCAGTCTGAGCTTGAGCGAGCGCTTAAATTACCTCGTTCAACGCATAATATTTACGGTATCAATAACCGTGATTTAAATACTTTTGATGTTGACCTGCAAACCACGCTTGATCTGAAAGATATTTTAAACGACGCACTTGCTGCTGATAGCGCTGAGCAAAAACCACTTATCGTGACCGAAAGTGGCATTCATAGTGGTGATGATATTCGCCTCATGCTAAACAATGAGATTCAGCACTTTTTGATCGGTGAGCAATTTATGAAAACTGATCATCCAGGGCAAGCGTTACAATCATTACTTGCGGGCGTCGCAGCAGACGGGTAAAGTAACCCCATAATTTAAGCTTCAATAAATACTAGATAGATTGAACAATATGTGTTTTATATACATTGCGCAATCAACCATTCATCAATCAACGATACGTTAACTTTTATGTCAAACTCTCTGTTTTCAAAAGAAATGCAAGACCAGCTCAAAGAACTTAAAGGCCAACTGAGCAAAGGCCGTGATACCAATTCACCTGAAGGTGAGAACCAAAAGCCAACTGAGCCGGTTTCGCTACCGACTCAAAAGCAAGTCAAAAAAACAGTCAAGCAGCTAGATAGTGAACATATCGATGACGATAAAGTTCTATTTATGCAAGCCATGCATGGGGTTAATCAGCTAGAAGACAAAAACGTTCGCTCACCTGCCAGTGCAACCAAAGCAGGCAAACCTGATGCAGCGACGTTATCAAAACGTGCTGCAGCTCAAGGTAGCGAAGCCAGCGATCTAGGAGCTGGCTTGTCAGATATGCAAGCACTACTAAACCCTGTCGCTGCTGAAGCTTATTTGTCTTATAAGCAGCCAACACTGCAAAACAAGATCTTTGATCAGCTCAAAAAAGGCAAGCTGCGTTGGTATGATGCGGTAGATATCCATGGCTGTACAATAGAAGAAGCACGAGAAGCAATGACTCAACTATTGAGCCAAGCCAAGCAGAAAAACGAAACCATGGTAAAAATTGTCCATGGCAAAGGCAGCGAAGCGATTTTAAAAACCTGCATCAATGGTTGGTTGCGTCAATTGCCAGAAGTACTAGCGTTCTGCTCCGCCCCACCAAAAGATGGTGGTAATGGTGCTGTGCTGGTACTACTCAAAAAACCTAAAGCCGATGGTGAATAGATTTTACTATCAGCAACAACGTACTATATAGAGAGGACTGCCTATTTGCAGTCCTTTTTTTATCACTTACTAATGGTTTGGATAAGGACTGTAGCGATACTTCCTTCAATGAAAGCTCTTTTTGAGGCACATTCCATCTAATACTAACTTCTCACCTTCTACTATTGTGTTGACTCGAACACATTCTGACTAGCAAAGCGAAATAACTATGAACATACAGACCATGGAAAACACTAACGAGCTAGAACAACGGATTGCTGCGCTGGTTGCTATTGAACCAAGGTTTGCTCCTGTTCATAAGCAAGTCGGTACACCTAGCCTTAGGCATAACGAAGGCGGGTTTGAACAGTTGATGAGGGCAATGGTTGGTCAGCAATTATCAGTAGCTGCTGCTGACAGTATTTGGAAACGGTTGGTTGATGCAGAATTGATCACACCGCAAGCAATACATGAAGCAACAGACGATACCTTGAAGGCACAAGGGCTATCTAAGCAAAAAACTCGTTATGTACGCTCTTTAGTTGACCATGATATAGACTTTGCAGCGTTAGAAGCCTTACCCAATGAAGAAGTCGTCACAACCTTGACAGCTGTGACAGGTATTGGACGTTGGACAGCTGAGATGTATTTATTATTTTCGCTAAAACGTGCAGATATACTGGCAGTCGATGATTTAGCCATTAAAGTGGCAGCCATGGAACTATTAGGCCTAGCAAAACGCCCAACACCCAAAAAACTTAAAGATTTAACCCAGCACTGGTCACCTTATCGCAGCGCTGCTAGTTTATTGCTCTGGTCATACTATGGCTCATTACGTGATAAAACCGCAGTACCTTTGTAGCTAACTATGTAACTTGTACAGAAAACATCGTTAGCGTTATTTACCACCACTCTTGAGGAAAAAATCTCTTTTAAGGCTGATTCCATATAGAAAAACCAAATTTGCTTTTAGCATGTTTAAATTTACTTTTTCTTAACATATGGCTTTTATGTTTTAGTGCTTTAAGCGCCCCTCTCCGGCTTACTGTTGCAAGAGGAAAACCATGCTGACTTGGCTTATCATCAGATTTGTCGCTATCTTTCTCGTCCTCATTTTTAGTCATATCAATATTGTTATGATTATTATCATTTTCTATACTGATATTTGCTTCATCGTTATTAGTACTGCTGTTATGGTCTGAGCCATCTTCCTCTGTTTCAGCAGTGCTATTTTCCATATGATGATCAAGCTCAGTTTGATTGACAATCAGCTGCTGCGTAGGTAATGCATGCTCGACTTTATACTCTGAAACCTTCTTTAATACATCGATAAATAAAGTATTTTGTTTATCGTAGAATTCAATGATACCAACTGCATTAACATAAGCCTGCAACTGAACAACATAGCAATCTTGACGTAACTCTAAAATATTGACCTGATTCCACTCCTGATTGGTCAAATCATGCTCTTTTATAAACTTATCCAAGTCATTGACCATTTTGAAAACTACATTAAGGTCGGCGGTGCGTTTTAGATACAGCAGATGACAGAAACGGAACATATCACGAGAAGTGAAGTTTTCAATTTGCATGGATGAGAAGTCACCGTTGGGTACTGTTACGATGGTGCGCGATAGCGTACGTACACGCGATGAGCGAATACCAATATCAATCACCGTACCTTCATATGTACCAAACTTACAATAGTCACCTATTCGCACAGGCGAATCTGCAACAACAACAACACTACCCACTAAGTTTTCGATGGTCTTTTGTGCACCAAGTGCTAACGCTAAACCACCCACACCCAATGCTGCGATACCAGTCGTTAAATCAAAACCTAAATTGCCAAATATGACAATCACTGCAAATATCAATAGCAGGGCTTTAACAACTTTACGAAGTAATCCCAAAATCGAGACTCGCTCAGTATAGTTCTTTTTATAACTCAGATTGACCGCACGAGTAAATATGGCATCAATCACTCGCAGCAATAGCCATGTCAGCGCTACCCAAGACGCAATATCAGTAAAACGATTGACTGGCTCACGTAGTGTTACCGATACCCCTGCATAGACCATGACTTCAGATAGTATCAGTGCCATGACTACAACAGATAGAGGTAATATAACTTTGTTTGGCAATGGCAATGGCGTACCACGTAAACGAGGATATACAATCCTCAATAAATGATATAGCAACCATACTCCTATATAGGTCAATATAAAGCTACTAACAACCATGGTCAGTGCAGCGACTAAGTCGGCGAGCTGATAACCGAAAAGCTTTTTACCTTCTAATGAATCAATAGTATAGCGAGACACCAAAGTTGGTTCAGTGTTCTCTATTACTTCAGGTATCGAGCTGAGCGTATCGCTTGAAAACTGCCAATACTTTTCACCTCTATCAGATACCACTCTTTCGAGTATCAGCGACACATCTTTTTCACCAATGCTAATAACACCTACGTTTTCTTGTTGGGATGGTAGCTGATCGGTCAGATTGCCCTCAGACTCATTACTAATCTGCAAGTCCGGCTGGAAACGGCCACCTGCATCTAGCGCTTGCTTAAATTGCCTTACAATAGTGGTTGGGTTGTCAGACTTCGGTACATTCAAATAGTTACTTGCCAACAAGTAATCATTTTCACTCAATGCACTGATGAACCCCTGTACTGTATGGCGCGGTGTGTCTCGTCCAAATGAATCCGGTCGCGGTGACTCTACTAACTCTTCACTACTACTTTCACTTACACCAAGTGCACCAGGTTCAGCAGCAGAAGCGTTGTTTGGCAAAGCAACACTCAATAGCATAGCAAGCAACAACGTTATGACTATAAATGGCATTGTAGCTATAGAGTAGAATGAATTATGCAAAGTATTGGGGGTCAGATTATGCTTGATAGACAAAACAAACCTCTTAGTTTAGAAACGACATGAAAAATAACGAATAATATCTATACTATAGTAACAATTATTTATAACAGCAGTACTTTTGATTGCACAATTTTGTAGCCAACTGTCTCATTACTTGATCTCTTACTTTATAAGTGTCTCCAATAGTAGGTACTTTTAGAGAATAGATATTATGAACAGAATTGAAGAGTTTGTCGTAAAACACTCACATAAAATGATTTTTAGCTTAACTATTCGGTAAGCTAACATGAATAATATTCATCCTACCTTGAATAAATATTAGCTCAAAATAGTTTATAAAGCAGGCTAATTTGTAGATAATGAGCACAGTTTTGCTTATATACTATTTTTTGTAACTTTTGACTACTTTTACGTCACGATAGTTACCCCTCATTTCTGCATTTTTAATTTGATTACTTTGGAATCGACTATGTCTGTATCACGTGCATCTTCACGTACCTATCTTCGTTTAAGTATTTTAAGCGCGCTTGGCTTACTTGCAGTTAATACTGCTATGGCAGCCACTTCTGGAAACACTTCCAACAACGATAGTAACCTACCACAAGTTGAGCTTGATGAAATCGTAGTAACAGCGAATCGCACACCTACTAAAGTCAGTAATGTAATTGCGCAAACACGTGTTGTGAATAGTAAAGAGCTCAAACGATATCAAGGTCAAACAGCATTAGAGGTACTAAAGCGCCAACCTGGTATCAACCATTATACAAACGGTGGCATGGGCACGGTTTCAAACCTTTATATGCGCGGCTACGATGGTAAACAAATCTTAGTACTGATCGATGGTATTCGCTATAGCTCATTAAGTACAGGTACTAGTGCCTTAAATTTACTACCAGCAGACCAGATCGATCGTATCGAAATACTATATGGCGCATCAGGCTCTAGTATATATGGTGCAGATGCAATGGGCGGCGTCATTCAAGTATTTACCAAAGGCAGCAATGTCGAAAAGACTAACTATTCTGTAACTGCAGGTATCGGTTCGAATGATCAGTACCTATATGGCGCGAGTGCACAGTTTGCTAATGATACTGGCACAGCCCTTAGTCTATCAGCTAGTCACAATGAAACAGATGGTATTAACGCAACCACATCTTCAAACGCTTTTTCTTATAACAAAGATGATGACGGTTTTGAGAGTGATAATGCGAGCATTGCTTTAAATCAGCGTATTAATGATCAATGGTCGGCAGGTGCTAGTGCGCTGTATAGTGAATCAACGACTTATTTTGATAATGGTGCGGCGCAGAATGTCTATTCTGATCAAGAAACAGGCGCAGCTCAAGCCTTTGTCAATTGGCGCTATCAGCCAGGCGCTTCAGTAAAGCTGCAATATGGTCACTCTATTGATAATATAGATACCGAAACCTATGCCAGCAACTATGACACCGAACAAGATCAAGTCAGCTTAGTAGGTCAGCACTCACTACCTATCGGTACAGGTGTCTACGGAGCAGAATACTTAAACCAAAGTATCGATACCACTGACTATGATGTTGATGATCGCGACGTCACCAGTGCTTTTTTGGGTTATGTGCTAGCTAATAATAAGTTCGATGCACAAGCAAACCTACGTTATGATGATAACTCACAGTATGGTGATGAAACTACGTACAACCTAGGTGGTGCGCTACACATCAATCCTAATCTACGTGTCGGTGCTAGTTATGCTAAAGGTTTCCGTGCACCTAGCTTCAATGATTTATACTCACCTTTCGGCGGCAATGCTGAACTAACACCAGAAACCAGCGATAACTATGAAGCATTTATTGAATATGACACGCCTATTCAATCTACCCGCTTGACTGGCTACCATAATAAAGTTGATGACCTAATCAGCTACGTATCAAACCCCACTCCTAGCAACCCATATGCAGGCGCTAGCGAAAACGTCAATGAAGCCAAAATCAAAGGACTCACGCTAACATCAGATTGGATAATCGATGACTACTTATTTGGCGCGAGTTATGACTACCAGCAAGCAAAAGACAGCAGTGGCGGTAGCAATGATGGTAATTTCCTTGCCATTCGTCCTGAGCACAAAGGTCTGATTTATGCAGGCTATCGCCTATCAAGCTTTGATATTCGTGCCGAGTATGAATACGTAGGCGATTATTATAGTAATACTGCTAATGCAGAGTCGCAGTTTGTCGATCATTATGGTTTGTTCAATATTAGCGGTAACTATCAGTTAACTGATAATCTCACTATGACTGCTCGTTTGGATAACATTACCAATGAGAAATACATCACGCTACCTGGTTATGATACTGATGGTATTAACTACTTTACTTCTCTCACTTACAACTGGTACTAAGCTCACTTAGCAGTTAAAAACCTAGCGTTTATCTAAATATAAAAGGTCATCTACAGGTGGCCTTTTTTTGTGCCTACGAAAAGCATACAAGTACTTATGCCATGACTGCTTATCATTTATCTCAGTCAATAGGTGACAATCAACCACTCATCTATTACAATAACGACCTCCGAGAGGTGTTGCGCCATAATGGTGATTTACTGCATTAACATTCTAAAGTTATGCAATCACAGGTTATGTTAGGCTCGGTTAACTGTCGAGAGTCCCTATTTTTGGTCGCTCACAGCGCAAACAACGGCACCTGCGTTTTTATTCTTTTTATCATTCGTTAACCACTGATAGGAGCATATTATGGACGCAGTGTCTACTACACCATCTGCCCATACGATCGATCCCTCTTTCACTGACTATAAAGTCGCTGACATCAGCCTTGCTGATTACGGCCGCCGTGAAATTACGCTTGCTGAAGCTGAAATGCCTGCTCTAATGGGCTTGCGTCGTCGCTACGAAGCAGACCAGCCACTTAAAGGCGCGAAAATCGCTGGCTGTATCCACATGACTATTCAGACTGCTGTACTTATCGAGACATTAGTCGCGCTAGGTGCTGAAGTACGCTGGACCTCATGTAACATCTTCTCAACTCAAGACCATGCTGCTGCTGCGATTGCCGCTGCTGGTATCTCTGTTTACGCTTGGAAAGGCGAAACCGAAGAAGAGTATGAATGGTGCCTACGTCAGCAAGTACACGTTGGCGGCGAAGCATCAGGCCAACTTTGGGACGCAAACTTAATCTTGGATGATGGTGGTGATTTAACCGCTCTTATCCATGACGACTATGCTGAGCTTCTTGACAATATCCATGGTATCTCAGAAGAAACCACCACTGGCGTTCACCGTCTGGTTGAAATGCTTGGTAAAGGGACACTTAAGGTACCAGCCATCAACGTCAACGACGCAGTGACCAAATCTAAAAATGACAACAAATACGGTTGCCGTCATAGCTTAAACGATGCGATTAAACGCGCTACTGATATGTTCCTTGCTGGTCGCCGCGCTTTGGTTGTCGGTTATGGCGATGTAGGTAAAGGCTCTACGCAAAGCTTACGCCAAGAAGGTATGATCGTACGTGTCTCAGAAGTTGATCCAATCTGTGCTATGCAGGCATGTATGGACGGCTTTGAAGTATTATCGCCATACATCGATGGTGACAATACTGGCGGTGCAGACAACATTAACACCCGTTTGCTTGAAGATACTGACTTGATTGTTACCACTACTGGTAATTATCATGTTTGTGACAAACATATGCTAGCAGCACTTAAACCTGGCGCTGTTGTATGTAACATCGGTCACTTTGATACTGAAATTGATACTCAGTTTATGCGTGACAACTGGCGTTGGGTTGAGATCAAACCACAAGTTCATCAAATCTTCCGTTCAGACGACGAAAACGATTATTTAATCTTGCTTGCTGAAGGTCGCCTAGTGAATCTAGGTAACGCGACTGGTCACCCATCACGCGTGATGGACGGCTCATTTGCCAACCAAGTATTGGCTCAAATGTATCTGTTCGAAGAAAAATTCGCTGACTTGCCAGTTGACGAGCGTACTGACAACTTATACGTAAAAGTATTACCTAAGAAGTTAGACGAAGAAGTGGCCGCTGCGATGGTTGCAGGCTTCAACGGCACCTTGACCAAGCTGACCCAAAAGCAAGCTGAGTATTTAGGTGTACCAGTTGAAGGTCCATTCAAGCCTGACGCTTATAAATACTAAGAGGAGCCTAACTGTGAGTAAGCCTGCTTTCTCCTTTGAGTTCTTTCCTGCAAAGACCGAGCAAGGTCACGAAAAGCTTCTCAGCACTTATGATGAGTTGAATAAACTGTCACCAGCTTATTTTTCGGTAACTTATGGTGCGGGCGGTTCAACTCGTAGCCGCACTTTAGATATCGTACAAGCATTAAGTGCGCGTGGTACCACTGAAATCGCGCCGCATATGTCTTGTATTGGTGATGATAAAGCTGAAATCGCTGAATTGCTCGAGTACTATAAGACTTTAGGTATTAGACGCTTGGTAGCGCTACGTGGCGACTTGCCATCAGGTCAGGTGGGCATGGGTGAACTACCATTCGCTGTTGATTTGGTTAGATACATTCGTGAGCACTCAGGTGATCATTTCCATATCGAAGTGGCCTCCTACCCTGAAATGCACCCACAAGCACGTAGCTTTGAATTTGATATCGACAACTTGGTAAATAAGTACCAAGCTGGTGCCAATGCGTCGATCACCCAGTTTTTCTACAACGCTGACAGCTATCTGTACTTGCGTGATAAGCTTGAGAAGCGCGGTATTGACACGGTCACTCAGCCTTTGGTTGCTGGTATTATGCCAATTACCCATTCAAGCAATCTATTACGCTTTGCAGATAGCTGTGGCGCCGATATTCCGCGCTATGTACGCAAGCAGTTGACGGATTTTGGCGATGATCGTAAGGCGATTCGTGAGTTTGGCTTTGATGTAGTTTATCGCTTGTGTGAACGCTTGATCAATGAAGGTGTACCCGCCATGCATTTTTATAGCATGAATAAAGTCGAACCAAATAAACGCTTGGTAGAAGCATTGGGTTTAATCGTTTAAACCTCTAAGCATTCTCGGGTAACTCTTGAATACTCTCAAATATATTGTTAATGACTGGCGCTTTTAGGAGCGCCAGTTTTTTATTGTCAAAATTTTGATTAGTGACCCTTCACCGTTTTACCCATACACTTTATCCTATTCGATTTTTTAAAATCTCTTTACTGTGTAACAATGCTGCTCATAGCGTTATTATCTTTATTAAGAAAAATTCTCATAAAACAAATGTCATTAATCGTTTCAAGTGATATTCTATAGAGTTAATAATAACTATACTCAAACTAATAATAGGAATAAGACCACGTGCGACGTTTTTTTTATGCCGTTGATAACAACAACGCTGATACCTCACTATTACCTAAATTGGGTGAATTATCGCTAGGTAGTAATATCGAATTGACAGGCAGTATCGCCCATCATTGGTGCCGTGTATTACGGGCAAACATCGGTGATCAGGGTATACTGTTTGATGGATTTGGCGGTGAATATAAGGTAGAGCTACAGACAATCAGTAAGAAAAACGCCACTGCTACCTTACTTGCACATATAAGCGACGATCGTACAGCACCTACTATCACCCAAATTGGCTTAGTCATGAGCCGCGGTGAGCGTATGGATTATGCTATTCAAAAGGCGACTGAGCTTGGCGTGACTGCCATCCAATTACTCAGCAGCCATCATGGCGAAGTCACATTAAAACCTGCCCAAGTGGAAAAGAAACTGGCGCATTGGCAACAAGTGGCAATTGCCGCTTGTGAACAATGCGGTCTTAATCGTCCACCCCTTATTCTTGCGCCACAATCTATCAAAGAATGGCTAAGCAATGCGAAAACGGAGATAGCTGTCAGCTCTGTCGTCTCTACGCTTAGTCGTGACTCTTACTATCAAGTGTTAGAAAATACTGCAGATCTGTGTATGCAAATGAGCGTACCAGCAGCAGGACAACCTGCCATGCCTAACGCTTTATACGATATTCTCAAACAACAAACCCCTTATATCAAACTCTTGATCGGACCTGAAGGTGGTTTAAGTAGTGACGAGTGTGAACAGGCAGAAAGTGTTGGCTTTGAGCCTTGGCAGATCGGCACAAGAGTCTTACGTACCGAAACCGCACCAGTGGTAGCATTAGCTACTTTACATGCTTTGAGCACTTAATGAAAACTGATAAGTACTAGTATGACTATCGTAGTTTTTGTCTTTTATGCTTATAGTCAAAAATAATATCTGTTCTTCATCGTGCATAGTAAAACGCGATGCCAATTCAATATCAGTAAATTGACAATACAGTTCTTATTTTTATAAGTCCTTATCTTTTGTGAGCCACTATTATGAGTAATTGTGACACTATTCCAGTATCAATCAAGCAGCAGTTGATGAGCACACTTTGTGAACAGCTTGAGGACGCCATATTTGTATTGGATGATAACTTACGTTATTTAACAGTCAATGCCAGTTATGAGCTTATGATTGGCTATAAAGAAGAGTTCTTAGTTGGTCGACCACTTGGTATTTATGCTGCTGAGTTTTTATCGGACGCAGAGCAGCTGATCTTAAAAGATATCAGCAATAACCTAGACAGTCATGGCTTTTACGAGCTTGATTTTTCAATGGTCAATCGTTATGGCGAACCGATTGACTGCCATGTTACTTATCGCAAGATTTATGTTGAGCAGAAGGCTTATCATGTTGGTATGTTACGAGACATGTCGTCCGTCATCAAAGACCAAAAACAGGTCGCACATTTACTCAACTACGACCAAATCACAGGCCTTCCCAACCGCAAAGTATTTTTGAGTCAGACGAGTGACACGCTATTAGATAGTTACCAAGAGATCGTCCTCGTACGCTTAAATATCGACCGTTATCGCAATCTTGCCAGCCTACTAGGGCCTGATGGTGCTAATGATTTTATAAAAAACTTTGTAAAAGAAGTGGAGACTCTCAAATTACATAACTTACGCTCTTTTTCTCACTTTGGTGGTGATGATTTTGCGCTATTATTTGAAGTTAAAGATGCCAATATGGTGCGTCATCAACTAGACACGCTTATGCAAATGTGTGAACGACCCTTCTTTACTGATAAAAATCATGCAACAGATGCAAATATTTACTACCATATCTCTGTGGGTGTGAGCTGTTTTCCAAAAGACGATAACGAAGTAACTAGTTTATTAACCAAAGCAGAAAAAGCACTCGACTATGTCAAACAGCATGGTGGAGATGATATTCGTTGGTACGATGAGGCCATCGAAAGTGCTACTGCTGGTAGCTTAGAACTAGAGTCTGAGCTTAGAGTTGCTACTACAGAAGGCCAATTTATTCCTTATTACCAGCCAAAATTCTCATTAGAGACTGGCGCTATTACAGGCTTTGAAGCATTGGTACGTTGGCAACACCCTACTCGTGGTTTGCTTAAACCTGTCCATTTTATCAATGCCATTATCGCGTACAAGCTATCTTTTGATTTGTTTTCACAGCTGGCCATTAAAATTGTCAAACAATTATCCGTTTGGCAACAGAAAGGGTTTCATCAACACGTCTGTATCAATGCTGATGCGGCTGAATTTAGCCACCCTGATTTCTTTGATATGGTGAGCACACTGCTGACAGAGAATGGCGTTGCTGCACAGCAGTTGCATATTGAAGTGACCGAATCGTCTTTGATTCAGCGTCATGACAATGTAAAAAAACAGCTCAACTCACTTAGAGAGCTTGGCGTACGTCTAGCGCTAGATGATTTCGGTACTGGTTATGCATCGTTGAGCTACTTACAAGAATACCCCTTTGATTTTATCAAGATCGACAAGAGCTTCATCTCCAATATTGAAACTGATCGGACCCAGCACGCGATTGTAAAAGCTATTTTAGACTTAGCCGCCGCTTTAGACATGCAAGTCGTTGCTGAAGGTATTGAAACTGAGCAGCAGCGTGATGTGTTACTAGATATGGGTTGTAAAAATGGTCAAGGTTATTGGTTTAGTAAACCCGTGGCGGCTGACGTTGCCACTGAGATGCTGATTAAGCAGAACACTTCTGAGTAAACGCTAAGCTGCTAATTATAAGCTACTATGTTAAGACTCATAGAATAGAAGCCTGTTTGACGTTTATCACCCTTATATATGTGACATTACCTGCACATATATAAGGTTCTACCAAATAGCGTTGTCATTTAGACTGGTGCGTTTGTCATTCTGGCGAACGCTATTTTTTTGGCTGTCATTTTTTCATGTTAATATTGGTCATACAAAGGACTACCCGTCTTAGTATCATTAAATTTTTCATAAGCTTAATGCTGCTGTCTCCTAGCGCCTAACGTTGATTGCATAACCGATGCAAGATAGGTTCATGACTTATCAGTCCTGTCACCAAACTTGTATAATCACCTATGAAAGCCTATCTTTTATAGTGAATTTGTTAGAGTACATTTAATCTCTCATTGGCTCTAACGATCACCACTCTTTTCAATACTATTTTATGTAATCGATGGCATGGTTGACCTGCTTTACTGTTTATCATTTATTTAGATTTTCAGACTGGCTAGGTAAGAATAACGCACTAGAGGATAGTGCGACCATATGCTCATTATTGGCTATGATCGATTACATTCCAAAAAGGACAGGAAGTTATGCAATACAAAGCGCCCTTACGTGATATCCAATTCGTTATGCATGAACTACTCGATAGCGAAAGCCATTACAAAACTTTGCCTGCGTTCCAAGAAGCTGACCGTGAGCTAATGGACAGCCTGTTTGAGATGGCTGCAAGCTTTGCTGAAAACGAACTGTCACCATTGAACCAAAGCGGTGATGCTGAAGGCTGTAAGTTTGATAACGGTAAAGTTACCACGCCAAAAGGCTTCAAAGAAGCTTATGATGCGTATTGTGAGCTTGGCTTCCCAGCTTTGTCTGCTGAAGAAGATTTTGGTGGTCAAAACATGCCTTTTTCATTGTCTTCTGTCATCAATGAAATGGTCGGTACAGCTAACTGGTCATTCTCTATGTACCCAGGCCTATCACACGGTGCTATCCAAACCATCGAGCATCATGGTACTGATGAGCAAAAAGAAACTTATCTAGAGAAAATGGTCACTGGCGAATGGTCAGGTACTATGTGTCTTACGGAAGCACATGCTGGTTCTGATTTGGGCATTATCCGTACCAAAGCTGAGCCTAAAGAAGATGGTAGCTATAGCATCACAGGTCAAAAGATTTTTATCTCTGCAGGTGAGCATGACCTAACTAGCAACATCATTCATATCGTTTTGGCTCGTCTACCAGGCGCACCTGCTGGCACCAAAGGTATCTCACTGTTTATCGTTCCTAAAATGACGGTCAACGAAGATGGTAGCGTTGGCGAAAGCAACAATGTCGTTTGTGGTTCTATCGAGCACAAAATGGGTATCAAAGCCTCTGCAACTTGTGTCATGAACTTCGATGGCGCAACAGGTTACTTGATTGGACCTGAAAACCGCGGCCTACAGTGCATGTTTACTTTCATGAACGTGGCACGTATCGGTACTGCCGTGCAAGGTTTGACTGCAGCAGAGTATGCATTCCAAGGTTCATTGACTTATGCAAAAGACCGCTTAGCAATGCGCGCGCTTTCAGGTACAAAAGCACCAGAAAAAGTGGCTGACCCTATCATTGTACATCCAGCTGTTCGTAACATGCTATTGACTGAAAAAGCCTTTGCGGAAGGTGGTCGTGCGTTAGTCTACTATCTCTCTCACTTTGCAGATACCGTCGCAAAAGGCGAAGGCGAAGCACTGAAGTTTGCTGACCAAATGTTGTCACTATTGACCCCAATTGCTAAAGCATTCTTGACTGAAACAGGTCTAGAAGCTGCTAACCACGGCGTACAGGTTTATGGTGGTCATGGTTTCGTTAGTGAATGGGGTATGGAGCAGAACGTACGTGATACGCGCATTTCTTGCTTATACGAAGGTACTACAGAGATTCAGGCACTTGACTTACTAGGCCGTAAAGTCTTAGGTTCACAAGGTAAGCTGCTTGCCAACTTTGTAAATGTTATTCAAGAATTCTGTGAAGAAAACAAAGAAAATGACGAGATGGGTCAGTTCATTCGCCCACTTGCTAAGCATCTTAAAGAATGGGGCGATTTGACTGCACGTATCGGTATGCAAGCAACTGAAACTCCAGAAGCTGTCGGCGGCGCGGCGGTAGACTACATGTATTTCAGTGGTTATGTCACCCTAGCCTACTTATGGGCGCGCATGGCACTGGTTGCTCAAACTGCTATCGCAAACGGTACTGGCGAAAAAGCATTCTATGACGCTAAAGTTAAGACGGCTCAGTTCTACTTCGCTAAACTATTACCACGTACTACTACGCACGTACAGCGTATCAGTACTGGTGTAGAGCCATACATGAGCATGGATGTTGATCAGTTTGCCTTTTAATTAAAGCGCTGAAGTTCATAAACATATAATTTTAAGCGGCAACATACTTCGGTGTGTTGCCGTTTTTTATGTATATTAGAGCGTGTTTTCAATTCACTCAAGAGTCGTTTAAATAGACTAGAAATGAGATAAAGACGTGCCTTAATGATGACTATAACAATATTTTTGATAGTAGCAATTGTATACACGCACCGACCTACTTACCTTCTCGCATTATAGTTATCGATAAGGTGCCTATAAGCACTTCAATAGCCGCTGCTAACTTTTGGTGTACGCACAATTCACGAAGAAATACACTCGCTCACAAGCTTATTTGTTAAACTTTGGTTATTAATCGCTAAGGTTATACCAAGAGAACAGTTGATAATCTTAACAACTTCAATTTTAATTATTTGAACCAAAGGAATGTTTATGGCTGTTTATAATGCCCCTCTTAATGACATGCGCTTTATCTTAAATGACGTATTCAAGGCACCAGAGTTTTGGCAAAACAATGAAAACTTGGCTCATGTCGACACCGAAACTGTCGATATGATTTTAGAAGAAATGGGAAAACTGTCAAAAAACGTTCTATTGCCTATTAACCGTAGCGGTGATGAAGAAGGCGCAACTTTTGAAGGTGATGGCGTCGTTACTACGCCAACAGGATTTAAAGAAGCTTACAAACAGTTTGCTGAATCAGGTTGGGTTGGCTTAAGCGGTAACGCTGAATACGGTGGCCAAGGCTTCCCTAAAATGGTGACCATGCTCACCGAAGAGATGGTTTTCACTGCCAACCAATCATTTGCACTGTATCCAAACCTAACGGTTGGTGCAACGCTTTGTCTAAACGCAGCTGGTTCTGAAGAACAAAAGCAAACCTATCTAGAGAAAATGTACAACGGCGAATGGGCTGGCACCATGTGCTTGACAGAGCCGCATGCTGGTACTGATTTGGGTATCATTAAAACCAAAGCCGTGCCTAATGATGATGGTAGCTATGGCATTTCTGGCACCAAAATCTTTATCACTGGTGGTGAGCATGACCTTACAGACAACATCATTCATTTGGTACTAGCAAAAACACCAAATGCACCAGAAGGTTCAAAAGGCATCTCGCTGTTTGTCGTACCAAAATTTTTGGTCAATGCAGATGGTAGTTTGGGCGAGCGTAATACGTTAGCTGTAGGCTCTATCGAACACAAAATGGGTATCAAAGCCTCTGCAACTTGTGTGATGAACTTTGACGATGCTAAAGGTTGGATGGTTGGCGCGGAAAATACGGGTCTATCATCAATGTTTATTATGATGAACTATGAGCGTGTCACGATGGGCTTGCAAGGCCTTGGTGGTTCTGAGCTGGCCTATCAAAACGCAGCGCTATATGCCAATGACCGTGGTCAAGGCCGTAGTGATACACAATTGCAAAGCCCAGAAAAGCCTGCTGACGCTATCATTCATCATGCTGATGTCCGTCGTATGCTATTGAACGCCAAAGTAAATACTGAAGCATCTCGCTGCTTTGCTATGTACGTTGCCAAAAATCTTGATGAAGAGAAATTTAGTACCGATCCTGAATCAGCTAAAGCAGCTGCGGCTCGTGTTGCCCTATTGACGCCAGTTGCAAAAGCATTCTTGACTGACAAAGCATTAGAAGCAACGGTTGATTGCCAACAAGTCTTTGGTGGTCATGGCTATATCCGCGAATGGGGTATGGAGCAGATCGTTCGTGATACGCGTATTGCACAAATTTATGAAGGTACCAATGGCATTCAGGCGCTTGACTTACTAGGCCGTAAAGTTGCTCGCAATAATGGCAAATACGTCACCCACTTCTTAGGTGAGATTCGTGACTTTGTCAGCAACATGCAAGCAGACCATGCTATCAAGCAAGCTACTTTGAATGCAGCAGATACTATTGAAGAGCTAACGACCACTGTGCTTAACAATATCGGCGAACGCAAAAATGAAATCAATGGCTGTGCTGTTGACTACATGCATGCCTTTGGTTACCTCGCCTACTCTTATATGTTTGCATTGATGGTAGAAGCTGCTAATGGCAAAGATGGTGAGTTTTATACCAATAAAGCCAAACTTGCAGATTATTTCGTCGGTCGCGTCCTACCGCGTATTGATGCTCATGCACAGATGGTTAAAGCTGGTAGTGACCCAATGATGAACTTTGACCTTGCTTATTTCGACGTTCCTGCGAGCTAAGCTCATGGTAAAGCTAATCTAAAATATCTTGATTAAAAGGACAGTCGTGTTACTGTCCTTTTTTTTGTCAAAATAACTGCTAACAAAATAATTCAATATCAATCGGCAGTTCCGATTAAAATAATACAAGATGTCGCTCGACTACAATTGAACGATTGGCAACTATTTCTATGGTAACCACTTATACTGACTTAAATAATAAAAACGATTGAAACAACAATAATGAAGGGTGCGACGTGTCAGAATTGAAACGCATTTTACAACAGATTACCGCCTTGAGCGACGTGCCAGATCCTGCGGTACTCAAACGCTTGATTGATGAACTACGAGTCAGTGATAAAGAACCTGCATTGGCCAATGAAAAAATTCAATCCCTCATTGATATCATTCATCAGCATCCAGAATATGGGGACGGTCTATCTAGTTTTGTGCTAAAACTGATTATTCAATATCGACAAATCGCCCTGTATACCGATACTGGCATCATGTCCGACCAAGGATTTTTTAACAGTTTGCGCCGTTTGATTGGGCATCGATTTTTACCATTATTACCACAAGATGATTCTGTCGTTGAACTAATAGGATATCTGTTTAACAAACGTTCTGATGAACGCTGGCTGGCCAATATTGAAACAGAGAAATGGGATAAGTTGGTTGAACTGGTTCGCGTAGAAGAGAAGCACTTAAATCTCGTCGCTACCGCGAAAAATAGTATTTTAAACGCCATTATCATTCTATCTTATCGCATCAGTGGTATTGGCTTACATCCTGATTTGATGGAATCGTATCCACAAATGCTGAACTACTCAGCGTCTTTTGTGGCACAAAATCAAGAAGCCGTGCTATTCGTCAATCAATATCGTCAAGCGCATGAGCTTGATACATTGACAGATATTACTCCAGAGCAAGCAGTCGATCCGGCGCCACTATTGGTGATGCTTGAACAGTGTGAGGATATCGTTGCGACTGTACGTAAGCGAATTTATAAGACAGGTATTTCTATTCGTTTAACCAATATGATGCTGCGTCTAGATCAAAGTTTGCAGCGTATGCGGATTTTGACTGAGCTGGTCACAGATGACAACCAACGGCGCGATCGTGCCGTTATCGAGCTGATACAAGCGCTCATTACTACTGCCAATCGTCGCTATAGTATCGGTTATTTGATTGATAACAATACCAAACTACTCTCTCGTAAAGTCACGGAAAATGCCAGTCGCGTCGGCGAACATTATATCAGCACCGATAAATCGGGCTACCAAAAAATGTTCAAAAAAGCCTCTATTGGTGGCTTTTTCATTGCATTTATGGCAACCATAAAAATACTAGCGTATCACTTAGCGCTCGCCCCTATGGGTCGCGCGTTCATCAACAGTATGATCTATGGCTTGGGCTTTGTATTCATTCATGTCATTCGCGGTACAGTAGCGACCAAGCAGCCCGCCATGACTGCTGCTGCCATTGCCTCTACCATATCTGAAGGTTCTGGTAAAAAATCGCATCAGTTGACTAAGCTATCAGAACTGGTCGTCGATATATTACGTACCCAGTTTATCGCTATCATGGGTAACGTCATGCTCGCTGTACCAGTCGCTTTGATTATATCCTTTGCTTGGCTGCAATATACTGGTGCGCCAATGATTGATACCGAAAAGGCAGGACACTTACTACATGATCTTGACCCATTCAACTCATTAGCACTTCCCCACGCTGCCATTGCTGGGGTTTACCTGTTCTTATCTGGTTTGATTGCAGGCTACTACGACAACTTAGCAGTTTATAATAACGTAGGTGCGCGTATACAACGTCATAAATTGCTAAAATACATATTACCTAGCTCATGGCTACAGCGCTTAGGCGGTTTTATAGAGGCCAACTTGGGCGCTATCATGGGTAACTTCTTATTCGGGGTGTTCTTGGGTAGTACCGCAACTATTGGCTATATCTTTGGCTTACCAATTGATATTCGTCATATTGCTTTTGCCTCAGCAAACTTGGCACATGGATTGTTTAATATATCTGCTGATGATATAAGTTGGAGCCTGATTCTAATTTCTATACTTGGCGTAGCACTTATTGGTCTGGTTAACTTAATCGTTAGCTTTTCGCTGGCACTGTTTGTTGCCCTGCGTTCTAAAGAAGTTCGCTTCTTTGAATGGAGTCGCCTCACAAGATTGGTGTTTGGTCATATCATTGGCCATCCGTCTGACTTTTTCTGGCCTCGTGATAAACCAATGGACTATGCACGTATCGATAGCCAGGGTCATATGATATTCGATGATACGTCAGCACATAAAAATGGGAAGTCTATACCCACTAATTATGTAGTAAGGCGTCTGTCTGATGTCAGAATACTACCTGAGTCTAAGCATGCTGATGCGCAAAGCTCAAAGACAAACACAGACATAAACTATGAAAAGCAGCCAACAGATGAGCACACTCAGCCGTACAACTCTCCTGACAAAGTGATGGATTTGGATGATGGCTTAGTCGATGAAGAGCTAAATAGCGTTCCTTATACTGATGATATACAGTATGACAAAGCTACCAAAACGATAAATGAGATTGATAGCGACGTTGGCAATGATGAATCCGATCACCACACCAACTCTGATGACAAACAGAATGGTGACGCAAAAACACCTTTGCCAAAACCTAAAAAGCCACCAAAGCTACCTAATTAAATGGGTAATTATGATGGCTTTATGCTTGGTCAGCTGTTGATGACGTTGTTAACAAAGTTATCGACAATGCTCTTCCAATAATTGTTTAGCAGTTGCCGCCTAAACTTTCAAAAACCACTGACTTAGCCATTTTTATAGAACAACAGTCTTTTTCTAACGAGAAAATCTCGTCCCACATAATCAGAACACTTCTACTTAATGGAGTCGCTATACTCATGTTTTATTTACAAAGCATGAGTATTTTTTTGTGTCAAAGACTATTTAGTACTGATATAGCCATATAGAAAATATCAACAGTATTAGCATGGCACCAATATTATCAAGCAATGTTCGGTCGAACAACTGACGTTTTCTTATAATACGTGAGACCTATACTGACTCTCATTATATATTTGCTGTGCAAGAATTTAAGAATTGCGGTTTTGCTTACTATTAAATTAAACTTATGTAGGTTGTTATAGTATAACTACTGTTAGTTAATGTTACTCACTTAAAACAAAACCTTTTCTAAATAGAAAAACTTTCTTAACTTATAAGAAAGTTTAATAGGGACACCTAATGGCACAAGCAACGCAACTCATCTTGCAAAAGAATAATGTCAACTTGATCAATCAAGTATTAAATAGCAACCAACCTACGAAAATAGCTGCTGAAGAAGGTATGCAGATTACTTTAGTAGATGCTAAGACAGGCCAACCCGCTAAAAAATTACAAGCTAAGAAAGTGGCGGATGATCTACTGATTGCAGATGAAAATGGTGAGGTATTGCTCACTATTGAGGATTACTACCTAACTGATAATGTTGCACTCGGCACAGTTAGTGATGTAGGTTTTGTTGAATTTGATTATGTGAGTACTGAAACAGGCACAACGACACAAGTAGCTTCAGAAACTTCCTATACAACGCTTGTATCGGAGATGCTAGGTGATGCTTCATTGATTGGCGGTATCAGCAATGGTGTCTTATTGGGTTCAATTGGCGCTGCCGCCTTAGGAGTAGCAGCTATAAGCAGTGGTTCAAGCGATAGTTCATCAAAACCACCTGCTAACGAACTGCCTGTCTCCAAAGACTCGATTATCACTGCTATAGAAGACACCACTACCGAAGGTCAACTAGAAGCAGCTACCGATGTCGATGGCAACACGCTAACCTATGCCCTAGACTCAGATGCCAACAATGGCACGGCGGTAGTTAATGCCGATGGTAGCTATAGCTATACACCAGATGCTAACTTCAATGGCTCAGACAGCTTCACTTATACCATTGATGATGGTCAAGGTGGCGTGACCACTCAAACCGCAACGATTGATGTTGCACCGATTAATGACGCACCTGTGGCTGAAGACAGCAGTATCAGTACTGATGAAGACACAGAAGCCACTGGCACACTGGCTGCCGCTACCGATGTCGATGGCAACACGCTAACCTATGCCCTAGACTCAGATGCCAACAATGGCACGGCGGTAGTTAATGCCGATGGTAGCTACAGCTATACCCCTAATGCTAACTTTAATGGTGAAGACAGCTTCACTTATTCTATTGATGATGGTCAAGGTGGCGTGATCACTCAAACTGCTACGATTACTGTCGCTGCCGTCAATGATGTGCCAGTGGCTGAAAATAGCAGTATCGGTGTTGCTGAGAATTTCGTCGATACGGGTATGTTGGCTGAAGCCAACGATGTCGATGGTGATGAACTGACATTCACCCTAGATACCGATGCCAGCAATGGCATAGTCGTTGTCAACGCAGATGGCAGCTACAGCTACACACCAAATGCTGACTTTAAAGGTGAGGATTCGTTTACATATAGCATTAACGACGGTAACGGCGAAACCATCACTAAGTCTGCTAATGTTACTGTATCCTCGTTTGATCAAGCGTTTAACTTCGAACTACAAGAAGCCTTTGAGACCGAGGTGGTTAGCGAGCTGCAGACGGTAGTGGATAAGCAAGCTACTTCTTATATAAATGATCGTATAACATTCGAAGTCACTGGTGACAATGGAACGCCTAGTCTGGTGCTTTCTAACGGCTCTAATGTCATTCAAGGTTCATATAGCTACACTCTACAAGGGCCAGGAATCTCAGCCTCTACCTCCGGTAGCATCTCATCAGTCGGCTCAAGCAGTTATTCAGTTGATTTTCGCACAAGTACTTTGCCACCAGGTAAATATACTCTAGATTTGTATGTCAATTCACGAGGATCATCAATTGACTTTAACGTCACTGAACTTAAAGATGTTGAATCTACCAATTTTGCAGGTTATCAAGAGATCACAGGCAATATCTTTGCAGACGAAGATGGAAATATCAACACTCCTGCCAGTTATAAGATGCAGCTAGATGGACAGTCACTTGTGAACACCGCTGCAGATTCTATTATCCTCGATACAGATAACGGCAAGCTAACCTTAGAAGCTGATGGCTCTTATAGTTATCTCTCAGACCGTAATGATCTAGATTTAGAGGCTGAGAAGCTAGCAGAAGATTTTTATGTGAAGGTTATTGATTTAGACACTAAGCAAGCTAGTCACTATGGGATCAATATTACTTCAGACACAACGCCTCCAGAGTCAGGTGAATTAGTTCTCAATAACTTTGAGGATACGGGCATATCTAAAGATGATGGCGTTACTCAAGACAACACTTTTGATTTGACTATTAAGAACAATGAAACTGGTAGCCAAGTTGAGTATCAGTACTCAACTGACCATGGCGCGACTTGGACAGTATTGGTAAACGGCGAGGCTTCTAACTTAGCAGATGGTGACTATAGCTTTAGAGCCAAGGTAACCGATGAATCACTTAATGAGAGCCTTACAGCAGTAAAAGATATTACGATCGACACCACTGTTCCGATCTTAGGTGATATTTTAAACTTCAATACCGCCACCAATCAGCTAGAGGTTAATGCAGATATCGATCAAGACACGCTACAGGCTTTTAAATCCGAAAACGGTACTTTAAAACCACTCGATGATGCTACTAACATTGCATTTGCAGAGGGTGACTATCAAATTAAAGCGTCTGATGTGGCTGGAAATAGTACTTCTCTAGATTTTGTAATGTCTACCGCCTCAGAGTACTTTGAGTCAGCAGATATTATTGATATTATAAAAGGCTCTGCTGGAGACGACTACATTTATGGTGGCGATGGCGATGATATTCTAATATCAAGTGGTGGCCGTGATGTTTTAGACGGTGAAGCAGGAGGTGACACACTAATCCTTGGTTCAAACTCATCTGGTATCAGCACTACGTTTATGAGCGGTGGTAAAGATAATGACACTTATATTATTGGAGCTACAGAACTATCAGGAAGTGGCTATGGTGTTACTATTCTAGATCATTATGGTTCAAACACATTAAAATTGAAAGACATTGATACATCTGATGTGGTTTTAACTCGCGTTGATACCGAGTTAAAGCTATCCATAGAAGGCAGGGAAATAAGTATTAATAACCAGTTTGGTAAAGGTCTCTTGGGTACAAACTCTATAGATAATATCATTTTTGATGATGGAACAGCCTGGGATAAAGCGACTATAGAGAGCATGATAAACACAAATAGTGCTCGCAGCATGATGTCATTCGATGAAGAGGAAAACTCCAATACTGAAATAGATATTTTTGCAGACTCACAGCAAGTAGAACTGCCTAACATTGATGATCTACTTGATGTAAATAATAGTGAATTAACGTTTGAAAGTGCTGATACAATGGCTATAACTAAGGAGACTACTACAGGATTTAGTGGAGCCTCTGAACCATCAATAGCAGCGGACTTCACTATAGTGCAAGCACTTAATGATAATATGCAAACAGAAGCGACGTTCCATATTATGTAGAACTCTATTGTATGCAATAATCAATATTGAAAAAGCGGGCGATGAAGTTCATTGCCCGCTTTCTGTTTTAAGCATACCCCAACAGAACCAACTATTTCACCCTTCAAACCTATTAACAGACCACCTAAAACAGACTGGTATAATGGAACCACTCAAAACAGACTGTTTATTTAGCCTTGTATATTAAGACGCTTATACCCTTCTTTATGGGCTCGGGCACTGTGCGCTTGAGATTATTACCTTGCCGTCCCCCAATCTATAAGCCAATAGATAATTACCCCACACACAGCCACCGTCGAGTGCGCGCGCATGTGGCAAATCAATCTCACCTTTTAGCGCAGCCCAATGACCAAATAATACCTTACGAGTGCGCGGTACTTGCCACTCAAACCAAGGCAAAAAGTCGGTTGGCATAGCCTCATCTAAACCTGCTGAAAAGCTAAACTCAAGCGACCCATCCTGCTTACACAAGCGCATACGCGTAAAGTAATTAGCAATCGCCCGCATCTTAGTAAATCCTTCGATACCTGCATGCCATTCATCCGCTTTTTTGCTATATAGATTCGGCAGCAATTGGTCGAGCTGCTCCAGATTGCTTTGCAGCTGAGCTTCTAATTGCTGTGCATATTCTGCAGCAGCTTCAATGCTCCAGTGCGGTGGAATACCAGCATGTACCAGCACCGTATGCTTATCAGGATAAGCCAATATAGGCTGATGTCGTAACCATTCGAGCAACTCATCACAGTCATCCGCAGTAAAGATAGCTGCGGTTTTGTCTTTGTTTTTAAGCTTAGCGGCCCCGCGCCAGACTGCTATCAAATTAAGATCATGATTGCCCAATACCGTTGCCGCAGCGCCTTGCTCACACAACGCTTTGACATGACGCAGTGTATTCAATGAGTCCTCGCCGCGTGCTACCAGATCACCAGCAAACCAAAGCTTGTCTTGGGCAGGATCAAAATCCAGTGTCTTTAGTAGTTGTAGATATGCAGCATAGCAACCTTGCAAGTCACCGATAACATACTGATGGCGAAAACTCATAATACCTCAATGGTCTAAACACGATAGTTAAAGACAGTTCAATAAGAAATAAACACTTAAGCATTAATCAAAAAAATAAAGCATAAAAAACCGTCATTATGATTGACGGTTAGTAGTATGCTTTTATTCATCAAAGATATATTATACGTCTAGCTGTTGTGAATGATTGCTTAGGTTCACAAAGTCTGTAACGCTTAATGTCTCAGGTCGTGCCTGCGGATCGATCCCACAAGCCGCAAAATCATCTTCGCTCAATGTCGGCAGTAACGTTGACTTTTTGAAGATAGCGCGTAATGTCTTGCGACGATGGTTAAAAGTCTCACGTACGACAATGGCAAAATGCTCTTCATCATTTGCCACTACTGGCTTGTTGATATGTGGCGTCAGGCGGAAGACAGCACTGGTCACCTTTGGTGGTGGATTGAAGGCACCACGAGGAACGGTTAGCAAATAATCTGTATCACAGTGGTACTGCATGATGACTGATAAGCGCCCATAAGTCTTGCTGCCCACGTCGGCCGTGATACGCTCGACCACTTCCTTTTGCAACATAAAATGCATATCTTGAATCACATCGGCATAGCTAAGCAGATGAAATAAGATGGGGGTTGAAATGTTATACGGTAGATTACCCACCACACGTAGCTTACCGCGCTCTTCACTATAAAGCTCACGATAATCTACATGCATCGCGTTGTCTTTGATAATTTCAAAGTTTGGATGACTATTGGCACCGATACGAATACGTAAGCTGTCTGCCAAATCACGATCCAGCTCCACCACGGTCATCGCATCAACCTCTGCTAACAAAGGCTCGGTCAATGCGCCCATACCCGGCCCAATCTCAATCAAATTGTCATCGCGCTCTAGACGAATACTTTCGACGATTTCACGAATGACGCTAGTATCATGCAAGAAATTTTGACCAAAGCGCTTACGCGGCTGATGTTTGGCAGTACGCAAGCTGTTAGAAATAGTTTGAGCATCAAATGTAGAATTGGACATAAAAGAGTCTTAATGTATAAAAGATAAATGGGCAATGATAATGTAATGGCAGCAATACGCTGACTTTATAATGGTAAATTATACCACAGCTCATAATTAGGCTGTGTTTTCAGCAGCTGTGTTTTTAAAAATAGTATCGTGATCAATTACACATGGCTAATGGCTCAGTGATTTATTAGCCATCTCATTAGCCATATTTAATGCTTGATATAAACTCGTCGCACTCGCCCCGCCGCTTCCTGCCAAGTCTAGCGCCGTACCATGATCGACAGAAGTACGAATATAAGGCAGCCCCAAGGTTAGATTGACCGTATCGCCAAACCCATGTGATTTCAATACTGGTAACCCTTGGTCATGATACATGGCAATGACCGCATCACAATTGGCTAAATGTCTGGTCGTAAATAACGTATCGGCTGGCATCGCCTCAGATATATTGATACCTGCATCGATAAACTCTCGCAACACTGGATTGATAATCTCAATCTCTTCACGTCCCAAGTGCCCGCCCTCGCCTGCATGGGGATTAAGACCACAGACCAAAATACGAGGCTGCGTGAGACCAAATTTCTCTCGCATATCATCAATGACAATTTGTACCGTTTGGCGCACGTTATCCGCAGTAATCGCAGCAGGAATGTCTTTTAATGGCAAATGCGTAGTAACAAGCGCTACTTTCATCGCTTGATTGGCAAGCATCATGACAACTTTCTCACAGCCACTTTGCTGCATAAAAAATTCAGTATGACCACTAAACATGGTGCCATCTAACAGCTTGATACCAGCATCTATCAACGCTGATTTTTGTAGTGGACCTGTGACGATGGCAGCGATTGTATTATTTATCGCCAGTTTATGAGAAATATCTAACTGCTGAGCCACCATCGCTGAGTTAGCAATATTGATTTGACCGCAGACAACGGGTGCGGCACAAGGAACATTCAGTAGGATAAAAGCACTATCATCATCTATATCTTGCTGTGATATCTGCTCTACCAAGTTAACATCAAAGTTATCGGCATTTATATCTGTATTGATAGTATGCCAACTAGGTATACTTTTAAGCACGCCCGCCGTGACTAATTCCTCTGCACGAGCTTGCATCGCTTTAGCATCAGCAGTCACCCAAATTGGCCGAGCAAAGTCTTGCAACTTACCCTCTGCGGCTAGACCTAATACGACGTCCATTCCAATACCCGCAGGCTCACCTGTGGTGATTAATAGTGGTCGTTTTTCTTCTATCATAACAATAGCCTTATTTATTTAAATTGTTGATTTTATTATATTTATAATTCGTATTTTAAGTTTTTATACTTAGACATTGTATGGTGTTTCTTAGTTCATTAAAAATAATCACTTCAGATTTAGTTCTTTAACAAGTCTAAAAAACCACATTATGTGTTAAACTTTCGCATCTGATTGTAGCATTTACAGACAAACCTAAAACCACGTTTTAGTACTTCTATCGTAGAGGCTCGCTATGTTTGTATTGCTCTATCATCAACATTTTTTTTATACCCATTTTAACTCATTAGGCACTCATGGCAGAAAACGACAAAACCGACGACTTACTCAATCAGACACCGCCGCACAATATTGATATTGAAAAGGCATTGCTCGCGTCTTTGATGAGTATCGAAGAGGCGTACGACAAGATTGCCGACATTGTCACCAAAGATGACTTTTATGCTGGGCGACATCAATACATTTTTGATGCCATTGCCCATTTGGCGGCAGTGAATGAGCCTTATGATACGGTCATGGTACACGACTGGCTAGAAGCGCAAAAGCTACTTAAGGGCGCAGGTGGTGACAGTTATTTGGCGGATATTTTGAGCCAAAGCCCTGCTACCTTGTTTAACCTGACTGCCTACGCCCAACGCGTACGCGAGCTATCAACCCTACGCCAACTGATTACCACTGGTAATGATATGTTGACGCTTGCCTATAATCCAAAAGACCAAAGCGTTAGTGACATTCTAGACAATGTCGAGGGCAAGATATTTAGTATCAATGAGCAACATAACAAACGCGCGGAACAGCGTGGCCCTGTGGGTATTACCTCTGTCTTGACCAATGTTATCGATAAGATTCAAGAACTCAAATCAAATCCAGATGGCATGATTGGTTTACAGACACCATTTGCCGAGTTGAATAACAAAACACAAGGTCTACAAGCAGGAGATTTGATTATTGTTGCTGCGCGTCCTTCAATGGGTAAAACCACTTTTGCAATGAACTTGGCAGAAGGGATTTTGTTTAATGAAGATTTGCCAGTTGTGGTGTTTTCGATGGAGATGCCTGCTGAGTCTATCGTCATGCGTTTGCTATCGTCATGGGGTGCGATTAATCAGACACATCTACGTTCTGGACAAATGAACGAAGATGAATGGGCGAAAATGATGAACGCCATTCAGCATTTACAATCAAAGCATTTATATATTGATGACAGTACTGCCCTACCGCCGTCTGAGATGCGCTCACGCTGTCGCCGTATCGCTAAAAACCATGACGGCAAATTAGGTGCTATCATCGTCGATTATCTTCAGTTGATGAAAGTACCAAGTCTAGATGGTAACCGTGTTGGCGAGATTTCTGAGATTTCTCGTAGTCTAAAAGCACTAGCACGTGAGCTTGAGTGCCCAGTCATTGCGCTATCGCAGCTTAACCGTAGTCTAGAAAACCGTCCTAATAAGCGTCCTATTATGTCGGATTTGCGTGAGTCTGGTGCGATTGAGCAGGATGCTGATTTGATTACCTTCATCTATCGCGACGAGGTTTATAATGAAAACTCAGACCACAAAGGTGTGGCTGAGGTCATCATTGGCAAACAGCGTAACGGCCCTATCGGTACTATTCGTTTGGGCTTTGAAGGTCAATTTACCCGCTTCATTAACCTAACGCCAGAGTACTACCAAGGCGTGAGTTTTGAAAATGACGAGTAACCAACTTTATAACGTTTAAGTTCGATACAAAATCAGGTTTAAAGATAAGTCAGCAATTAATTTTCAATTAACAGTTTTCAATACAATAGCCAGTACCGCATCGATTGAATTGATGCGGTACTGGCTTTATAACTTCATAATTCTACTCATACAGAAGGCGATTATGCGCACAATCACTATAAAACCAAAAGCTCTCACTCATAACCTAAATCAAGTAAAACAACGTGCATCCCAGTCTAAAGTGTTGGCTATGGTCAAGTCTAACGCTTACGGGCATGGCGTAGCGGCAGTCTTACCGGCATTACAGCAAGCAGATGGTATCGGTGTCGCTACTTTGACTGAAGCGTTAGAAGCCAGACAGTTAGGTTGGAAGAAAACCATCGGTTTAGTAGAAGGAGCATTTAGCGCTGATGAATGGCAACAAGCGATTGATCATGAGATTAGCTGCGTGATTCATCACGGGCCGCAGCTAGAATGGGCACTACAAAATATCCCGCCAGCTGACAGTGCAACTAGAGTGGCTTGGCTGAAATACAATACAGGCATGAACCGTTTGGGTTTCAATGCTGAGGGTGTGCTATCAGCAGCAAAACGCCTACATGAAGCGGGCTACCAGCTGATACTCACCACACATTTTGCCAATGCTGATGACCACGATCATCCATTAAATGCAATGCAGATTGAGCGTTTCTCAAGTGTACTGGCAACTTTAAAAGACACCATTAGCCCAGATATCCAAGGCTCATTATGCAACTCTGCTGGTATTGTTAATTTCCCAGAGTACCATTATGATTGGGTACGTCCAGGCATTATCTTATACGGTAGCTCGCCTGTCGTTGATAAAAGCGCACAAGAATTAGACTTGCAGCCAGCGATGGAATTTAGTGCTCAGATTATCGCTTTACAAACCGTTAACGCAAATGATGCGATTGGCTATGGTAGTCGCTGGCGTGCAAAGCAAGACACCAGAACAGCATTGGTAAGCGTTGGATATGGTGATGGCTACCCACGTGTGGTCACTGATGATGCTTATGTCACTGTTATAGATGCTAACGACAATCAAAGCTATCGTTGCCCTGTGATTGGGCGCGTGGCAATGGATATGATTGTCATTGATATCAGTGACGCACCTGAAAGGCTTGCTATAGATAGTAAGGTCATGCTCTGGGGCGATGCGCCGCGTGTCGATGAAGTGGCAGGTCATGCTAGGACAATTAGCTATGAGCTATTATGTCGCCTCAGCATACGTCCAAACCGTACACAGGCATAATCATTAGCGGCACAGTCATTAACATACAAGGTATTATGGCTTGCTAATATGATTTTGGTCTATTTGGCAAGCCATTTACTCTTGATAAAAATGAACGTTTACATTGAAAGTAAATACGCTATACTAAAAGTTTGTTGTCACCCCAGTATACGCACTGACGCGATGCTATTGAAGATTGATAACGTTTCACTGACTGCGATCGACTGCTAGGATTACTATGAGTTTGCGCCATTTTTTAACCTTATCTGATTTAACCAAACAAGAACTAGAAAACTTGATCAAACGCGCAAGCGAATTGCGTAAGATACAACACGCAGGCGAGATATACCAGCCTTTTGTTGGTCGTACGCTTGGCATGATATTTGAAAAATCTTCAACGCGTACACGTATTTCATTTGAGACGGGTATGGGTCAATTTGGTGGCAGCGCCATATTTTTATCGCCAAATGATACTCAGCTAGGTCGCGGTGAGCCACTAGAAGACTCAGCACGCGTGATTTCTAGCATGGTCGATATCATTATGATTCGTACCTTTGGACACGAAAAAGTTGAAACCTTTGCTGAATACTCAAGTGTGCCTATTATCAATGCATTGACTGATGACTATCATCCATGCCAATTGCTCGCTGATATGCAAACCTATTACGAGCATCGCGGTAGTATTGAAAACAAAATCGTCACATGGGTTGGTGATGGCAACAACATGTGCTCATCATTTATGCAAGCTGCCAATCAGTTTGGTTTTGAATTACGCGTGGCAGCACCTTATGGGTTTGAGCCTGATCCGAAACTTATGGAGCGTTTCTCACACTGCGTGAGTCTAGTAGAAAACGTACAAGATGCCGCAAAAGACTCTAACCTAATTGTCACCGATGTGTGGGCAAGCATGGGTCAAGAGTCTGAGCAAAATACGCGCGCACGTCGTTTTGCCCCTTATCAAGTGACGCCGTCTCTATTAGACAAGGCTGACCCTGAAGTAGTGTTTATGCACTGCTTGCCAGCCCATCGCGGTGAGGAAATCTCTCATGATATGCTCAACGACCCGCGCTCTGTCGTTTGGGATGAAGCCGAAAACCGCTTACACGCACAAAAAGCATTGATGGAATTTTTATTAAAAGACAAAATTAAGCTGCCTGCATAGCTTGTATTGTCTTAGGCTATTCTATAAAAAGCTAGTAAAATAAATGGTAAGATAATTTGCCAATAAACTCCTAAATAAGAAAGCCGTCCAAATCTGGACGGCTTTCTTATTTGTACAAATGACTTGAGGTTGCATTAACGCGTTAACGTCGTCACCCCATTAGCACCTGCTTTTAGCAAGACATCGGCTTGATTGGCTGCAAAGATACCATTACAGACCACACCTACGATATTGTTTAGTTCTTTTTCAAGCGCGATTGGATTACTTACATCCAAATCATAGGTGTCTAAGATGACATTACCATAATCAGTGACAAAGTCTTCGCGATAAACTGGCTCACCGCCTAATTTGGCTAATTGGCGAGCCACATAAGAGCGTGCTTGTGGCAATACTTCAATCGGTACTGGAAACGCGCGACCTAGTATATCAACGCTTTTACTATCATCGACCATACAGACGAACTTTTTTGAAGCTGCTGCCACAATCTTTTCGCGAGTCAATGCACCGCCCCCACCTTTGATAAGTTGCAAGTGCTCATTAACTTCATCTGCACCATCGATATAGACATCCAATGTACCAGCAAAGTTCAAATCGACTATTTCGATACCAAGCGCACGAAGCTTGTCTTCCGTCACCTGTGAGCTAGCGACAGCGCCAGCAAGCTTCAATTGTGGCAACAACTCAATCAAACAGTTGACCGTACTACCTGTCCCCACCCCAAGTATCATATCGTCTTCGATATAACTTAGCGCAGCTTTGGCCGCGGCTTGCTTTTGTGCTTGCTGATCACTCATCATAAATCCTTGGAAAATAAATGTATGGTCTTAAAAGAAGTAAAAGGCTAAAAGAGGTAAAATGCGTGGCTATTATAACCGATGATATTAATGGATGTTAGCGCATCATGACGCTAATTTATGAGTTCTATCATGCCAAGCTCAGTCTTAACTTCGTCAAATACCTGCACTTCATCTACATTTGAACTCAAAGTCCTAAGAAAACTGTAATTGAGTCTTGCAAGATACTAAAAATCGGCATAGGCTAATCTATTTCGTTTCTATATTCATCTACACTTTTTATATTCATTCTGTTTAGGGATTACTATGTTGTCACACTGGGTACGAGCCATCTTACAAGCCACCGTCTATGACGTTGCTATTCAAACACCACTTGAAACGGCACCCAAGCTGACCCAACGTTTTGCCAATGACATTCGTTTTAAGCGTGAAGACTTACAACCGGTCAAATCTTTCAAGTTGCGCGGCGCCTATAACCGTATCAGTCAGTTGAGTGATGAAAAAAAAGCGCGCGGCGTCATTTGTGCCTCAGCAGGTAATCATGCGCAAGGCGTGGCGTACTCTGCGCGTAAATTATCACTAAATAACATCATCGTTATGCCAACCACTACTCCTGACATCAAAGTGGATGCGGTAAGAGCACTTGGTGGTAATGTAGATCTACATGGTGATAGCTTCGATCAAGCGAACCGTTATGCGATTGACCGCGCTGAGCGCGAAGGACTTACCTTTATTCCACCTTATGATGATGAGTTAGTCATCGCAGGACAAGGTACCATTGGTCTTGAGCTGACTCAGCAGTGGCGCAATATGGACTATGTATTCGTTGCCGTTGGTGGTGGTGGCCTAGTTTCAGGGGTTGCCGCATTTTTAGGCGAAGTGGCACCGCATGTAAAAGTGATTGCGGTGGAAGCCGAGCAATCAGCTTGCCTAAAAGCAGCGCTTGAAACAGGTGAGCGCGTCAAGCTTGAGCAAGTAGGATTGTTCGTCGATGGTGTGGCAGTGGCGCAGATTGGCGAATTGCCTTTTGACGTCGTTCGTACGCAAAAAAGCGATAACTCAGGTCCTATCGTTGAACCTGAAGTGATTACCTGTACCAATGACGAAGTATGTGCGGCTGTCAAAGACATCTTTGAAGAAAACCGCAGCATCGTTGAGCCTGCTGGCGCACTATCTGTCGCAGGTATGAAAAAATATATCGAAGCCAATAATATCCAAGACAAAAACTGTGTCGGTATCATTTGCGGTGCCAATATGAATTTTGACCGCCTACGTTATATCGCTGAGCGTACCGAAATTGGTGAGAAAAAAGAAGCCATCTTTGGGGTCACTATACCTGAACAAACAGGTGCGTTCTTAAACTTCTGTCGCAGTCTACACGGTCGTAACATTACAGAGTTTAATTACCGTGCTGACAGCAAGAAATCACCAGACTCGATGGAGCCTGCCTCAATCTTCGTCGGCATTGCTCTAAAAGAAGGCGAAAAAGAGCGCCAGACGATCAGCAACCAATTGTCGAAAGATGGCTATACCGCTCACGATTTGACTGATGATGATATCGCCAAATCACATATCCGCCACCTAATTGGTGGTCATGCCCATGTCGAAAATGAGCAATTGCTACAAGTAGTATTCCCAGAACGTCCAGGTGCATTGCTAACATTTTTAGAAAAACTGGGTGATGACTTCAATATTACTTTATTTCATTACCGCAACCATGGTGCCGCCGAAGGTCGTGTACTGGTTGGTTTGCAAGCCTCTGAAGGCAACTCTCGTCAGCTACAAGATGCGCTTTTAGATATTGGTTATGACTGTGCAACGGTCAATGACAACGTTGGTTATCAGCTGTTCCTAAAATAATCAACATAGACATAACTTTTCATACCTAACGGCAGTTTTTAATTGTCTTAAAAACTGCCGTTTTCAAATTAATAGTGATTACAAGCTGGCAGGTATGGCACAGTGATAAACAAAGTACTAATGATATTGATATGTTTGATTTTTTTGCTTATAGGCTATAGAGTCCTTCAACCTAAAAATACGATAAATCAACCTGCAACCAATGCAGCGGTAAATATCGTAACGCAACCTGCGCTTACCTCTACTGAAATTGACAATATTGATGGCATAACGCCAACCTATGTTGATTTGGGTTCCACATCAGAGTCAGCTATAACTCCAGTGTTATCAACACAACCAGCCTCAAGCTTTTCATGTGATGGCAGAACACATTGTTCACAAATGACATCCTGCGCAGAAGCAACTTATTTCACAAACTATTGCCCCAATACAAAAATGGATGGCAACCACGATGGTGTACCTTGTGAACAACAGTGGTGCAACTAATTCACCCTCGTAATATCTATTTGCAAATATACAAATCGCCCTAATATATACTTGATATAGAAAAGTAGATATAGAGGATTTTATGAAGAAAGGTACTGATAAAAATCAGGAGCTGGTGAAAATCCGTCTCGATAAATGGCTATGGGCAGCCAGATTTTATCGTACACGCACCCTTGCCAAGCAAGCGATTGAGAGTGGACGTGTACACTATGCTGGTAGCCGTGTAAAAACCAGCAAAGAGATTTCGGTTGGAGATGAGCTAACCATTCGTCAAGGCTCAGCGACCGCAATGACCGAAAAGACGGTCGTTGTTGAGGCGCTATCTGCACAGCGTGGCAATGCGACCGCCGCTGAGGTATTATATTCAGAGACCAAAGAGAGCGAAACGCGTCGTGCTTACTATGCCGAGCAACGCAAACTGGCCAACCTTGCTCGTCCTGATAACAAGCCCAATAAAAAAGAGCGTCGCGATCTACAACGTTTTAAAAGCAATCAAGACTAAATATATCTTACGCTCTCCCCTTGTAGCTATATATTATATGGCCTCAAGTCCATTGCTAAATGACGCTATTGTTTAGTCTCCACCCTTGCCATTCTAAGCATTAAACGTTACGCTAGCCGCTGATTCAATCAATTGCATGCTAATAAAAGCCGCATTAATAGTGCTGGTCTCTTATAGCATGTTTTTTTTGTTGTAGAAGGTCATATTATGCTAATGAAAGCCTGTACTCCCTCGTCTGTGTTATTGGTATGTTTAGGGAATATATGCCGCTCTCCTACTGCTGAAGAAGTTTTTCGTCAGCAAGTAGCGATTGCAGGACTATCCATAAAAATAGATTCAGCAGGCACTAGTGATTGGCATGTTGGCAGTGCGCCTGATATGCGCTCGCAGCGTCATGCTAAGTCACACGGCTATAAAATCAACAAGCTGGTCGCGCGTCAAGTCAGTACCAATGACTTTCGTGATTTTGATTTGATTTTAGCCATGGACGCACAAAACTTATCTGATCTGCAAGCTATTAAAGATAGCATTACAAACGTAGAAGATAATTTGGCGACATTAGCTCTGTTCAGTGAAGAAGACCCGACATATAGCGGTGATGATGTGCCAGATCCATATAAAGGCGATAACGATGATTTCGAAGAAGTGATCGAGCGTATCGAATCAAGCGCCCAAGCTTGGATAGAAAGCTGGAAAGCCTGCTAGCCACATCATCTATATTTCTGCTACTCTTGCATCCGGTATCCTCTATAATATAGTTAATCCTCTATAAAAGAGCTACAGCGTTAACCTCGCTTGAAGTATCACAGTTACGTCTGCACTCAGTTGCCTTGTATCTCTTTTAAATTGAATCAACTATCGCTACCTTATCATTTACTATCCTTTTGCCATATAGGCTATGTTATGACCCAAGCTTCACGCCTTGACCACAATGCTCAGTCTACCATCACGACTAATGTTTCAGCGACTGCCTTAGTCAATGAGTCAATCGATTTGTCATCTGACAATACTATGGCATTGACCTGTGTTGCTAACTCTGTAGTGGCACTAGAGAATGAGGCGCAGCTTGACGACTTTATGGCAACTTATATAGAGGGTACGGCAGACAAATTACCATTATTTGTGCTATCTGGTGGTAGTAATGTTTTATTACCTATAGTGTTAAAAGCCACGGTATTACAACCAAAAATGCGTGGTATTTATCTGACCAATCAAACCAACGATTATGTTGATATCGAAGTGATGGCTGGTGAGAACTGGCATGATTTGGTCGTACATACGGTTAATCAAGGCTGGTATGGATTAGAAAATCTGGCGCTAATCCCTGGTCTGACTGGCGCGGCACCCATACAGAATATTGGTGCCTATGGTGTACAACTAGAAGACCGCTTACAGTATGTACGCGCCTATCATTTGCCAACACAAACTTGGCACCACTTATCAGCTGTTGATTGCCAATTCGGCTATCGTGACAGTATCTTTAAACGCACGCCAAACACATGGCTTATTAGCCGCGTAGGTTTCAGACTACATACTAATCCCGCTAATGTTTTAGCCAATTATGGCGATGTACAGACTGTAGCACAGCGTTATGCTGAGCAACGAGGGCGCGCGCAAGCGACACCTGCTGATGTGATGCAAGCCATCATAGATATTCGACAACAAAAGCTGCCAGATCCAAAACAGCTACCTAACTGTGGTAGTTTTTTTCAAAACCCTATTATCAGTCAGGAACAGTTCACGGCGCTGCAAGAAACCTATCCAAATATCGTTGGTTATGCCATAGCCGATGCAATGGTAAAGGTTGCGGCGGGCTGGCTCATTGAGCAGGCAGGCTTAAAAGGGAACGGCATTGCACCTATTTTTACGCATAAACAGCAAGCATTGGTGCTAACAAACCACAAGCCTCAGCAAGCCACGCAAGACGATGTAGCCATCGCACAGAAATATATCGCTGCTACCGTCTATGAGAAATTTACCATTCAATTGTCACGTGAGCCAGTTTGGGTAAATGCTGATGGCTCAATTGGATATGCTGAGCATGTGGCCTAAAAAATCATGGTCTAAGCGGCCATTATCTAAACGATTATGGCGATATTACTTGCAGTTTTCTGAACGCATGGTGACGCTCTTTCGCATTATTAATATTACTTTTATACTAGGCTCCACGTCTGTCATTTTAGTGCTTATTAGCTTATTCACCCCACTATTTTCGCAAGCGATCGTTTATATATTTTCTTTACTGCCGCTACCTGATCTGCCTTCTGCAGCCATCAGTTCTCCACCTACCGCCTATGTAGTACTAGGCGGCGGTCTGACCAATGACCATAACAATCAAATCATCTTAAATCGCTATAGCCTCAATCGTGCCCGTACCGCTGCTGGCGCTTATCATGACTTACCCTTACCAATCGTACTGAGTGGCGCGGAAGCTCCATGGCTCGGCCAATGGTTGACGGAACACGGGATCGATGAACTAATAAGCGAAAATGCCAGTATGAATACGTGTGAAAATGCCCGTTTTACAGCCAAACGTGTTCCACTACGTCATGTATATCTTATTACTGATAGCTACCATATGGCACGTGCACGTAGGCAGTTTGCCTTAAACGGTATCAATAGTACGCCACTCCCTGCGCCACTGCCAGTAAGACGCGACTGGATGAAGCCTGCACACAACTTAAGCCACTCACGGCGTGCTGTCTACGAAGTCGCTGCCTATCTGCGCGATGTGATACGCCCACAAATGGACTGCCGCCACGCCAATGACGTGACGTCACAGCAGCTACTGACTCCAAGAGGGAACGTTGCAAAAGACGCTAACGAATAAACGTTACAGACCTACACCATACCATTGAGAAACTTATTCTAAATACTATAGTAGCATCCACTATATTCGTGATGGGTGTATAATGATAAGAGACACAGCTATTTGAGAGATTTGCCATGCTCAGTATATTTTTATTAATTCCATTAAGTCTCATGCTGTTTGTGGTTGCTATTTGGGCAGTGCGTTATGCGGTCAAGTCAAACCAATTCGAAGATCTAGACAATGCATCACAGCGTATTATATTGGATGACCGTCAAGAACGCCGCCAAACCATGCAGGCTCATGAACGCTCAGCACCCGACCAGCAACAAGATAATACAACGGTAGCTGATGGAAATAACGATAATTCTGACATAGATAAAGATGCCAAAATCTAATTCTACTTACCTTATAAATGCGTAATTTATTGGTGCTGCTTCATCAAGTTATACAGTACGAGTAGGTTCGCCCTTCAACATTCTTAGGAGACGCATTCATGACCATCGCTTTACTTGTGGCGGCATTACTAATGGGATTCTTTGGTTCACCGCATTGCTTAGGCATGTGTGGAGGCCTTGTAACTGCATTTGGTCTGTCTATGAAAGATGTCAGCCCCGCCAAGCGCCGCGCTTTGGTTACTACTTATCATCTTGGGCGCTTAACGAGTTACGCATTGTTAGGCTTAATCGCAGGGCTTATCGGTATTACCGTATTAAAACCATTGATGATGGGTAATAGCACACCGCGTATTTTATTAGGACTGGTGTTGGTATTCGTCGGTGTAACGATGCTTGGTGCACCGTTTTTAACCAAACTCGAACGTTTTGGTATGCGCTTTTGGCAATACCTTAGCCCACTGCGTCAAAAGGTATTTCCACTTAATACCTTTCCGCGCGCACTCACAGCAGGTTTGCTTTGGGGCTTCTTACCTTGTGGCTTGGTATATGGTGCTCTACTGATTGCGGTTGTTGCACATAATCCATTAAGCGGTGCTGCATTAATGTTTGTCTTTGGTCTAGGAACCATACCGATGCTCGTTGCGACGCATGAAACGGTCGGCTGGTTACGCGATAAAATTGGCCGTTTTCGCTTGAGACAGTTAAATGGTGCCGTTATGGTAATTTCAGGCTTGGCAGTAGCGGTCGTGCCGATGGTTATGGCAAATATGCATGGTGGGCATGGCGAGATGAATCATGGTAGCCACGCTGCTATGATGTCTGATATGGACTCTCATGATATGGGTCAGATGGATCATGATATGAATATGACAGAAAACATGGATCATAACATGCAAAATATGGACAACCATATGAACCATAGCATGCATGACATGAGTAATGAGTCAATGGACATGAATCACCATGAGCATACCGAAATGATGGAACACGCTCAATAAAGTTATTCATAACAGATACTATTAAAACTTAGCATATAAAAAAGCCCTCAATACCATTTTCGATATTGAGGGCTTTTCTATATGCTAAATAATACTCAGTTTATAGTAATTATTCCTGCCACTGCTCAAGCGTAAACTTAGTTTCTAAATGCTTTTCTAATGCTGGTATATTAAAAGCATCATCCTCACTGACGAAACTGATACTAATGCCTGTCTGACCCGCACGGCCCGTACGACCAATACGGTGTACATAATCATCTGGCTGATCAGGCAAAGTAAAGTTGACTACATGGCTGACATCATCGACATGGATACCGCGTCCTGCTACATCTGTTGCTACCAAGATAGACGCATGACCATCCTTAAATCGCTGTAAGTATTTCTCACGTTTTTGCTGAATAACATCACCTGAGAGCATGACGATATTATGCGCTTGACGCAATTTATGATACAGACGCTTTACTTGATCTTTACGATTGGCAAAGATAATAACCTTCTCTACTGCTTCATCACTAATGATACGCTGTAAGGCATCTAGCTTTTGATCTTCTGTTAGCAAATAGAAATGCTGATCTACTAGCTCACTGGTTTTATGTTCAGGCTCAATCTCAACAAACTGAGGCTCGTGTAACCAGCGATAGGCCAAATTCATCACATCTTGGTTAAAAGTTGCAGAAAATAATAAGCTTTGACGATCGGTATTGGCAGGCATTCGACCGACTAGGCGCTTGATATCAGGAATGAACCCCATATCTAGCATACGATCTGCTTCATCAAGTACCAATACCTCTACTCTATCTAAATACACCATACCTTTATTAGCAAGATCAATTAGACGACCAGGTGTCGCTACCAAGATATCGACATACTGACGTTCAAGCTCGTGCTGCTGAGTTTCATAGTTAGTACCGCCCATAATACAGACACTATGTAGCGAGGTATATTTGGTCAAAGCAATGCAGTCATCAAATATTTGCTGAGCCAGCTCGCGAGTTGGTGCCATGATCACAGCGCGTGGCTCACCAAGATAGCGCTCTTCATCATTGGTAAATGGACGCTTAAGTAAGGCTTCCATAATAGTCAGTAGAAAAGTCGCTGTTTTCCCTGTGCCCGTTTGTGCTTGCCCGATAGCATCTTGATTTGCCAATGTATGCGGTAATATCTTTGCTTGAATGGGCGTCAATTCCGTGAAGCCTAGATCACTTACTGCACGCAGGGTCGCTGTTGAAAGTGGCAGATCGGTAAACGTTGTAAAATTGCTCAAAAAAATATCCTTTTAAATGAATTACTTGTCTTTTATTAATTATAAATAGGCTCATAATGAACCTTTATAGTATCAAATGTAGCGTTTAAACCGCAGTCAGTAAGAGTAGCTTTATTAAGTTTGCAGAAAACCGTCAGACATATAGGCATAAAAAAAGCCAAGCCCAAATCCAATCCTACCAAATATGCTGTAATTCACTCAACATAGGTAAGATAAGATGGGCTTGACTCAGTAGTATATCAGTAGTTTGTACAGACATTATAACTAAACCGCTTTAATGTCTGAGCAAATTACTCTTCTGTCTTTCTGACTTCTTCAGCTTGCAGACCTTTGTCACCTTCTACTACGCTGAACTCAACTTTTTCGCCATCCTTTAGAGAACGATAGCCATCACCCTGAATCGCGCGGAAATGGACAAAAATATCTTCTCCGCTGTCACGTTGAATGAAACCAAAGCCTTTTGCGTCATTAAACCACTTAACGATACCTTGCTCACGAGCTGACATAATATTACTTCCTAAAAAAGTCCGCTTAGCCCTAGCTTCCTTTGCAACATTGCATATAAACAGGGTCTAAGATTATGAAATCAAAAATTAAGAGTATTACTACTCTACTTACCATTATCTATGTAGTGCTTTAATTATCTACATAGCACTTGCATAACGAATTCACCAAACGCATTTATCGTTATGAAATTTGACGATAGCAACAAACTTGCAATATTTATTGCATAAAAAATATCATAGCACGGGTTTTTAGCAACATAAAGACTTTTAATATGCTTTTTAATATCTAAATATTTTTTTAGACAAACTTTTATAACCTAGCTGGCAAGCTGTTATGATAAAGATCAAAATGCGCTAAAGCCAGCTTAGTCTAGCTGCACGCGTCTTAAGTTATTCATATATTATAATAAATTATCAACATCGCTCAATAGTTACCGAGACCATTATGACCACCTCTACTCCGATAAAAGCAGCTGAACAATCGACTAACGAAAACTTCAATAAAATACTGACTCATAAATTACTACTGGTAAATGGGGTAAATCTAAATTTACTAGGTAAACGAGAGCCGCATATTTATGGTCATACGACGCTTGCTGATATAGAGCAGCAACTAGTCGAGCGTGCCGCGCGCCATAGTGTAGAATTAATATGCATACAGTCAAACCATGAAGGTAAGCTAGTAGACGACATTCAGTATCACGGATTATTGGCGGATACATATGACCAAGTCGATGCTATCATCATCAATCCAGCTGCATTTACGCATACTTCAGTGGCTCTGCGCGATGCGCTATTGGCCACGCAAAAACCATTTATAGAAGTGCATTTATCAAACGTCCATGCACGTGAGCCTTTTCGGCATCATTCCTATCTAAGTGACGTTGCAGTAGGTGTTATTTGTGGCTTGGGACAATTAGGTTATCAAATGGCGCTTGATTACTGGTTGAGCAATATATATGCAGTTAATACAAACAAATAAAATGACGACGCTTACTTTTTTATAAATGATTGCACGCGTCTTCACACATTAGTTAAACAGTAATATTGTAATTAAAATAATAGAATTACGACTGAGCAAACAACCCATTATACGGTGACATGAATGGCAAAATCGTCCGGAAAACGCTTTATGAAACTTGCTGGCATGACAGCAAGTATTGCTGGCAAAGCCGCTAAAAACTCATTTAAGCATCTCTCAAGTGACGAAGAAAAGCGTCTGCAAGCTCGCTCAGATTTGATGCAAGACGTGGGCGTTCAAATTGCCGAGACGTTGGGTGAGATGAAAGGCGCAGTGATGAAGGTCGGACAGATTGCTTCACAGTATAAGGATGTGTTCCCGCCTGAGGTTGCGTCAGCGCTCGAAAAGCTACAGAAAGATGCACCACCAATGCCGTATGCGCAGATACGTGCCCAAGTTGAACGCGAGCTAAAAGCACCTATCTTAGAGTTGTTTAGCGAGTTTGAAGAGACACCTTTTGCCGCAGCATCCATTGGACAAGTGCACAAAGCGACGCTACCATCGGGTCAAAAGGTGGTGGTCAAAGTCCAGTATCCGGATGTCGATGAAAACTGTGATAGCGATCTCAAACAAGTACGCATGGCATTAAAAATCGCTGGCGTGCTCAATATGAGTAAGCAACTACAAGAGCAACTTTTTAATGAGATTCGCCAAAGCTTGCATGACGAATTGGACTATGTCAAAGAAGCTCACAACTTACGCGTGTTTGGTGCTTTTCATGCAGAAGATGAAGGCCTTATTATTCCTAAAGTGATTAGCAGTCATTCTTCTAAAAGGATTCTGACTTTAACTGAAGAGATGGGAGAGACTTTGACTGTTGCTGCGACATGGGACAATGACGTCAAACAAAAAATTGCTGAACGTCTGTTTCACTTTACCGCAGGTCAACTATTTGGGTTGTACCGTATGCACTGCGACCCTCATCCGGGTAACTTCGCTTTCCGTCATAACGGCAGTGTCGTGGCCTATGATTTTGGCGGTATCCGTAGTTATAGCGATAGCGAAGTGCAGATATTCAAACGCTTTGTCAAACATGCGCTAAAAGGTGACGTCACTGCACTCGAACAAGATTTGATTGCCCTAGATATTCGCCGCGAAGACGACAAGAACATCCCTGGTGAATTTTATAAACAGTGGCTATCGATTGGTATGAAGCCTTTATCCATTAGCCCCTATCAAGAAGGTGCATTTGATTTTGGTAGTAGTCAAGTACATCACGAAGCCATTGCGCAGATGCGCACCTCTTTGAAGTACTTCGGTCAGTTTCAACCTTCCGCTACCACCATGATGCTAGATCGTACTGTATCAGGACAATACTGGAATCTGGTCAATCTAGACGTCGAGATCGATCTCTCGCCACTGGTTGATGAGTACATCGATGCGTAGTAGATCCATTTGCTGTCACGATTGAGTCTATATGTGTAGCGCGTGTCCGCAGCGATCACAAAAGTCTGCCCCTACCGCATGACCAAACTTGCCGCAGTTTGGACAAGTCACTGGGTTCAACTGTGGACGCATATTACGAGCTAGCTCTGACGTAAAGATACCTGTTGGTACAGCAATAATCGAATAACCCGTGATCATGACCATGGTTGCGATTGCTTGTCCAAGCGGTGTTTTGGGTGACATATCACCGTAGCCAACCGTCGTCATCGTGACAACTGCCCAGTAGATAGACAATGGAATACTGGTGAATCCATTCTCTGGCCCTTCTACCACATAAATGATTGAACCGAAGATGGTTACCAATAGTACAAGCGATAGGAAGAAGACCGTGATTTTCTGCTGACTGGTTTTCAATGCGGAAGCCAAAAAACCAGCCTGTTGCATATAAGCTTTGAGCTTAAGAACACGGAATACACGTAAAATACGTAATACCCGTATCACGAGTAGATACTGCACGCCCACAAACATCAGGCTCAAGTAACTTGGCAATACAGACAGCAAATCCACTATCCCAAAGAAACTAAAAGCATAACGTAAGCGGTTGGGTGCTGAAAACAGTCTTAGCACATACTCAATAGTAAATAGGATGGTAAAAAACCATTCTGCATAAAAGAACAACGTGCCATATTGCAAACGCATATATAGCACACTATCAAGCATGACGACGGCCACACTGGCTAAAATTGCAATTAGCAATACAATATCAAAGAGTTTACCCAAACGGGTATCTGTGCCTTCGATAATGATATGCGTACGGTTACGTAAGTGTGTAAGAGCTTCGGCGGTTGGTTGCTTCATAGAATCAGTACTTTATAAAATCAATGGTTTGGTAGCACGCAATGACTTAAAATGTGATGGATAAGGGCAAGTTGGTCAAAATAGCTAAAACTGGTTTATAATATCGCTCACCTATCACAGTGAATACAATCTATAGGTTGCCACAGTGTAGCAAAAAAGCACTCTCAACAACATACAAATCGTTAACGTGCCAGTAGCGCTGCTGCCTCATATAGACAAAGTAATGATAGTATAAAATCAGGCAATCACATATTGAAGGTTGTTATTGTTCACTCTTTTTATTCATAAAAATAGTACGTAGAACTTAAGGATGTTATATGGCAGGCCATTCAAAATGGGCAAATATTAAACACCGTAAAGCCCGTCAGGATGCAGTAAGGGGTAAGATATTTACCAAGATTATTCGTGAAATCGTTTCAGCTGCCAAACAAGGCGATCCCGATCCTGACAAAAACCCACGCTTACGTGCCGTTATCGAAAAAGCGCTATCAGCCAATATGACGCGCGACACGATTAATCGAGCTGTCGACCGCGGTACAGGCGGCGGCGATAACGAGAATATGGAAGAAGTCAGTTACGAAGGCTATGGTGTTGGTGGTGTAGCTGTATTGGTCGAAACCATGACGGATAACCTCAACCGTACGGTTAGCGAGGTACGTCACGCTTTTACCAAAAACGATGGGAACCTTGGTACATCAGGCTCAGTGGCATACCTATTCACTAAACGTGGCGAAATCACTTTTAACGATGTTAGTTTAGAAGATGAAGTGATGCTCGTTGCACTAGATGCAGGCGCCATAGATATCGAAAATGACGGCGAAAGCTTACTCGTTATTACTGAATGGGAGAGTTTTGGTCAGGTCCAAGATGCCCTAAATGCGGCTGGTCTAGTTTCTGACAATGCCGAAGTTACCATGTCACCATCTACCACGGCTGAGATCGACAATGTTGATGATGCTGAAAAGATTATAAAGATGATTGATATGTTAGAAGATGCTGATGATGTGCAAGAAGTTTATACTAACGTAAAATTCTCTGCTGACGTCATGGCTCAGCTTGAAGCGTAATCTTATTAACTGTTAATAGAAAAGGGCCAGATACCAAAAGTATTTGGCCCTTTTCTATTAACACAGACCTAGATCTCTGCTTTACGTCCAACTTCCTTCTAGTGCTAATAAATATTCCTTTTTATCTAGCCCACCTGTATAACCACCAAGCTTACCATTGCTAGCAATCACTCGATGACAAGGCACGATAATACTAAAAGGGTTTTTGCCATTGGCCTGTGCGACCGCACGGAACCCCTTTGGACTGTTAACACGCTGTGCGAGTGTGGCATAGCTGATGGTTTCACCATACTCAATACCTTGCAGAGCCTGCCATACTCTTTGCTGGAACTCAGTACCCATAGAGAAGTCTAAAGGCAAATCCAATGTTTTACGCTTACCATCAGCATAGTCTTTGAGTTGGAAAATCGTTTCTATCAATAATGCTTGAGCAGGTTCATTCATGCTTAGGCTACTTTTAGCTATAAAGGTAAAATCTTCATCTGTCAGTTTGTAGTATTTTTTAAGTTTTGGCACAGATTTTGAGCTATGCCATGAATTACCTGCCAGCAGCCAGTTAGCTTCAACAAGCATAGGCTGGCCATGCTCGTCGACATGAGCAATTAGCGTTAATTGATGTGACCCAAAAGCTGCTGTGGTAACTATCATAGCGCCTATTTCCATATTGTCTTAAAAAATTTACTCACTAAAACTGGCTATTTTATTCTTTATCTTCGGTCTCGAACAAGGCGGCGACAAACTGCTTCGGACTAAAAGAGCGCAAGTCATCAATCGATTCACCCACACCAATATAGCGGATAGGCACATCTGTCGTTTCGGCAATATTAAATACCACGCCACCTTTAGCAGTACCATCTAGTTTGGTAATAGTAATACCTGTCAGCGGTACAATTTTATTAAACAGCTCGACTTGGTTGATAGCGTTTTGACCTGTACCAGCATCCAGTACAATCATCCCTTCATGCGGAGCACTTGGATCCGCTTTACGCATGACACGTACGACTTTCTCTAGCTCTGCCATCAAATGTGTCTTGTTTTGCAAACGACCAGCCGTATCAGCGATGAGCACGTCGATATTTTTTGCTTTAGCTGACTGCATCGCATCAAAAATTACTGAAGCGCTGTCAGAACCATGACCTTGCGCCACAACTGGAATATCATTGCGCTCACCCCAAATCTGTAGCTGCTCAGTCGCTGCCGCGCGGAACGTATCACCCGCTGCCAACATGACTGATTTGCCCTCACCTTGCAGACGCTTGGCAAGCTTACCAATCGTTGTGGTTTTGCCCACACCATTAACACCTACTACCAATATAACGAATGGTTTTTTACTAGTATCAATCACTAATGGCTCAACTTTTGGTGTAAGGATATCAACCAGTTCGCTTTGCAATGCTTTATATAGTGAATGGGCATAAATCAGATCACCACGATCTGTCTGCTCAGTGAGGCTCTTGATAATACGGTTCGTCGCGTTGACGCCGATATCAGCTACCAATAGTTGGTCTTCAACTTCTTCTAGTAGCTCATCATCAATCTCTTTACCACCGATCAAAATACTAACCATACCTTCGGCTAAGTTTTTGCGTGACTTACTGAGACCCGTTTTCATACGGTTGAACCAACTGCCTTTTTTCTTGTTTTCTTTAGGCTCTTGGGTCTCTTCAGCAGGCTCTTTGGTAGTAGCCGCCTGCGTGTCGCTATCAGATACTGGGTTTACACTTGGTGTATCACCCAATTGATCTTGTAACGGCATAGCAGGAACGGTTGATGCAGTATTGGACTGACTTGCGACACTTGTCTCTTCAGCGCTTAAAAAACTTTCTGGAGCACCTTTAGGAACATTATGCTCTTCTGTCATCACAATTGGCGTGGCCAACGCAATATTATCTGCAGAATCATTATTCGGGACGTCTTGACTTACCGTACTGTCCTGTTTAGGGGCAATATCATCGGCATCATCGACGATGGGTACAGATTGCACCGGTAGACTGGGTAAGGTAATATCATCGTCATCTAAGTCGTCGAGACTAGCATCAAGGTTAATGACTACGCGGTTAGTATTGTTTGGGTTATTCATAAACTTGCCCTAAAAGTTATCACTATCAATTATTTGTTTATTGTTAATGGATTTGTATGTTGCCATCTAGCTGCGAGCGACATGACACCTAATTTTGACTTATTTTAGCATATTTAAAGTCATGCTCAGCCCTTACCCTATTAGACTATCGTCAAAATTTATCTACTTAAGAAATTACTCTATGACTTGAGAAAGTTTTGCTTAAGGTTTGGACACAAAATTCTGACCCGCTACTTATCAGACTTCGCCTACTCTACCAAGACTTATTTGATAAATACTTATTAGGAATATTTTATGTCATTATTTTCTAAACACTACAAAAAAATTAATAGCATCAGTGTGGCTGTTCTACTAACGACGACTATATTGGTGACAGGTTGCACCACCACGCAAGAGTTTAGACCGACTGCTAGCGTTATGGTTGGTGCTCAGACCTCTTTGTAATGCCCTCTATTACTATGATTATCATTTAATTTTTCAGTCAACATTCTATATAAGTAGACCATATCATGCCATTGTCTTTACCTCTACCAGCTGCGCCATTACGTATTGCTTGTGCCTTAGCAGTAGCAGCATCACTTGCTGCGTGTCAAACCAACACGATGCCTACTAACTCTGCAACCACGACAAGCTCAATCGCAACAAATAGCTTGGCTCAAAATATGTCAGATGAAAGCAAAGACACTCAGCCATCCGAGTTGACAATGGACATGTCGGGCCGACATGAATATCAATTAGAAAATGGTCTAAAAGTCGTCATAAAAGAAGACCATCGAGCCCCAGTCGCTATGACACAAATCTGGTACCGAGTGGGCTCGGCAGATGAGCCTATTGATAAAGGTGGTATCTCTCACTTACTCGAGCACATGATGTTCAAAGGTACTACCAATGTTTCTAGCGATGATTATGAGCGGCTAATTGCTAAATTTGGTGGCGTCAACAACGCTTTCACTAGCTATGACTATACTGGATACTACGAGCTGTTTCCTGCCAATCGTATGCCATTGGCATTGGAGCTTGAAGCAGATCGCATGAAAAACCTTACCTTTGATGACAATGAATTTGCCAAAGAACATCAAGTAGTTATGGAAGAGCGTCGTCAACGTACTGATGACAATCCGCTTGCCAAAGCCTATGAATCATTTCGTCTGTTAGCGCTACCTGACAGTCCAAAAGGCGAGTCTGTCATTGGACCTATGGACGAGCTAGAATCGATTAAACTTTCAGACTTAAAAGACTGGTATAAGACATGGTATGCACCTAATAATGCAACGTTAGTCATCGTCGGTGACGTGCAACCACAGGAAGCGCTCACCCAAGTCAAACGTTACTTCAGTGATCTAGAAAAAAGCAACTTACCCAAACGCACTTCTGTCACTCAAAAAGGTTTCCGTGGTTACCAAAAAGTAGACTCTGAACAAGCTGTGCAAGTACCCGTTCTATTAATGGGTTACAACGTACCGAGCCTTGCAACGGTAGGTGCAAGCAATGAAAAGCAAGCTTATGCCCTTTCACTCGCTCAAGATGTGCTCGATGGCGGATTATCTGCACGATTAGAGAGTCGCTTGATACGTGAACAGGGTCTACTGACCTCTGTTGGCACTTCTTATGACTTACTAGACCGCGGCGATGGACTGTTTTTAATACAAGCAACACCGCGTGAAGGCGTCAGTTTAGAGCAGGCACAACAAGCCATAACCTCAGAAATAGAAAAACTAAAAACCGATCCTATCGCCAAGGATGAAATCAGTCGCGCTAAAACCAATACGGTTACTGGTTTGATTTATGCGCAAGACAGTATGGAAGGACAAGCACGTATGATTGGCTCGTTACAGTCTATCGGTCTAGATGACAGACTGCTGGCAAAGTTGCCAGCTAAGCTCGATGATATCAGTGTGGCCGACATCCAAACTGCCAGTAAAAAATACTTGGTCAGAGACAACTTGACGGTGATGCATATCGTGCCACCTAAAGACAATGAAAAACCAACTAAATAATAGACGCTGTGTATCATCAAACGTCTCATAAACATGGCCACAAAACTGTATTCTTAATAAGAAGAAACTCATGATTCAGAATAAATACGACTCTAAAACGAAGCAAGAACCCTTTAAGACTACCTCGTCCTCTGTAAGAAGCAGTCCTTTTTCATCTAAAAAGCGATCCTACCTCAGTACCAGCATAGTTTTTGCTTTTAGTATATTGGCTATGGCTACTACTGCTCAGGCTGATACAACCGCTGCTGAAGATTACCGTGCGCCTGTTGCAATCGATGCAAGTACGCCTATAGCTGCCCTATCTAAGTTGACAAGCTTAGACAATGATAAACCTTTAAAAATCACCGTACCGACCATTCAACAGTTTAAAACTAAGGCTGGCGTACCTGTTATGTTTGTACAAACGACCACCCTACCAATAGTCGATGTAGACTTACGGTTTAATGCTGGTAGTGCGCGTGACGGTAGTATCAAAAAGGATGGTTTTGGTATTGCTAACATGACAGCGACGATGCTCGAACAAGGCTCCGAAAGTCTAGATGAAAATGCATTCACACGTGCCGTAGAAACTTTGGGTATCAACCTAAGCAGTAGTGCCTATAAAGACATGTTTATCGTTTCACTACGCAGCCTATCTGACGACCAGCATCTCCTGCCAGCCGTTGATTTAATGACACAGATGGTAAGTGAGCCTACGTTTGACGAGGAAACGCTAGCACGCAATAAAGCACGACTACTCGTTGGTTTACAGCAACAAAAACAAGATCCAAATAGTCTAGCAAGTATTGCTTTCAGCGATGCTTTGTACGGTACTCACCCATACGCACATCCATCAGTCGGTACGCTAGAAAGCGTTCCTACGATTGAGAAACAGCAACTGATAGACTTTAAAAACAAATATCTAGTGGCAGCAAACGCGTCTATTTCTATGACCGGCAATCTGACATTAGAACAAGCCAAAAAACTGGCAGAAGACATCACTACTAAACTGCCTACTGGTCAAGCTGCCGCCGAATTACCTGAGCCGAAACCGCTTACTAAAGCGCAGCACGTTCATATTCCATTTCCAAGCACTCAAACTACTGTACTCATGGGACAATTGGGTAGCAAGCGGGCAACTGACCCAATAGCACAGCAGCAGCAAACCAACTTTGCGGTTGGAAACGAAGTCATGGCAGGTAGTGACTTTAATGCGCGGCTAATGACAGAAGTGAGACAAAACCTTGGCTATACTTATGGAATCTCGGGATCAATGAATCCCATGCTCTCGCGAGGCCCCTATCAGATTGGTTTTTCGACACGTAATGATAAAGCGCGTGCAGCAATTGATGCAAGTTTAGAGGTTATCAATGGGACACTGGACAAGGGTATTACTAATGATGAGATGCGTTTGACTACAGATAACTTAAAAAACAGCTTCCCAATGGGATTTGCAAGCAATGCAGGCATTAATGGATTATTGGGAATGATGAATTTTTACCAATTACCGAATAATTACTTAACTGACTATACCAATCGCATCGATCAAGTCACACTTTCAGAGGTCAATCAAACCATGCGAGATACACTAAAGCCTGATAATTTCTTGATTGTCACTGTTGGACAAGAAAATCCGTGGGAAGAAAAGAAAGCGACAAAGAAAACCAGTAAGAAATAAGTTGATAGGAAGTAGTTTTAGAAATAAGAGTTATTGATCAAATAGAGACATTATGAGTGGTAAGGGATACTACTTGTAATGTTTACTTTAATGTTTGAACTATTATGACCTTTAAATAAGAAACAGAGCATTCCTAATACTTATTATTAGGAATGCTTAGCATCAGAGATTTTTAGCGCAACATCATAGACAAAATGCTCAGGCTTATAAGTAGCCCCATTATAGCTTAGACGGATAACGTGCTTATCATAAGACGTCACTTTATACTTACCATTGGCAAAATTATGTATCGTTGGCACAACTAATAGCGCTTCTACCTGACGGTTGTCTACTTTAACATTGAGACGCTGTCCCTCTCGCGGATATAAAAAATAATCACAATAGTCATTTACCATGACTTCTGATATGCGCTCAATAACCTGATTGCCTGTTTCTTCTTGAATTAATTTTGGACAAACATCAGAACGCTTAGATGCCAAACGTGCGTAAGAGTTCTTAATATTGTCTTCTATCTCCTTGGAGCTTTGTATATTTCTGGCAGAGTTATCTGTCACTGTCATACTACTTTCGGAGGACATTTCTGTACTACATGCGCTGACCATCAGTACGGATACGAGTGTAGGAATAAGTAAAACGCCATACTTGTTATGGGTCGGCTGCAAAAGACTCTGACGCCTAACTTTTGCTTTATAGTATCTTACTGTTGTTGAGCACTGATTTTTCATAAATTTCGCTTAAGGTAAATGCAGTCGTTTTTTGTAGATCATGGAGACAATTGATAGCACACATTATTAAAGCATAGCTTGCGAATACCAAACAAATTTTTGATGAACTTATGCGTACAACCTATAAATCCTACTAAACAATTGCAATAGTATTGCTTTTAGTAAATACCGTCGCAGTATATATAAAAATGAATATACATATCTAGCGTTATTATGATTCGTTTATCTTTATTCGACATTTTAATCAATAATAATCTACTTAATATCGACAAGAAGAAGAGCTACTAGCGTGATTAAATCCCCATTTACGGTAGCCATCAGTATCCAAATGAATAGCCCCTGTCGCATATAATCCTAAGCCGAAATTGTAAGACTGTCCCTGATATTGCCAAAACTGACATAGGCCATCTTGCAGGGTATTCAAGCGCCATAAATTATCTTCGTACTCAGGTACCCAAATATCTATGGCACTCGCATTCATATGCTTACTACTATCAGCACCACCTGCACAATCATTCAGTCCTGGGTTACGATATACCGACCGTATTTCACTGCTAGGCGGCAAAATGCCTTGATTTTTCAATTCACTATAGAGATGCAATGTCGGTACAATGTTAGGCCACAACTCTTGCGGTGGTAGCTGATAAGGTTCATATCCACATTTACTCCAGCTACGAGCGGTTGTAAGTAATTGAGATAGCGGTGGTACATTCTGTGACCCTACTCGTGAACTGAGATAGCGTTCATACGCTGCCACTTGCCTAGCACGATAGCTATTACTATTTAGCCATGCGTTAAAGTCCATATTTGTAGAATCTTTATAAGCACCATTGTAGGTGTTGTTTGACGTACTATAGGTGGCACCGCGCTTCACTATATTCACACGTTTGTTTTCTTCAATAGATAACCTAGCATCAATCTCAAAATCACGCTGCTTTTGTACAATCAAGTTCTGCATACTGTCGCTATTTGATGTATTCGTACTACTATTTTGACGTATTTGAATACGGCGTTCACTATCATCACTGATAATAACGGCATGAGCAGTTATACTACCAGCACAAAGTATGAACGTAAGAACAGGCTGGAAAATTTGCCTATACGCATAGGTTTTTGATTTCATCATGACAAGAAGCTACCGCTAAAAACGTTTTATCGATACTATCAAATTTTCAACAAGCAAGCTAAACTATCGCTTCTAATTTGAAGTCCCATATTGATAATTAACACTTATCCTTACAACTTTTATAATTGAGTGACTTTATTACTAATGTACCAATTAACTGACTGTTGATTGCTCGCGTACTTTTATTAGAAATGGCACTTTTAAGCTTATCTCACTCTATGCTTATTACGAGAAAACTTAGCTAGTACTTCCCTCCTACATCAATTGTTAGTCAAAATCTGCCTATGTCTTCTAGCCCGCAATATCGTTTTTCACGTCAGAGCCATCATCTGGGTCAAGGTCATGCACCGACACTATGGCAACGTATTCATATCGATCCATGGTTAACTTTACTACTACTGGCAGTTTGTTGTATTGGTCTAACGATTCTATATAGCGCTGCAAGCCAAGATATTGGTATGGTCATTCGCCAAATGGTCAGCTACGGTGTGGCATTTGCTGTGATGTTTACCATGGCCCAAATACCGCCCAGTCTCTATCGTACTTTTACGCCTATATTTTATGTCCTAGGACTCATACTATTAGTATTGGTAGATATTATTGGTGAAGTGCGTATGGGTGCTCAGCGCTGGATCAACTTACCAGGCTTTGGTAGTGTACAGCCTTCGGAGTTTATGAAACTTGGCATGCCAATGATGTGTGCTTGGTTTTTGTCTAAGCGTGATCTGCCACCGTCAGCGTCTAGCATTGCTATCACATTAGCTTTGATTATTGTACCTGTGCTATTAATTGCTAAAGAGCCTGATCTTGGTACGTCACTACTGGTCGCTGCCAGTGGTATATTTGTACTTTTCTTAGCAGGCCTCTCGTGGCGTTTAATCTCTGCCGCTGTAATCTTAGCTGTACCCTTTATAGCTTTCGCTTGGAATTTTTTACTCCACGACTATCAGCGTACGCGGGTATTGACACTCCTCAATCCTGAAGCAGATGTACAAGGTGCGGGATGGAACATCATTCAATCGAAAACCGCCATCGGGTCTGGTGGTCTCACTGGAAAAGGCTACCTAGAAGGCACTCAATCACATCTACACTTCCTACCAGAAGGCCATACTGATTTTATCATTGCTGCTTTCTCCGAGGAGTTTGGTTTACTCGGCGTGATGCTACTAATGTTTATCTATTTTTGCCTTCTATCACGTGCTCTATATATTGCTTTCACTCATCCTGATGTCTATTGCAGGTTGTTAGCTGGTGCTATCGCCATGTCTTTCTTTGTTTATATATTCGTCAACGTCGGCATGGTTGGCGGCATCTTACCTGTTGTAGGTGTTCCACTACCATTCATTAGTTATGGGGGTACGGCAATTGTAACTCTGATGGCAGGATTTGGCTTACTTATGTCTATTCATACTCATAAATCTGGCTAGATTACCTATGACTTCATAAAAAATGATATATGTTCGTGTAGGAAACAATAACAGTTACAAACCTGAAATAATGAGTCATTCTACTCGCTATTATTCTGATGATAAACGAGCATAATTTCTGATATTGGTTAACTAACCACAGATACGGAAAGATTTTATTGCTTGTTTTTTACAAAAAATTGCGTTAACCTCATTTCACTATACTCTGATACATAACATGTACATAGCTACTAACAAACATTGCATTCAAATATATTTAGGTTGTAGCTTAGCTGTATAGTTAACATCTTGTAGATTCCAGACTTTCAAATACACTACTTAATTAACGGTTTGATAACAAAGCGATACGCGATGTTTTCTAAACCTTCTATTAATGTAGCACTCTAAAGAAGTTTGTATATCGCACATCATGTAAATACGACATAGTGATATTGTCACTCAGTCTTTATTCTAGACTCTGTATTCAATAGTTATCGCTAACTATCATTTGAGCGTATCGTCAGTCACTCTAGCCATTATATTCGCTAGACACTGATGATAATGAAATGAAAAATTACCATACATCAATATTTATAAGAGCCATCTATTAACCGATATGAAAATAATAGGTTGATATTATGCTCAGTCTAAACTATTTAGCGTTAGGTTTTGATGTATAAGTTATAGAGGTATTTATGAATAAGCGTTTATCTGGTTTACTTACCATGTCGGCAATGTTGTTTGCTGGCTCTGCAGTCGCTACCAATGCAAATGCTGTAGAAGCAAAAACCACACTTGCTATGATTTCACAAGATAACGCCTCCCACATCGACCGTGTACTTGGTGAACTGAGCCGTCAGCACGATGGCGCATCAAGCTTAGTAAAATCAGCCCGTCAGCCTACTTCATTAGCCCTCAGTAGCTCATTATTGGCTAATGATACTACCCAAGTTACTAATGATGAAGATGTACTAGAGCGTCTAACAGCTGTGGCCTCTAACTCAGTCAGTAAATTCAAGCAAACTGGTCTTGCTTCATGGTATGGTCGTAAGTTCCATGGTCGCAAGACTGCTAGTGGTGAAACTTTTGACATGAATGCTCTAACTGCAGCGCATCGCTCATTGCCACTAAACTGCTATGTCAAAGTTACTAACAAAACCAATGGTAAAACGGTCGTCGTAAAAGTGAACGATCGCGGCCCATTCCATGGTAACCGCGTGTTAGATCTATCCTATGGCGCTGCCAAGAAACTTGGTATTACAAGTAAAGGCGTGGGTAACGTTTCTATTGAGCGCGTTGCAGGACCATAGTTTCAAGTATGGGTTTTAGAGACTGATAACATTGCTAACGTATATAACAAAAAACGCCTAACTAATTATTAGTTAGGCGTTTTTTATGATTTATATTTATTGTTCCAAACTAATAGCAATGACTTAACTACTTAAAACCAAGCACTATGAATTGTATATACCTTATAATTCAAATGCGCTTTCGATAGCATCATCAAGTCGCTCAACCGCAATTACATTGATACCTTTAAACTGAGGCGCTCCCTTAGCAGGTGCATTGGCTTTTGGAATAATGGCATGCTTAAACCCATGCTTCATCGCTTCTTTTAAACGTTCTTGTCCATTGGGTACTGGACGAATTTCACCAGATAGACCTACCTCTCCAAACACGGCTAGTGATGATGGTAATGCCCTCTCTTTGATACTTGATGCACAAGCCAGCAATACGGCTAAATCAGACCCCGTCTCTATAACTTTTACGCCACCAACCACATTGACATAGACGTCTTGCCCACTGGTATGTATCCCACCGTGACGATGCATCACTGCTAATAACATAGATAAACGCTGGAAATCCAGACCCAGCGCCATCCTTCTAGGCGAACCTTGTGAATCATCGACCAAGGCCTGTACTTCTACCAATAATGGTCTTGTACCTTCACGGCTGACCATAACCACAGAGCCCGCAACAGGTTTGTCATAACGACTCAAAAATATTGCTGATGGATTGGCAACTTCTTTGAGCCCCATATCAGTCATACCAAAGATACCCAGTTCGTTAACCGCACCAAAGCGATTCTTGACCGCACGAATCATACGAAAACGCGAGTCAGACTGTCCTTCAAAATAAAGCACCGTATCAACCATATGCTCCAATACTCGCGGACCAGCTAGCGTACCTTCCTTGGTTACATGTCCTACTAAGAATAGCGCTGTCCCTGTTTGCTTAGCATAGCGCGTCAAAATCGCAGCAGATTCTCTAATTTGACTGACACCACCTGGCGCAGAGTTAATAGCATCCGTATAAATCGTCTGAATAGAATCAATAATCGCAATGGCTGGCTGCTCTTGCGTCAATGCAGCACAGATAGTCTCTACATTAGTTTCGGCCAGTACACGTAGCCTATCAGCAGGTAGGTCTAAGCGTTTGGCTCGCATAGCCACCTGTGCCAGTGACTCTTCACCTGTCACGTATAACGCACTGCCTGCCAATGAATCAGCCCGTGCCATGTTGGTCGCCGTTTGCAGCAAGATCGTTGACTTACCAATACCTGGATCACCACCGATTAACACTACGGAACCTGCCACTAGTCCACCGCCGAGTACGCGATCAAACTCACTGATACCAGTTGGTAGGCGTGTGTCAAGTGTGACGCTTACTGCGTTAAGTGGCATAACGGCGCTATGAGTACCAGAGTAATTACCAGCTGGCGCACTACTGCTACTATGAGCAGCAGCTCGAGCACTATTAGGCTTAGCAGTACTCTTGTTATGATGTGGCATACTGACATTTGGGGCTTCAACCAAGCTATTCCATTCCCCACAATCTGTACACTGACCTGCCCATTTACCAAAATGCGCACCGCAATGCTGACAGACATAGCTGGTTTTATTTTTTGCCATAGCTTATAAGCCTTATTCAGAGGATCAATCGAGAATAATGAAGAAAGTATTGTCACGCCTTGTGAGCGTTGATTCAGAAGTATTTGTTATGATAGCCAGCCATTATTTTGTAAGCTGTACTTTAAAGAGGATGATGTTAATTGTAGATATAAGTAGTAACTGGCTTACAAGTTCTATAAAGAGTAATTTCAGCCAGCTCTATTAGTTAATTAGAAAGTACAAAATTATTGCTATGCGTTTTACGCAGCGTTTAGAAAATAGAACATATAAAAAAGTAAGGAAGATAAATACCAGAATAACTCTACTTTTAGTGCTTTGTTTTATAGTGAAACGATCATATAAAATAGATTATAGGATAAAATATTTAACGCTTTCACTTATACTTGAAAGTCTTTGCCTAGATAAACAGATTTTACTAAGTCATTTTCTAACACTTCAGCTGAAGTGCCTTCTGCAATGATAGCGCCTTCTGATACGATATAAGCCTTTTCACAAATCGCTAGTGTATCTCGAACATTATGATCGGTTATTAGAACACCTATGCCGCGATTTTTTAACGTCAAAATAACGTCCTTAATGTCGCCAACCGAGATCGGGTCTACCCCTGCAAATGGCTCATCCAATAAGATAAACTTAGGATCAGCTGCCAATGCTCGCGCAATCTCACAGCGACGACGCTCACCGCCTGACACGCTCATACCCTGAGACTTGCGTACATGTTCTAAATGGAATTCGCCAATTAACTTTTCAAGCTCTTGCTGCTGTTCCGCTTTACTTAATTCTGTACGAGTCTGTAAGATAGATAGGATATTATCTTCGATAGATAACTTACGGAAGATTGATGCTTCTTGCGGTAAATAGCCGATACCTGCACGCGCACGCTCGTGCATAGCATACTTAGATAAGTCCATTTTACCTAAAGTAACACGACCTTTATCCATATTAACCAGTCCCACAACCATATAAAAGCTAGTCGTTTTACCAGCACCGTTAGGCCCTAACAGTCCTACAACTTGTCCTTGCTCAACAGAAAACGAAACATCTTTGACCACCCAACGCTTGCCATAACGCTTGCCTAGGTTTTGCATAGTCAATCGAGCAACTGGTGCCGTGTTGGTATGTGATGCCGATAGGTCTAGATTTTTATCTTCGCTCATAAATTACTCTTACTTTCACACAACTTAAGCATTGCTAAGGACAGACTTATTAATTCGTAGTCTATTTATTTGGATTAACGCACGCCGCTTTGGTTTGTGCCGTTGTTAGGCGGGAATACCAACTCAACGCGCTGATTGCCACCAGCAGTCGCTTCGACATCACCTGCTTTTAGACTGTAACGAATAACATTACCAGCAAAGCTTGCACCGTTCTGAACCAGCTTAGCATTGCCAGTTAGCGTAATGATTCCAGACACCGCATTATAGTCAATTTTATTAGCCTGGCCTTTTGCCAAACCCTTTTCTTGCGTGACTATTTGCTGCATAGTAGCGGGACGGCCAGTTGCTACCGCTGAGTTAATGCTACGCTGCTGAGAAAGATTGACCGTGATGTTGTCGGCCGTCATTTTAAAGGTACCTTGAGTAATAATGACATTACCTGCATAACTGGTCACACCTGTACTCTCACTATAAGTAGCTTTATCCGCTAACAACTTAATCTGCTGATTAGAATCTGATGGCAGTGCGTGACTATAAAGCGGTAGCGCTAACAACATTACCATTGGCAGTGCATGTAACTTATGCAAGCAGACTGATGATGCGCGTAAAGTAGGCAAAAATTTAAGTTTCATATAAATAACTCATTTCATAATAGGTGGTAGGATTTGCAAACTTTATGCTAGCCGCTATTTTTAACACAGTGAATAAGAAAGGTTTCGATTAAAATAATGCTTGATCTTGGCGTTCAGATGGAGAAAAAGCGACAGCGACTTGGCCAAACTCATACTCACCCGTTTCAAGATTGGCAGTCATACTAGAGGCTTCAAACCGGTTCATGCCTTGTTCGACTTTTACAGGTGCATCACTATACACTTTACCTGACTTCGTATTACCCTTTAACGTGCTACCAGTTACTTTTATCGGTTCAATATCAGGAGTATCTTGGTTACCTTCGCTTACTAGTGTAAATCCACCTGATAAGCTAAATTCTCCTGTCTGTTGACTAATCGCTGCACTGCCTGCCTGAATGCGATAACGTTGCTCTGCAGACGGTTCCCAATTCATAGTAATACCTGACATTTCATCCTGATTGGTCTCAGGATTATGGGTCAAAGACTCAGCTGTAAGCTCATATTCGGTTTCGCCTTGCTCGTTTGTCTGCACGGCTTTGATATCGGTGGCTTCGTAATCGACATCTGTTGTTTCAATGTTGACTGGCGCTGCTACATCGCCTTGTTGTTGAAAAAACCAACCCGCGATACCGGCAATAATTAAGGCTAATATAATCAAGACACGTGTATTCACAACTGTTTATCCTGATTTTGTGCCTCATCAAGCGTATAATGCGCGATAAAGTCTTGATAATGTCCATGACCTTTTAGGATAAGATCACATATCTCGCGCACTGCACCAGTACCGCCAGCACGAGTCGTTACCATATCGCTACGCTGAATAACTTCAGCATGCGCGTTAGGTACCGTTGCTGCAAACCCTACTGTTTGCATCGCCTTGATATCTGGTAAATCATCACCCATGTAAGCACAATCGGCAGCAGTAATATTAAGCGTAGGATCTAAAGACGATAGCAGCTCATTTAGCGCGATTAACTTATCATCACGTCCTTGCACCACATGGTCGACGCCCATTTCTGCTGCGCGCTTATTTACCATCGCACTACTACGGCCCGTAATAATGGCGGTCAAAATACCGTAACGCGCTAGAGACTTAACACCTACACCATCCTGTACTGAGAATGCTTTGGTCTCAACGCCATTAGCATCATAGATAATTTGACCATTGGATAAAATACCATCGACATCCATGACCAATAATTTCACTTGTCCGGCTTTCTGTATTAAGTCTTGCATCATTCATCTCTTTTTAATATTTATTTTCGAAGAGGTACTCTATATAGCTTAACTATTTCAACACTAACTCACAAACCTTATTTAACACCAGCTTGCAGCAAATCATGCACGGTAATAATAGCTTCTAAACGATCTTCATCATCAATAATCAATAACTGACTGATACCACTCTCATTCATGACACTCAGCGCATCTGACGCACGCATCGTTTTACTGATATGACGTGGGTTACTGACCATTACTTCATGCATTGGCGTTTGTAAATCGATGCCTTTTTCCAACCCTCGGCGCAAGTCACCATCTGTGAACACACCAACGACTTTATTGTCATCACCAGTCACTACCGTCATGCCCAAGCGACCAGCAGACATAGTAAATAAAGCTTGTTGCAATGGAGCTTGCTGATGAATCAAAGGCAAATCTTCTGATTTGGTATGCATTAAATCTTCGACGCGCGTCAACAGCTGACGACCCAAGGCACCAGCAGGATGTGATAATGCAAAGTCTTCAGAAGTGAAATTACGTGCATGCACTAAAGCAACTGCTAACGCATCTCCGAGCGCTAAAGTAGCCGTCGTACTGGAAGTAGGCGCTAGATTAAGCGGACAAGCCTCTTGCGACTGACCAAGTGTCAATACAATGTCAGCTGCTCGTGGCAACATACCGCGCTTATCGCGACTGATACTGATAAGTGGAATGTTTAGATGTTTGACAACTGGCAGTAGCATCTTGATTTCATCTGACTCACCTGAATTTGAAATAGCAAGCAATACATCACCTTTCACAAGCATTCCCAAGTCGCCATGCCCTGCTTCGCCAGGATGCATGAAGAAAGCAGGCGTACCAGTTGAGGCGAAAGTCGCTGCGATCTTGCGGCCAATTAGTCCTGACTTGCCCATGCCCGTAACCACCACTCGACCCTTGCAAGTCAAGATGATGTCACAAGCCTGTGCAAATCGGTCGTCAATCTGCTCTGTTAGCAATGCCAACGCTGATATCTCAGTATTAATCGCCTCAATAGCAGTCGTAATAAATTGCTCATGGGTTAAGTTGTTTTTGGTATCACTCATGAATCCGCTCTATTTTTATAATGAATCAATAGTTTATTTTACTACACTACGTTTCATATTAGTAATGGTCTACATCAATATAGTTTTTTACAATCAACAAACAGCTTACTGCTATCTATACAAAAAAAACCCACTATTATCAGCAGGTTTTAAACGGATAAATCATACTTCAATAATTTGGCTTTAAACAATATGCTCGATTAATGCAACGAATTAGCTGTTATTATCGTTAGGTCCGTCGTTTGGCTTATCTTCAAAACCTATATTATCTGCCGTAGCATCAAAACCACGATCTTGACCAAAACCCCCACGCTCAAAACCACGATCTTGACCTTGGCCGAAACTACCACGTTCAAAGCCACGATCTTGACCTTGGCTAAAACCACCACGGTTAAATCCACTACGATTCGATGCAAAGCCACGCTCTTCGAAACCACTAGCAGCAGGGTTGCCACCACGTTCAAATCCACCACCTTGATATCCGGTTGGTGCTGCACTTTGAGGCTGAGCACTGGTACCTGTCGACGTACTACTACGCGGGTTACGTGCTGGTACTACTGTTGAAATGGCATGCTTATACACCATTTGACTCACTGTATTTTTTAAGAGAACAACATATTGATCAAATGATTCAATTTGGCCTTGTAGTTTAATACCATTGACCAGAAAAATAGAAACAGGAATGCGATCTTTACGCAGCGAATTCAAGAATGGATCTTGTAAAGTTTGTCCTTTTGACATGAAATCTCTCCTAAATATTATATAATTATGTTTTGAGTGCCAATTATTTTAAGTGTCAATTTAATTATAATGGCTAAAAGGTAGATACAATAAGGTGTTTTCTTTATAAAACGTATCTAAATAAATACTCGTTGCTCTTAAGTGATTCCACTTTATCGCGAATACGTTATTATTGTAAATAATTAAGTAACTAGTTGTTTCGTCAATATTTTCTGTATACAAAAGTTTATAAATAGCTGTTATAACAATACTCAACTCATTGAGCTAAATTATAACAGCTATTTATACCGATTTTTGAAACTAATTGTGATACCTATCATTACACTTTAAGATAAATACTCTCGTGCTTCGGCCATCGTTTCAAACGTTTGTAATATCATACGACTGCTAGTATCAGCTTCGTTTTCAGATTGCGAGATCTTACTTGACGATGTATTAGGCAATTGCATTACCTTTCGCAGCCATGTGTACTGACGTTTTGCTAGTTGTCTTGTAGCATATAATGCCTTATTTTGCATTTCCTGACAAGCAAGCGCCTCGGTCTCTTGTTTAGCTGTGTTCAATTGAGCGGCTGACTGAGCAACATTACCTAAGATTTCTTTTTCTCCGTTGACAGCTGTATGCGCTCCAAAAGCTTCATAAAATTGATGCTTATCTAGATGAGCCTCATCAAATATTGGATGATCAATATGCACCAAGTATTCTAGTACTTGCCTGTAACCCACACAGCGCATTGAAGGCATATTAGGCGTAAGCGGATACTTTTTTAGTAAGTTAATGACCTCAGTCACTAGCCCTTCATTCCACATGATGTCTAAGCGTTGTTCGATACGATCATGTAGCCATGGACGATCCGGCATTACCGACAGCGCATGCCACTGCTGCTCTGGATTGTGTGCCAGTGCTTGCTTTGGCTTGCGCTGCCAGTCACTTATTGGTATATCCGTTTGCAGATAGACTTCAACCGCACGCGTGATACGCTGAGTATCGGTAGCGTTCAAGCGCTCATGGCTTATAGGATCTATACTACCTAAATAATCATAGAGAGCACTAATACCTTCCTCTTGACGCCATTGTTCTACTCGCGCCCGTATACTATCATCACTATCGGGCACAGGAGACAATCCATCGAGTAGCGCCATGTAATACATCATGGTACCGCCGACTAGTAATGGTATCTTTCCTTTTTGATGACACTCATCAATGAGACGGGCAACATCACTAACAAACTCAGCCACACTATAGCTTTGCATAGGATCAATAATATCGACCAAGTGATGTGGGTAACGCGCCAGCTCAGTCGCTGTTGGCTTGGCTGTGCCAATGTTCATATCACGGTATATCAATGCTGAGTCCACTGAGATTAACTCAAAGCGGCCAGTATCGTATAGCTCGTACGCCAGTGACGTTTTGCCGCTAGCGGTTGGTGCCATGAGACAAACCACACTATTATCCGCCAGTTTGTGAGGCAGGCTGTCAGACGAACGATGCATAAAGTGGCCTTTCATAATATATGTATAACGGTTATTTTAATTATTATTAAATGCTGTCATTATTCTCAAATAGTCAAGAAAGCATTAACTTCACTAAACGGCGACTATCCATCGCTTTGATAGCATAATTCGTGATTATTTCAGTAAGATCATTCGCAAAAACCATTGAATCTTGCGCAGACATTTGCATATTGACCGTTATCAGTTGCTGATTAATCTCCATGGCGCTGTTTGGCAATTTATCTTTTTTGAATTCTTGCTGACTAGAGTTAAGTGATTCAAACAACTGGCTTACTTTAAACTGCCAATCTTTAGCACTTATCAGTAAACACTGCCCTTGATGATAAAATAACAGCCAAGGTAGATTTTTATCATCTGCGTTTGAGTCAATATCAATAGTTTCTATACTATCGACCATATCTAAGCAAATTGGCAAGGATGCCGAATTGGCTGCTCCAGTAGAGGAATGTGAAGTACTACTATCACTTGGTCCTGCCTGCTCACCAACATACGGTTGTACCGATTCTTGCAATGAAGGATTATTTGAATATGTTTGATTTGCAGTAGATTTATAAGACTGTCTAGTAGCTTCTACTTTATTATGCTGCCTTTGATGATTGGTAGGCTGACTACTGGACATCGGCCTTTCAGACGGACAACCTTCAGAAGCATTACTATTTGCTCGTTCCGAAGATATGTACTGACTATCAGCGTCTGTCGTTGGTACAGATACGGGGGCATTGATTGTTTTCAACTGAGAGCGAATCGTATGGCCTAAATGCGCCATAATATTATTCAATGGACTGATTTTGATACGTTGTTTAGATGGATGTACATTAATATTCAACCATTGAGTTGGTAAATCAAAATACAGCGCATACCCCATACCTACCAGCTGTGCGCCTTGTGCAAGTTGGCGTATTTGGTTACTAATCAACGCTTCCTTTACCAGTCTACCATTTACATAAATCAGTTTTGGTAAATCAGGTTTTTCATAATGCAATGGCCATAACCAGCCACTAACCGCTGCCTGACTAACATTGCCACCGCACTCTACAGACGACTGTACCAGACTCGACAAATCTATCGATATTGCTAATGCATTGTCTGTCAATGCTATACCAGTCGCTTGTTCCAACCGCGGCATTGGCAAGCGGCTATCATTGTGACTATTAGTACTCATAGCACTTGCAGATAATGATAGCCGCTGTTTATTGTCATGAAAAAGTGTCAAAGCAACATCAGCACGTGCCAGTGCGACTTCTCGGACAATAGTTTCGATATGACCGAACTCAGTAGCAATAGATTTTAAATTGCCACGGCGGGCAGGCACGTTAAAATACAGATCTTTTACGACGATCGTTGTACCGCGGTTATGCACAACTGGTAATAGTTTCGGTGTGTCATCTAATACGCCAGCGACCTGTAATTGACGACCAATACCACTCTCATCATGACTACTGGTTAGGGACAAACGCGAGACAGCAGCCATCGCCGCTAACGCTTCACCACGAAAACCCAACGTCGTAATACCATGCAAATTAGCAACATCGGCAACCTTACTGGTCGCATGACGAGTAATCGCCATGACCATGTCATCAGGATGAATACCGACCCCATTATCCACTACTTCAATCAAGCCCATACCGCCTTGAGTAATGCGAACCTCAATGTTGGTCGCACCAGCATCAATGGCGTTTTCAAGCAATTCTTTAACCACTGCTGCTGGACGTGTCACCACTTCACCTGCTGCTAATTGATTAATTAGCAGCGGCGATAGTTTTTTAATACGTGTATTAGAATAATTATCTGGCATTGATAGATGTCATATTTTAGAAGAATAACAATTGATATGGTTTAGATAGTGAGCTGCGATAAGTCCAAACCTTTCGCTTGACCTGATTTTGATAACCTTAGCTGCACTTGGCGTGCTTCATTACCATTGTCATTGCTTGCATTTTGGGTCATATCGATGAATAACGTGGGCGGTGGTAGATAGCTATCAGCCCGGCTCGCCCATTCAATAATGACTAAGGCTTCAGGTTCATCCAAATACTCATCAAACCCAATAAAAGAAAGCTCTTCAGGATCTTGCAAACGATATAAATCTGCATGATAGACTGGCTTAATAGCTCCATCCTGTTGCTGAATACTATAAGGCTCAACCAAGGTATAGGTTGGACTTTTTACTGCACCTGAATGACCAAGCGCTTGTAACCAGTAACGCGTCAACGTGGTTTTGCCCGCACCCAAGTCACCTGCCAGCCATACACTTCCTGTAAGTGGCAATGACGCTAATTGCTCAGCCAATGACTGAGTATCTTGCTCAGACGCTAGGGTCAGAGTCTTTAGGTATTTACCATTTTCTATAGATTGACCATCACACATCAGATTGAACCTGCTTGTACTTGCTCTGTTTGTACCTGCATGGTCACGGTTGGATTGGTGAAGCTTTCACCGCGAATCAGCTTGGCATACAGCTCGGGGTCAGTCCACTCAGCGCGAACTTGCTCACTAAATTCAAAGTCTTCTAAGACCAGTTTACCCATTTGATCGTTTGCGACATCATCAGCAAAGCACTGTGCATACCCTGTCGCCGTCTCGTGGGCGATTACTGAGTACACGCTCACATCTGCTTCACCATTTTGCATTTGTGTCTGGCGCAGTATTTCTTGCGCCCAAAAGAATATCACTCGTGAGAACTGCTCTGCCGATGGTGAAACTGGCAAACTTATCCAACGGGCGCTAAATTTCTTACACGTTGCGACATACTCAGGATCATCTTTGTTCCAAAAGCAAATAGCATGATCAAAGCTATCAATAATATCTTTGATCGAAGATTTTAGCAGACCAAAGTCATAAACCATTTGCCCATGGTCTAATCGAGTGGCCTCTAAAATCAGCTCAATCTGATAACTGTGACCATGAATCGAGTGCTTACAACGCTCAGAGCTACAGTTACGAACGATATGAGCATTTTCAAATTTGAATAGTTTACGAATACGCATAATAATTTGACCAAAACAGCAAGCACTATGGTGCTAAATGTTAATAAATAAGAGTTTACCGCGTTTATGAGTCGGTTTACGATCTATTATAGCAAATCGCTATGTATCCGTAAGTAAGCACTTATTAATACAATGATTGATTGAACGAATTAACTGATAACCTAGGGTTAGCCGTACTAACCGTTTAGTTGGTGTTTTTTTGATTGGCCATCGGCTTTTATAAGTACTACATTTTTAACCAGATACTGTTTTGACTGAAGCTTCGGTTTTGATCAGGGTCCGCGCGGTGCAAACATAATAATCGCCATTCCTAACAATGCAACTACTGAACCCAATATATCCCATGTGGTTGGTCGTATGCCATTGACCGTCCACAACCATAAAATCGCCATGCATATATACACACCACCATATGCAGCATAAACCCTACCCGCAGCGGTCGGATGTAACGACAGCAGCCAAACAAACGTAACCAAACTAAGCGCACCGGGTATCAGCAGCCAGATTGACTTGCCTTCTCGTAGCCATAGATAAGGCAGGTAACACCCTGCAATCTCAGCCAATGCAGTAAGCGCAAACAGCCCAAAGGTCTTTAATTCTGTCAAAAATTACTACTCCTCACCCAACACTCCCCAATAGTGATAAAACTTGTCAAATATTATACGGTGTTATCAGAAACCAGTACTCTATCCTCTATAGCCGTACAATCGAACACCCTACCTCGACTGAATACTCTATAAGCTTTATATCCACCTGCGTACTCTAGATAGATAAGCCTGATATTCTCTACCAAATTTTTGTGCCATCATTTTTTCTTCTGGCTGTATTTGAAAACGTGTCATATAAATCATAAAGACAGGTACTAATATAAATGGTAAAAGGTGAGACAGATAAAAGGCCCAACCTAGCAAGACAAGCACCAATCCTAAATACATTGGGTTGCGAGTATACCGATAAATGCCACTTGTCACTAGGTTTGTAGATTTTTCTGGTGTATGCGGATTCACAGTGGTTTGTGCTTTTTTAAATTGAGCCACACCCATGACCCCACTACCCAACCCAATAATACTCAAACCAATCGCCAGCGTATTTGATCCATCAAAATCGAACTGTAAACTAGCTATAGTTTTAGAAGCGCCATACATAACAGCTGCTGTAATAATAACTTGCGCTACAGGCGGAACTTTAAGTTCTAGAGCGTTCATGATTAGGCCTTTTTTATTTCTATTGAGCATTAATAACGTTTCTACATTTCCTACAGATAAACATTAGTCATCACCCTCTCCAGAAAAGTCAAAGTAAAAAATATTCGATCAAAGACCCAGACCAAGACTAAAGATAGCTTGGTCTAATTTATTCGCAGACAATGCCTTCGCGGGTGTTGGACGGCGGCCAAACAGTTTTGCCAATAAGCCAATAGATCTTGGTTGTTCGTTCATGACTTTGGCAGGTGGCAACAGTGACTGATATGCCGCCTCTATTTCAGGCTGCAGATTCTGTACTTGATTGAGAAGTGCCAGATTTTGCGCTTCTATTGGCGTCTCGCTCATAGCAAAAATCTCGCCACACTCTAAAATAAAATACTGTTTTTGGTTCTCTGGCATTTTTAAGAACTTAAGCGCTTCTGTAATTGGAGCCTGAGTAGCAGGTAGCGTAATAGCTGCTAAGAATGCTTCAAGGTTTTGCACACCGCTGGCATAATCTCCAATAAGAGCAGTCTTTTCAGGATTATCTCAAATCACTGACAGACAGGCTTGCGGATTACCAGAGAGTAACACCTTAAAGACTATTGGAATATCATAGTTATATTCTGATATGCCAGTTAACACACGACTGCTATCATTTTGATTTGCTTCGGGAATAATGTTAGTTGAATACAAATAACTACGGTTCGCCATAATAATCACTTCAGTTTATAATAAAATTAATCGCTATACGCTGTTTTGACTTTTTGTTTACAGCAGTAGCATCCATTCAATATAATTTAGATACAACTATAGCAAACAAACCTCTTAGAGAGTGCTCTATCGAGGGCATACCGACACTTTACATAGGAAGTTCGCATCATGATGCGCATTGGATTATTTTTATTGACCAACTTAGCAGTGATTGTGGTATTTAGCATTGTGTTTGGTATTTTATCGAGGTTTTTTGGCCTTGGTGGCGTACATACGGCAGGCGGACTCAATTATGTTAGCCTTGCCATTATGTGCGGCATCTACGGTATGGTTGGCTCGATGATATCGCTATTTTTGTCAAAGTGGATGGCTAAGAGATCAACTGGTACGGTCGTCATAGAATCCCCACGTAACGCTACTGAGCAATGGCTTGTCGATACGGTAGCCAAACAAGCAAAAGCGGTAAATATCGGTATGCCTGAGGTCGGTATTTTTAATAATTCTCAGCCAAATGCGTTTGCAACTGGTTGGAATAAGAACAAAGCGCTGGTGGCAGTGTCGTCTGGTCTACTACAAAATATGAATCAAGATGAGGTCGAGGCCGTATTGGCACACGAGATTGGCCATGTGGCTAATGGCGATATGATTACGCTTACCCTTATTCAGGGAGTGGTCAATGCATTTGTGATGTTCTTTGCTCGTATTGTCGGTAATTTCGTGGACCGTGCTGTGTTTAAAAACACCAGTGATCGTCCAGGTATTGGCTATTTTATTACCAGTATTGTGATGGATATTCTGCTTGGGTTTTTGGCATCTGCTATCGTGATGTGGTTTTCACGCTTACGTGAGTTTCGTGCCGATCAGATGGGCGCAAAACTTGCCAGCCGCGAAAAGATGATCAGTGCGCTTGATGCTCTTCGTCCTTCCGCACAGCGCCCCGACCAAATGCCTGAGAGCATTTGCAATCTCGTCTGAGCAAATGCAAGGCTTTAGTATTGCAAATCTATTCCGCTCACACCCAACGCTTGATGACCGTATTGCGGCGTTGAGAGAATATAATTCTAGTAAATAGAGATAACCAGACTCTTTGTGCACTGCCACACAGAGTTCAACCTACTAAAATTACTATTATGAAATAATATTTGTTATTTGGAGCTATTATAAACAACAAATATTAAGCTAATTATAAATAGCTCACTGACCTTCTGAATACTGCTCCATATCTTCATATTCAAGCCACGGCAGATCGTGTGACATCCAAATATGAGATTCAGGTTTTATTTTAGGATCATCATCCAATGTTGCCACACGAAGAACAATATGTGACTGTGCAGGTCTTTGAGCAATTAAATGAGAACCACAACACTTACAGAAATGACGGAATTTTCCTGCTGATGATTCATAGGTAGAAATAAACTCCTCTCCTCTGAGCCAACGAAAATTATCACGTTGAATACCTGCTACTGTGGCAAATGCTGCTGCATGAGCTTTACGGCAAGTATGACAATGACAGTGAACAATAGGCATATCCAAGGAATCCACTTCATAAATAATTTTTCGACATAAACAGCTTCCTTTAATTGCCATAGAAATGCTTCCTTTTTCATTAATAGCAGACGTAAGTATAAATTGATGAGCTATTTTTCAAACCTGCAAGTTAAAGCTCATTCAAAAAAAGCTCATTCGAAAGTAGTTAATCGCAGTAGGTAACAACAATAACATAATATTACCGCTAGCCCTGATAGTAGCGGCTATCCTGCCATAGCCGCTACGATTTATATCAAATATAGATATTACTTCTCTTCCTCAGACCCAAAAAGCGATATCAAGCCATCCCCGATAATTCCTCGCCAAGAAAAGTAATCATGCCCTGCACCATATTCTTCATAACGAGTGTCATATCCTTTTGCCAACAGCACATCACGCAGATGGCGATTGGTTCCTAATATACCGTTGCTACTACTATCACCACGAGCCGTTTCAAACACGCCAGCACTCAAAAACAACCGAACTAGCACTTTCTCCATTTTTATTACTTCAGACGCCACAAAGTGCTTATCATCTGCGGTTTGCTCCTTTGGCTTCCACCAGTAAGACCCAGACATAGAGATAACGTTGCCAAATATATCAGGATGACGTAGCGCAATCGTCGTCGCAGCCAATCCGCCATAACTAGACCCTGCAATCACCGTTCTATCTTTTGGTATTGCTCTCGGTAGCTTTTTGTTCATTTGTGGCACTAGCTCATTGGCCATGACATCTGCAAAAACTGGATTAGCAGGCAATTCACGCGCACGAGCATCTCTATCAGGATTGCTAATAAATACCGCTGTTACTGGTGGGATTTTACCTTCTATAATCAGATTATCCAATATCGTTGGTAGCTCCACTGTATCGATATAAGACTCAGCATCAAAGATATACAACAACACTTCATCCCCTGCTGTATTACTATTTATAGAAGGCGTATAGACAGTAATGTCACGGGTATTGCCTAATGTCTCACTGGTAAATTTAAAAGTAGACAACGCTCCTTTAGGGGTTTCTTTTTGCACATCTACCCAAGGCCTTTTTGGCACGCCTTCTAACGTAACAGTAGATTTGGTTGTGTACTTGTCAATTGCTGAGCGAGGCCATGGATGGTGATTATAGGGATCAGCTTGAGCCACAGCTCTTATCGCCACTCTACGTGCAAATCCAGACTCTGGTGGTTGAGGCACATTAAACGCTATCTGATAAGAAAAATGGGTGTCTTTTGGCACTACAAAACTCTTATACCAAACATCAGAATCAGCCAGCTGTTGTAGCGACTCGTGATTGTTAGAAGGTGCGCCTAAAAGTTTTACGTTGTCGTAACTGCCCTGCGCCAAGAACGTCATCACAGTACCAGCAGCAGTATCTTCAACGAGCGGTGTGCCTAATACCTCTACATCCGCCCAAAAACTATCGCTACTCTGTCCTTTTGTCAGCGACTCACGTAATGCTGTTACTTTTGGACTGAGTAACGTGTCAGAGCTTTCTAAAGCACTTTCTAAATTCTGTTCTTCTAAACTGATACGTTGCTCAAGCACTACTTGGTATGCACCTGATCCGGACAAGCGCCATGTCGCATCGCAGTTTTCTGCCACTAAATAAAAATTTTGCTTACCACTCTTATGATCAATTAAACGGCGCGATACTGTTCCTGTAGCATCTATGACATCCATCGTCATCACATCACTACTCTCTACATACCCAGTCAAATAGTCACCCGTCTCGCAAGGAACATTGATATCCAGTGGCTGAGGTTTGGTATTATTTTTTTCACTGCTAGGATGATTTAATTCACCTTCTAGAGGACTTTCAATCGTTAACATCGCTGTCTCCAAACCAAATGCCGAAAATGACGTCGAATATAACAAACAAGTGAATCCTGCTGTAACCCATTTTTTAGAGAAAAATCGTGCGTATGTCATCCACTGCTCCTAACTTTATTTACTGACAAACCTCTAACCTCCACCGTTACAAGATGTCTAGCAAATGATACAAAGGTGCAATACTAGCGTACTTTTCCTATAAATGATATTGAAAATCATTATCATTTAAACTCTATAACACTTAATGAACTAACAATAATTCATCTTTTCTTAGTTTCGAGCATGTAAAAACGAAAAAAGCCCACCTGACTTAATTAAAGTCAGATGGGCTTGAGAACAGATATGACGACTAATTAAATATCAAACTCAAGCGCTCTATCACCATTCTCATCTTTGATACGAGTTGGCAAACCAATCTTGTTCAACAGATTGATCAATGGTTTAGCATCTAGTTCTTCAACGTTAACCATTTTACCAGCATCCCATTCGCCAGTCGCAACCAACATAGCAGCAGCAACAGGTGGTACACCTGCGGTATAAGAGATACCTTGGCTACCAACTTCATTGTACGCATCTTTATGATCTGAGACATTGTAGATAAATACTTCAGTCTCAACGCCATTGATCTTGCCTTTGACTTTGTCACCAATGCAGGTCTTGCCCGTATAGTTCGGTGCAAGCGAGCTTGGATCTGGTAATACTGCTTTGACGACTTTTAGCGGTACTACTTCTTGACCTTCAGCAGTCATTACTGGCTGCTCAGACAGCAACCCTAAACTTTGTAGCACAGTGAAGACATTAATGTAGTGCTCACCAAAGCCCATCCAAAAGCGAATGTTTGGTACATCTAGATTGGCTGATAATGAGTGGATCTCGTCATGACCGCTTAAGTAGCTATTTTGTTCACCAACCACTGGTAAATCGTCCGTACGTTTGACTTCAAACATTTTGTTGGACTGCCACTTGCTATCTTGCCAAGAGTAAACCGTACCAGTGAACTCACGGAAATTAATCTCTGGGTCAAAGTTGGTCGCAAAGTATTTGCCATGGCTACCTGCATTGATATCGATGATGTCAATATCAGTCACAGATCCTGCATCCATCATGTCATAGCCAAGACGCGCATAAGCGTTGACCATACCAGGATCAAACCCTGCACCTAAAATAGCAGTAACATTGTTGTCTGCACAGCGGTCTTTGCGTTGCCACTCATAGTTGTTGTACCACGGCGGTGTCTCACAAATCTTGTGTGGATCTTCATGAATGGCCGTATCTATGTAGGCAGTACCCGTCTCAATGCAGGCTTCTAGTACGGTCATATTGATAAATGCCGAGCCAACATTAATAAGTATTTGAATTTCAGTGTCTTGTATTAGCTGCACAAGTGCTTGGCTATCCATGGCATCGACTTGATGCGTGTGCAAGACCGCAGCTTGCTTAAAGCTGTCTTTTTCTTTTACGCTTTGGGCGATGGCATCACATTTGTCTTTGGTACGCGAGGCGATATGAATCTCACCAAGCACATCGTTGTGCATTGCACATTTATGCGCGACTACTTGAGCGACACCGCCTGCTCCGATGATCAGTACGTCTTTTTTGTTGGACTTAGCTTGTTGGTTTGTGTTCAATGAACAATCCTCCTTTGGGTCCCTGTCGATACCATCGATAGTGGCTATGCAAAACAGAAACGAGTGAATGATATGCGTGAATTAAAAAGGAAGACCGAGGAAAACCCACGCACCCGTCGGGCAAACAATACTCCGTTATTTGCCCGAGGCGATTATAACAATTTTTATTCCTTTATCGGTAAAAAATAATGTATCAATAGCAGATACCTTTAAATCACCCATTATTGAGACTAAGCCTTTGTTTTTTAATGTAGAAAAGACATGAAAATATCGCGTTAAGACAAGCTGGCTTTATAGTCTTGATAGTCAAATTCGCGCTGGATATCGATACTGCCATCCAAACGGCGAATGACAATCGCTGGCATGTTAACACCATTGAACCAGTTTTTCTTTACCATCGTATAACCAGCTGCATTACCAAAGCTAATCTGATCGCCTATCTGTAAATTATCTGGCAAATCATATTCACCAAAGATATCGCCTGCTAAGCAAGAGCGACCATAAATAATAGTATTGCCTGCCGATTCAGCATTAGCTTTAGAAGGTACGGCTTCCGCAGGATTACCTATCGGCGCGATATTGGTAGCGGTATGGTTAATCGCAGCAATCGGTGCGGACTCACGATAAATCAATAAATCCAGCATATGCGCTTCGATAGAAGCATCAACGACTGCTAGGTTTTTTTCATTATGCATGGTATCTAACACGGTGGTCACCAACGTGCCTGCGCCATGAATACTGGCTTCTCCCGGCTCAAGGTACACTTGCACGCCATAGGTTTCACTAAATGATTTTAATCTGTCAGCGAGCTTTTCTAGTGGATAATCAGGCGCGATAAAGTGAATGCCACCGCCCAAGCTCACCCACTCAAGCTGTGCTAATACATCACCAAATCTTTTTTCGATATCAGCCAGACTCTCACTAAAAGCGTCAAAGCTGTCGTTTTCGCAATTGTTATGAATCATAACACCCGTAATATCACCAAGTACCGCTGCAATTTTCTCTTTATCGTGCTCACCCAGACGGCTAAAGGGACGCGCAGGATCAGCAATTAAAAACGATGAGTTGCTGGTCTTAGGGTTGAGTCGTAGACCTACGGGTATATTTTGCGCGGCGGCTTGCGCGCTAAAAGCGTTAAGCTGAGAGATGGAGTTAAAGATGATTTTATCCGCATAGTTCAATACTTCAGGGATTTCATCTGCACTATAGGCAACGCTATAAGCATGGGTTTCTTTTTTATCGCTGCTATTGGCATCATCGTTATTACCAAAGGTTTCATAGCCCAATCTGACTTCGTTCAGTGAAGACGAAGTCGTACCATGCAGATAAGGCTGCATCACATCGAAAACACCCCATGTGGCAAAGCATTTTAGTGCTAGCAATGCTTTTGCATCAGACAACTCACATAGCCTAGCGATGATTTTCATATTGGCAACGATGGCCGCTTCATCAAGCACATAGTAAGGCGTTGGTGGCAATGATGCGTTGGTAGAATTCTCTAGATTTTTTGCATTCATAATAGATTACCTAATAGAAACCCTGCTGTTGGTATCTTGACAGACAGATATAAATATTTGCGCTATAGTAGACTAAATTCATTATAATTAGAATATCTTATGTCACTTTCAACCGATTATTCCACCTCAGCCAGTCAATCTCATTCATCACAATTGGATCCTGAAAACATAGATTTGACGTATCTAGATCCTGATGCGCGCGCCGTGCTGGATTTTTGGTTTGATAAAAGCAATGAAGCTTATTGGTTTGAACAAAACGATCGTTTTGATAAGCAGATACAAGATAAGTTTGGCAGTATTTGGCACGAAGCCAAACAAGGCGAATGTGTCACTTGGCGTATCGCAGAGTCTTCGTTGGATGGTAATAGTTCGATAACAGCATTGGCAGGACGCTTAGCAGAAATTATTGTGCTCGATCAGTTTTCACGCAATTTATGTCGTGGACAAGCAAGTGCATTTGCGCAAGATGGTATGGCCTTAGCACTGGCGCAAGAAGCCATTCAACAGCCTTATTTTGATACTCTACCGATGCAATGGCGTAGATTTATTATCATACCGTTCATGCATTCCGAGTCAGCCATGATTCATAAGCGTTATTTGCCATTGTTTGAACAATTGGATGATGCCAATACGCTAGATTTTGAACATCGTCATAAACAAATTATCGATCAATTTGGTCGTTACCCACATCGTAATGATATATTGAATCGTATCTCAACCGAAGATGAAAAGAACTTTTTAAAACAGCCTAACTCATCGTTTTAGAATACATTTCTCATATTACATGAAGATAGTCAAAGTTATTACACAAAAAATTATCACATAAAAATAAGGGCTGAATCATATTACTGGTTCAGACCTTTTTTTTACGATAGAGAGTTAGAATGTATTAGACACTTATTAGTAATTTACCTTACCAGTGGTAAACGTAAATGACTGCTGCTCTAATGTTTTATCGTCCACCAAAATATCAAAACTGACCTTATATTTACTATTACCATGAAGTCCACAATTGCCACCTTTATTACTACCTGACTCACAGCTTTTGAGTGCATCAGTTAATGGCAAAATAAATGCTTCATTCGTTGGTAGTGCGTAATTCGTACCTTCGTACGGATCATTGTCAAAATCAAGCAGTTGAATCGGTACATCTATATTGCGCTGCACATCATGAAATTTGACGTTGTTGATCTTAACTTTATCAGCGGATGGCATATTGATATAAACTGGCTGTCCGATAGGATCAGTACGTAAATTGCGTCCAGAGCCTCTGACTGGATTTGGTGTTTCGTTATACAGCGCTGTGACTGTCCCGCTTACATCTTGACATGGGTACGTAAAAACACCTTCAAGCGTTTTATTTGCCGTGGTTTTGGTCGCTGCAGCATTGCTGACTAAAACATAGCCTTTATTGTTAGTCGCACTTTTGCCATTAGGTGTATAGGTCACCATACCTGTTCCTACTACGTCTGAGGTTGGCAACATCAAAGAACGCAGGTGATACGGTGCTGACAACAACGACTTTGCCATAGAACTTGCTACGACCTCTGTATTAGAAAAATTGCCCGCCGAACTATAATAGACAGACTGGGCAATATTTTCCGTAACACCATATTGCGAGTTGCCATAGTCCGCATTGATCAATCGATCTGCCAGATCTAATCCACTGAAAAAAGGGTTGTTGCTACCTGTCGCACTAGCAATATCAGTTATTTCATTTTCGAAGTGCGCATTAAAACTAATTGGTGAGCTGTTCGCAAATACATACTTTATATAGTTCGCGTGCTGAATAGCCAGATCGTCTAGTTCTGTATCAACGGATAGACCGTTTAGACCACAGCTGGTTCTTGCTAGACTAAACTGATTATTCGCACCTAATGCTGCTTGTATATTGTTATCAGCTGACCCATTACCACCAGCGTTAGGAATACCATCGCTTGGCTCGTCACCCTGACTAGTAGGTGTCGCTATAATCGGAGCAGAAATAATAGGTTCTGATGTTGTCGGCTTGGCAGCTTCATCATTTTGTGAACTGTCTGGTGTATTAGCAGACGTAGAGCCACTATCAGAATCACCACCGCCTCCACAAGCGCTAAGAAACATCGTCAAGAATAGCACTGCCGCAATATTTTTTTGAGGAGTATAAGAAGTCATCGCCCATCCTATAAAATAATAACCTGTTTGTGAAAAGCAATGAGAATAAAAACCAGCTAAAGGATTGTTAGTAACTGATTTGACAGTGTTTTATTTCTATAAATATCTATTGTATTATAGAAAATGAACTTTTGCTGATTATTTTGTAAAAAACCTGTTACTCGCTGATTGCAAGTAACAGGTTTTTTTTAGATTTATAAATCAATACTAGGCTTAGACTATTTTTAAGGAAGACAAACCATCTATAAATCACTCTTTTTTGGTATCTGCTATACAGTCACTTGTTTATAGCTACTGTACGTCTAAAGCTTTTCTCACTGGTGCAAAACTACGTCTATGCGTTGGCAAGACCCCATGTTTTTCAATTGCCTCCATGTGCGCGCGCGTCGGATAACCTTTATGTTTGGCAATGTTGTATTCTGGATATTGAGCATCCAGTGCATACATAGTTTGGTCACGACTTACTTTTGCCAATATACTGGCTGCAGCGATACTAGTATGGCGCGCATCCCCTTTTACCCACGCTTGGCAGTCAATCGCAGATGACGCTACCTCTAGTTTGTTAAAGCTATTATAATTCAGGTCAGGACAACGATTTCCATCAAACAGTACTTCAACTTTCAATTGATCGAGCGACATACTTTTATCATTCCCAGCTATCGAGAAATTTGCAAAAATCACGTCTAACAATGACTCAGTACACAAGCGCATACCGAGTATTGTTGCTTGCAGAATATTTACTTGGTCAATCACTGCGGCTGGTATATCAGCAATGATATAGCCAACTGCCTGCTGCTGAACCAATGGATAAAGGATATCTCGCTTTTTTTCACTCAGTTTTTTGGAGTCTGTCAGTATCGACAACGGCGTTTCTTTGAGCGGTTGTTCTTCAATCAATCCTGACCAAGTCACCGGTAATATTGCCGCTGCCACATTAACGCTACCTAACAATGGTCCACGTCCTGCTTCATCAACGCCAATCTGTAGTATTGATTGCTTTGTCTTTTGGCCATTATTAGTCAGATTCTCAGTTAGCAACTCAGAAGTATTCATTTGCCCATATAAGTGTATGGGTGCAGCTAATTGAATATATTGTCCCTTGACATCAATGTGCTCAATCTTGATGTCAATTTTTTGAACTGATCTTTCTTTGTTTTGGTTGATATGCATAATATTAGACGGTCTTTTTCATTTAATTAGGATTGACGTTAGTCGTGTTTTGGATAAACCATTGCTCTATCACACTGTTCGCAGGCTCATGGTTACTTTGCTGTTGCAACGACTGCTTTGTCACTAATAAGTCGTGTAATTGCTCGGCATAAGCGCGTGGTTGCAGCAATCGCATGACGGTGCGGCAAATATTGTCACCGCTCGCCTGCTCTTGGATTAGCTCAGGTACAATCGGTGCATTAGCCAGTATATTAGGTAATGCTACATACGGTACTTTTACCAGACGCTTGGCAATTTGATAAGTTAGCTGATTTAACTGATAAACCACCACCATCGGCCGTTCGAGCAGCATTGCCTCGAGCGTTGCTGTTCCAGATGCCAACATCACGATATCTGATGCCGCCATTGCATGTTGGCTAAATTCTGGCTGAGTATCATCGTAGACCACCACAATTGCCGCACGCAACTGCTCTGAGCGTTGGTCAATAACTTCTTGTACGATATATTGATGATTTTGGTCGACCGTCGGAATGATAAAACACAGCTTAGGATCTAATAGGATTAACTTTTGGATACCATCAAGCATCAATGGCAAAATAGCCGTAATTTCACCGCGTCTAGATCCTGGCATCACACAAATAAGCTGACTCACATCATCAAAGCGTTCAATAAAAAACTGCTGTAGTCCGTCGTTGTGCCAGACCAACTCACTGCGACGTTGATTGATTGGTATATCAATCAATGTCTGATCAATGGTTCGTAATAATGGATGGCCCACACAGATCGCTGGATGATTATGTCGCTCATAAACTGGCAGCTCAAACGGGAATAGACATAACACCAAATTGGTCGCCGCTTTAATATTATGGATACGCGACTCGCGCCATGCCCAGATAGATGGACTGACGTACTGCACACAGAACACGCCTTGGGGCTTTAGTTTTTTGGATACTCGTAAATTAAAATCGGGCGCATCGATACCGACAAACCAATCAATACTAGCGGCTTTAAATGCGCTCAGTAGCTCACGGCGCGCTTTAAGCAAATCGGGTAGCTGCGACATGACCTCAACCAGACCCATCACTGCCAAGCGCTCTAACGAAAAAATACTCTGTAGCCCTTGTGCTTGCATCTTTGTACCGCCCACGCCTACCCAGACAATATCATCACGTAGATTATTCATTTGCCGCATAAAATCTGCGCCTAAGCTATCACCAGATACTTCACCTGCGACGATACCTATCACTAGTGATGTAGCTTTTACACTTGGTAGTTGAAGATCCGTCTCAGCTTGATGAATGAGGTCAGTATGGTGATAAGACGTAGCAGAATCTTTCATGACAAGCTCTCGATATTAGAAATATACAAAATAAGATAAATCGTTATTATAAAATATAACGCAATAAATCAGTGATAGGTTTTGACGGACAATGTGTGCACCCATCCGTACTATTTTAACACCATAGTTTTGACGACCCATCGCTAATGTTGCCATCATACTTGACGATGATACAAATAGCGAAATTCACACATAAAATCTGAGTGTTATGCATAAAAAACTCAAGCAACTCTTATTAATAGATAGAAAAACCAAATGCTAAACGTGCATTTAGAAGGCCAAACATCACACTAAGTCTCTATAAGTATAACTAAGTTTTGTTTTCCACATTCCAGTTATCAGTCAATTAACTGCTCGACTACCCTTGTCAACCAACACTTTTGTCCGCATAATGAATGTTCCTATAAATCAGCTAGACGATATATAACCATGACAACATCAGTTACCCATAATGCAGATATTGACGACGTGAATATTGAAAAATTTATTCCTTTGATTACCCCCGCCGAGCTAAAATCCGAGCTGCCTTTATCAGACGACGCGTATAACACCGTACTAAAAGGTCGTAATACTATTCAAGATATCTTGGATGGTAAAGACAAGCGTCTGTTTGTGGTCATTGGCCCCTGCTCTATTCACGATATCAAAGCCGCTCACGAATATGCCGATCGTTTGGCCGTATTGGCAAAAGAAATCGAAGACAGTGTATTTGTGGTTATGCGTGTTTATTTCGAAAAACCTCGTACGACGGTTGGCTGGAAAGGCATGATCAACGACCCAGACATGAATGACAGCTTTGATATAGAAAAAGGCTTGCGCACAGCTCGTAAATTGCTACTTGATCTGAACGAAAAAGGTCTACCTTGCGCGACTGAAGCACTTGATCCAAATACGCCGCAGTACATGCAAGATCTCATCAGCTGGTCAGCTATTGGCGCACGTACTACTGAGAGCCAAACGCATCGTGAAATGAGCTCAGGTTTGTCATGTCCAGTTGGCTTTAAGAACGGTACTGATGGCGGTATGACGGTTGCTGTAAATGCCATGCAAGCGGTTAAAGAAGGTCATAGCTTCTTAGGTCTATCGTCAGATGGTAAAGTCTCTATCATCAAATCTAAAGGCAACCCTTACGCACATGTGGTACTTCGCGGCGGTAATGGCAAGCCTAACTATGATGAAACTGCAGTTGCTCAAGTTGAAAATGAGCTGGCAAAAGGCAAAACCAATAGTAAGATTATGATTGACTCAAGCCATGCCAATTCAGGTAAAGATCCTTACCTACAACCGATGGTTATCAAAAACGTTGCCGAGCAAATTCAAAATGGTAATAAATCAATTATCGGTATGATGATTGAGAGCCATTTAAAAGGCGGCAATCAAAAGCTGACTGCTGATTTGAGTCAGCTTGAGTATGGCAAATCGATTACCGATGGCTGCCTAGATTGGGATAGTACTGTTACAGCATTACGTGAATTACGTGATATGGTAAAAGATGTGCTACCGAATCGCTAATAGCTATCAGCGATAACTTATCGTCGAGTAAACAATAAAAAGCCCCTTTCGCACTAATGCGAAAGGGGCTTTTTGTTTATGAACGCTCTATTTTAATTAAGAACATACTGCTCTCAATTAACTTTTTGCAGCACCTAACACACTCTCTAAGCTTTCAAGCACATGCTTAGATGAGACATTCTTGCGCAAGTCTGTTAGTTGCTCATGCGCCATTTGACGGCGCGGCGCAGCCAACGTATTCCAGCGAGCTAATACTTGCAGTAAGCGCGACGCTAGTACAGGATTGGCATTATCTAATTTCTGAATCACGCCTGTATACATCTCTAGACCCTCTGCCGTCCAAAGTACCGTCGGTTGTGAGCTAAAAGCACTGATTACTGAACGAACGCGGTTGGGCGTATTCCAATCGAAGTCTGTGTGCGTCAGTAGCGACTTCACCATATCAGGCGTTACATCGTCGGCGGCAGCTTGTACACTGAACCACAAATCGATAACCAGATCATTTGCTTGGAAACGCTCATAGAAGTCCGCTAAGTACTTATCTGCATCTACCAATTGATGATTGACCATGGCCTTCAATGCACCGAAGCGCTCAGTCATACAGCTCGCATTATCATACTGTTGCTGTGCCCAGTCAGCTGCATCATCCACATTGGCAGTCAACGCCATATCAAGTACGACATTACGCAGCGCACGAATGCCTCTAGCTTCAGCGCTGTCCTCATAAGACTGCATTGGCAAGTTGCTGTACAGCTTAGCCCATTGGTCTTTTAACTTATCAGCTACTTGCTTGTATAGCCCATCGCGTTGCTCTTTAACCAGCACTGGATCGTAGTCTTTAGAAATAGCAGAAGCCAACTCTTGCGTTGATGGAATATCAAGCAATCGTGTCGCTAGCATGGCATCATCAGCCGCTAAGACAGGCAACGTCTGCGCCAATGCTTCTAAATATACATCAGGGCTGCTCTTCGTACCTTGTCCTTGCAGCAAAATACGGTTGACCAGCATTTGGGTTACTTGCCAGCGGTTAAACCCATTGGTTTCATGCTTGAGTAAAAATGCCAAATCTGCATCTTGATAGTCGTAGTTTAGCTGTACTGGCGCGCTAAAATCACGTAGTAACGACACGATAGGCTCGCTTGTGACATTCTCAAATACAAAAGTCTGCGTTGCCTCGTCAAGCAATAACATACGCTCAGCAACGATAGCGCCTGAGTCTTTGTCAAATAATGCCGTTGCTACTGGTATCGGCAATGGTTTCGGCGCATCAAAGCCTTTCACGTGGCGCGTCTGCTGATTCAAAGTAATGGTCAGCGTCTGCGCGGCGCTATCGTAGGTTTGAGAGCCTGATACTACTGGCGTACCAGGTTGACGATACCAATCAATGAAATTCTCGATTTTATCATTAGTGATACTAAGTGCTGATAAAAAGTCCTCAACTGTTACCGCTTGTCCATCATAACGACGGAAATACTCATCGGTACCTTTACGGAAATCATCTGGCCCTAACGTATTGGCAATCATGCGCACAATTTCAGCGCCTTTCTCATAAACAGTCGTCGTATAAAAGTTATTAATCTCAACGAAGCTCTCTGGACGAACTGGATGTGCTAATGGACCTGCATCTTCACTGAATTGATGAGCACGTAGAGTCGCTACGTCATCGATACGCTGTACTGCACTTGACTGTTGATCTGCGGAAAATGACTGATCACGATAAACGGTAAAACCTTCTTTCAAACAAAGCTGAAACCAATCACGGCAGGTGATACGGTTGCCAGTCCAATTATGAAAATATTCATGAGCGATAATGGCTTTTACACTAAAGCTGCGCGCATCAGTGGTCGTCTCAGGGCTAGATAACACACAAGCGGTGTTAAAAATATTCAGACCTTTATTTTCCATCGCACCCATATTGAATTGGCTGACCGCTACTATCATATAGCGATCCAAATCATAGGCTCGCCCGTAATTAACCTCATCCCACTTCATAGCATCTTTTAAAGCCTGCATACCGACATCGCATTTATCAATATCAGCAGACTTGGCATACAGCTCAAGCAATACTTCGCGGCCTTCGCTAGTTGTATAAGAATCTGTCAATACATCTAAATCAGCAACCACACAGGCAAATAGATAACTTGGCTTATTGGTTGGGTCATGCCAGATAGCGTAATGACGGTCGGGCGCATCGGCTACTCCACCCGCTTCAACTAAGTTACCATTGGCCAATAACGTCGGATAACGCTTGTCTGCCTCAAGTCGCGTGGTAAATATCGCTAGCACATCAGGGCGGTCTGGATAAAAAGTTATCTTACGAAAACCCTCTGGCTCGCACTGAGTCACGAACATCGTGTCGTCACCACTACCAGCCATATATAAACCTTCAAGCGCCGTATTAGTCTGTGGGCAGATGCGCACTTGAATATCTAGAGTAGCTCGCTCAGGGGCGTCACAAATCGTTAGCTTGCCTGCTTCCTGCTGATAATTTTCAGTGGTCAACGTCTTACCGTTCATCGCAATCGTTAGCAACTCTAATGACTCACCAAATAAGACAATATCCCCTGCTGTTTGGCGTACCATCTCAAGCGTACTGTCTACCTGCGCATAGTCTTCAAATAGCTTAATATCTAGATGTACTGTCTCGACATCAAAACTTGGTTTCGTATAGTCTTTTAGATTAATCTTGCTTGGTGCATGAGGCGGCACATCTGGCATTTCAGGGTTGATGATTTGTGCATCAGTTTCAGCAGTAGACATATGGTGTCCTATTATTATTGGAGATTTGGTTATAAGTTATTTTTACTGGCGATGAAGTGTCATTTCGCTATTTTGTAAGATTTTAGCGTAAATAAAGGCTTTATCTGCATGCTAATCACATAAACTCGCTATATAGACAAAACTTGATAGTTAATCTTAAGCTGACTTCTATTACTAAATTGACTTTATCGTTGGGCTTATAGCTAGATTGACCTAAATCGCTAAATTTCAAGTATGTCGATTAAGATATCGTCGTTTTAAAATGATTTAAATATGAAACGTATGTTATCCATTGGATAATGTCATTTAAAATGATTTAATAGTCGTACTGAT